>JAJEIA010000008.1 GCA_022823505.1 Dehalococcoidia bacterium
TTCCGCGCCACCAGATCTTGTCGCGCATGAGGGCGCGGCCGGGGCAGCGGTTCACGCAGACCTGGCACACCTGGCAGAAGGCGTGGATGCCGTAGTCGACGGGCTCGTCATAGGTGACGTTGGCGTCGGTGGTGACCATCATCAGCCGCATGCGGTTGCCGGTGTGCGGGGACAGCAGGTACCCGCAGGCGCCCAGCTGGCCGAGGCCGGCTGCGACGAACATCGGGATCACCGGGCCGGTGGCATCGCTGGAGTGGATGACGTGGGCGCGATAGCCGAGGCTGCGGATGAAGTTGCCCAGTTCGAGACCGGCAGCAGCCTGGGTCCGATAGGTGCTGGAGTGCACGATCTCGGCGTCGACGCTGGGGATGGTCTGGGTTGGCTCGAAGTCCTGCTCATAGGCCAGGCAGATGGCGTGGGGCAGCACGGTGAAGCCGCGCTTGCTCTTGTAGTCATAGCGCGGGTCGTAGGACGTGATACCTACTTCGAGGTAACCGAGCTGGCGGGCCTTGTCCTTGACCAGCTGGGAGATGTCCTCGCCGGTGGCCTCAGCAGTGGGATCCATCTCAGCCGTCGAGCGGGCGGCCATGATGAGGTTGCTGTTGAGCTTGTCGTGCTCCTTCCGGATCTCACGCATCTCGGCGTGGAGGTCGCGGAGGGTGTTGGACCAGTCGCGGGAAGCCCGCTCAGTGATGTTCATGGTTTCCAGCGGATATTCGCGGGCGTACCAGTCAACCTCACGGCCGGTCATCGGGATACCAGGAGTGGTTTCCAGTTCTTCCGGAACCGGAATCGTGATTTCGGCGTCCCCCCAGTGCCTTCCGGGACGGACTACCTCGTGCCCAATGGTAAGCATATTTGCCTCCTCGCTGGTTGGCTTGACCGCATGATTGCGGCGGCATTTGGGGCAATTTATACCCTTGTTACCCCTTTGTCAACAACCGGTGTCAAGTTCCTGCCGGAATTCGCCTGTGATGGCGAAACGCGCTACGCGGCAGGGTTTCAGCGGCGTTTTGCGAAGAGGGAAACCGGCCATTCCGGTCGTCTCCCCGGAACGCCCCGCGCAATCCGAAGATGCCCCGGAATCCGGCCTAACGACTCTTCCACCAGGTCCACGCTCCGAGCGCTGCCAGCCCGACGCCCACTACCACCAGTGTCCAGCCCACTCCTTTTAACAGGAACACTGCCAGCGGAGTGAGCAGGAACAGTCCCAGGCATAAAATTGCCAATCCACAGCCCATCGCGCCGGCGGCGCCAGTAGCACGGTAAAGCATCGTGGCGGGATGCTGCGGCGACCGCTAGTCGGGCAGCACGTAGGTGGCTTCGCGCTCGATGACGCGATTTTCCTGGCGCAGTTTTTCCAGGTGGGTGCGCACGTTGCGTCCGGCGGCAGCGCGCAGGGATCGGCGCAGGTTGCGCGGGTACACGGCGGTGACGATCTCGTCGACGGTCGACGCGCCGGAATCCAGCGCGGCCAGAACCTGGTCCTCACGGCTGAGGCGGTGGGCGATCTGCTGCTGGATGCGTTGTTGACCCCGGATGATCGTGTTGCCGTGGCCGGGGCACACCACCAATGGACGGGTGCGGGCCATCCGCCCCAGCGAGTTCATGTACTGCTTCAGGTTGCGCACGCTGGACGACGAGTTCCCAAGAAGGTTGTCGCCGCTGAATAGGACCCGGTCGGGGCGCAGGAAATAGCAGACGTGGTCATCCTCGTGACCGGGGGTAAACAGCGGCCGCAGGGTGACGTCGCCGCCCGAGGCTACGGTCTCGTTGGCGCGCAAGGCGTGCACAGAGTCGCCGCCCAGGGTGTGCTGCAGACGCGGCGCGAGCTTCGGGTGACACCGTACTAGGCAGTCGAACTCCTCCTGCAGGCGATCCAGGCCGCCGATGTGGTCGCCGTGGCCGTGGGTGATCAGGATGGCGTCGATGCGGGGACTGCCCAACTCATTCCAGTAGTCCAGGATCTGGCGGGTCCAGAAACGGTAGGGCTCGCCCGAGTCGATCATGACCATGCTCTGCGACGGGTCCCCCACGAAGTAGATCTGGGTACCCCCGGGATGCATGGCCCCAAAGGTGCTGGGGTCTTCCTGGATGTGCGTGCTGTAAACGTGGTCGGTGATCTGCATGGCGGGACCTCACCACTCGCGGGAGCGGATATAGCGGTGCGCGGCGATAGCGGCGGTGGCGCCATCGCCGGCGGATGCGACCAGCTGGGCGGCGGACTGCTGGCGGATGTCCCCGGCCGCGAACAGCCCGGCCTGCGGGGTGTCCATGGCAAGTCCGACCGGTATATGTCCGGCATTGTCCAGCGGTACGAGGTCGGAAACCGGAGCGGAGTTGGGCTCCAGTCCGACGTAGACGAAAAGGCCGGCCACGGGTTCGACGTTCTCGCCGTCGGCGCTGCGGACGCGCACCCCGGTGACGGTGTCCTCGCCGACCACCTCCACCACCTCGGAGTTGAAGCGAACCTCGATCTTGGGCTCGGCGGTTATGCGGTCCTGCAGGACCTGCTGCGCGTCCAGATCGTCGCCCCGGTGGAACAGGATGACGCGGTCGGTGTACTCGGTCAGGGTGAGGGCCTCGTCGGCGGCGGAGTCGCCTCCGCCCACCACGGCAACGGTCTGTCCCATGTACAGCGGGCCGTCACAGGAGGCGCAGTGGGATACGCCGCGGCCCAGGAACTCCTCCTCGCCCGGGATGCCCAGGGTGCGCAGGGTGGAGCCGGCGGCCATAATCACGGCCTTGCCAACGTAAGAACCGCCGCCCTCGCCGGCGACGCGGAGGTAATCGCCGTCGGCGCTTATGCTGGCCACGGTGTCCATCAGCACTTCGACGCCGGCGTTCATCGCCTGTTCCTGGGTCGCCGGGCCCAGTTCGTAGCCGGCGATGCCCTGGGGGAATCCGGGGAAGTTCTCGATGCGCTCCAGGTTGATGATCTGGGCGCCGGCCATCATCTGCTCGACGATGGCGGTGTTGAGGCCGTGGCGGGCGGCGTAGATGCCGGCGGTCAGGCCGGCCATGCCGCCGCCGATGATAATGACGTCGAAGTTCTGGTCGGGCACGGGGTTACCTCTCTAATCGCAGATGAATTGGATGTAAATCAGCGGGCGGCGATCCAGGGGTCAGGCGGGGATGTCCGCCGCCCAAAGACCAAACCGGTATGTGAAGGTCGATTGTACCATTCAGTCGATTCACCGCAGAGCGCCGGTTGGTGGAGCCGCCGATGGGCCGCAGGACGAAGCAATTCCGCTGGGATGAACCGGCGGCATGGCCGGATCCCGGGCGATCGAATCGCAGCCTCGCACGTTCTCGGTTGACACATCCCGGCGGGATACAGAAAATGGCGCCAACACAATCGCCGACGCCACTCTTAAACGGAAGGTGAAGAAATGGCAGAGATCCTGGGCCTGGGCATGACACACTACCCGGGGTTGATGGCTCCCGACGAAGACCGAGCCTATCCTTTGACGCGCACCCTGAAGGGAAACAAGAACATCCCGGATGAACTGAAGAACCCCACCAGCTGGCCCGAGCCCATGCGCATCGAGTACGGCGAGGATGAGGGCTACACGTCCTCTCTGGAGCACCGCGCCCGCCTGGTGGCCGGCTTCCGCCGGATCCGTGAGGAGCTGGACGCCTTCAACCCCGACTTCGTGGTCATCTGGGGCGACGACCAGTACGAGAACTTCCGCGAGGACATCATCCCGCCCTTCTGCGTGCTGGCGTACGACGACTTCGAGTGCCAGCCCTTCGCCCACCGGCAGCGCAACTTCTGGGATGAGCCCAAGGACAAGGTCTTCAAATACAAGGGCAACCGGGAAGCGGCGCGGACGCTGGTGTCCGGCATGATCGACCGGGGCGTGGACATGGCCTACGCCTACCAGCCGCTGCACGAGCCGGGTTTGGGTCACGCCATCCTGAACACCCTGCTGTACCTGGACTACGACCGGAAGGGCTTCGACTACCCCGTGGTGCCCATGCTGGTCAACTGCTACGGCAGTCGGGTGATCCGCAACCGGGGCGGCGCGGTGGAGTACCTGCCGGATCCCGATCCGCCCGGCCCGTCGCCCAAGCGGTGCCTGCAGGTTGGCGCGGCTGCGGCGGAGGCGCTCAAGGACTCGCCATATCGGGTGGCGCTGATCGCATCGTCGTCCTGGTCTCACGCCTTCCTGGTGGAGAAGAACCACTGGCTGTGGCCCGACACCGAATCGGACCGCGCGCGCTTCGAGGAGCTGAAGGCCGGTGACTACCAGGCCTGGGCCCGCATCTCCACCGAGCAGGTCGAAGATGCCGGTCAGCAGGAGATGTTGAACTGGATGTGCCTGGCCGGCGCGATGGACACCCTGGGGCACCAGCCTGAAATCCTCGATTACGTCGAGAGTTACGTTTTCAACTCCAACAAGTGCCTGGCGATCTTCAAGTAATTCGCGGGCTGGTACGTCGTGTGCCGGGGCGGATGATCATTCGCCCCGGCAATAATATTCGGAACAGGGAGGCACTCATGGCAGAAATACTGGGGCTCGGACTGACCCATTCGCCGTCGTTCATCAGGCCCGACGAGGACGGCGAGTCTTCTTTGAAGCGTACCCTCCGCACCAACGACCGGATCCCCACCGAGATGAAGAATCCGCTGAACTGGCCGGAGCCCATGCGCGTGGAATTCGGTGAGGACGAGGGCTACGCGTCGGCGGTGCGGCTGCGGGACCGCATGGTTGCCGGTTTCCGCGAACTGCGGAAGGAGTTGGACGCCTTCAACCCTGACTTCGTGGTGATCTGGGGCGATGACCAGTACGAGAACTTCAAAGAGGACATCATCCCGCCGTTCTGCGTGCTGGCCTATGACGAGTTCAACTGTCAACCCTTCGCGGGCGCCAATGGGTCGACGCGCCGGAACGTCTGGGACGAAGGCGCGGACACGGTGTTCAACTACAAGGGGCACAAGGAGGGCGCGCGGGCGCTGGTGTCCGGCATGATCGACCGCGGCGTGGACATGTCCTACGCCTACCAGCCGCTGCACGAGCCGGGGCTGGGCCATGCCATCCTGAACACCATCCTGTACCTCGATTACGACCGCAAGGGCTTTGACTATCCGGTGGTCCCCATGCTGGTGAACTGCTACGGCAGCCGGGTCATCCGGAACCAGGGCGGAAGCGAAGAACGTTCACCGGAGCCCGACCCGCCCGGGCCATCGCCCAAGCGCTGCATGCAGATTGGAGCCGCGGCGGCGCAGACGCTGAAGGACTCACCGTGGCGCGTGGCGCTGATCGCGTCTTCGTCGTGGTCCCACGCGTTCCTCACGGAGAAGAACTGGTGGCTTTACCCCGACATCGAATCTGACCGCGCGCGGTTCGAGGAGATGAAGACGGGCGACTACCAGGCGTGGGCGGGCATCTCAACAGCGCAGATCGAGGACGCCGGCCAGCAGGAGCTGCTCAACTGGGCCTGCCTGGTGGGAGCGGTGGACGAACTGGACTACAAGGCGGAGATCGTGGACTGGTACGAGACGTACATCTTCAACTCCACCAAGTGCCTGGCGGTGTTCAGATAGAACTCGAACCACACGCCGGTAAATGCGCAGGGGCGAATGACCATCCGCCCCGGCGCGGTTTGCAGGTGGGGAATCCCAGTCCGGCGGCCACTTCGCGCTGGTTGTTGTCCAACGTTACGAACGCCAGCTCAATGCCACTAGTTCGGACGTGATACAGTGCGGTGGCTATATGAAGCAAATCCCCGCTGCGCAGATAGCGGACTTGCAACGCGTCGGCGATTTCGGGGCCCAGCGGGCGGGTGGGCAAAACCCACTCTACGCCGTACAACCATTGCGGATCAAATTCGCGCCGCTCCCTGTTGTAGGCCGCGCGCAGTTCCGCCTCGAGCAAATTTGATGAATAAAGGGCGGTGAATTCGCTCAGCCGTCGGGCGACGCCCGGTCCAGACGGTTCTCCAAAAGCGACTGCAAGCAGAGCGGAACCGTCAACGTAGGCAGCCGGCCGCGATGGATATGTCATTTAATATCAGCCGCGCTCTTTAAGAAAACGTTCCAGCGCGCCGGTTGGCACTGGAGGACTGACCGGTTTGAACGGCTCGGCTGGTGGAGGGCCATCCCAAGCCGGCTGCAGGATACCGCGAGCCCGCAACTCGTCAAGCCGCTCTTCGATGGTGAGTTCCTCGACCTCGCGCAGTTCGTCAACCGTCAGATGCTGGTACGGGCGTTGCCGTTGCGCCGCCGCCATGACGTCCTTCTCCTGCGCCCAGGCGACTGCTTCGGGGGGAACGGCTTGAACCGGTGTCAACACGATGCGGCCCTCATCGTCGCACTCCACCTCAAACCATTCAGCATCCGGCAAGTTGGCCTTGGCCCAGTTGAAAATGGCTATTTGATTGCCGTCGGTCAAGCGGGCGAGAATCGAGGTGCTGCAGGATGGTTGGGATGCGTCGGATTTGAGCGGTGCGGCCATTCTCGTACCTCCTGGCAGGGAAGTGCATTTATTGTACCGCAAAGGGCGAGGGCGAACCCGCAGCTGCGGATTCGCCCCTGCTAATCTACCGATGCCGCCGCTTATACGTCCAGGTACACCTCGCTGCCGGAAGCCTTGAACTCCTCGGACTTCTCCTGCATTCCCATGAGCAGAGCGGCGGCGGTGTCGCCGATACCCTTGCTCCTGGCGTAGTCCCGCACGTCCTGGGTGATCTTCATCGAGCAGAAATGGGGGCCGCACATGGAGCAGAAGTGGGCGACCTTCTGGGCCTCCTTGGGCAGGGTCTCGTCATGGTAGTCCCGGGCCGTGTCGGGATCCAGTCCGAGATTGAACTGGTCCTCCCAGCGGAACTCGAAGCGTGCCTTGGAAAGGGCGTTGTCGCGGATGGCGGCTGCCGGGTGCCCCTTGGCGATGTCGGCGGCGTGGGCGGCGATCTTGTAGGTGATGATCCCTTCCTTGACGTCGTCCCGGTTGGGCAGGCCCAGGTGTTCCTTGGGGGTCACGTAGCACAGCATTGCGGTGCCGAACCAGCCGATCATGGCGGCTCCGATGCCCGAGGTGAAGTGGTCGTAACCCGGCGCAATGTCGGTGACCAGCGGTCCCAGGGTGTAGAAGGGCGCTTCGTAGCAGTCCTGCAGCTGCTTGTCCATGTTCTCCTTGATCAGGTGCATGGGAACATGGCCCGGCCCTTCGATCATTACCTGGACGTCGTGCTCCCAGGCAATCTTGGTCAGCTCGCCCAGGGTCTCCAGCTCGCCGAACTGGGCCTCGTCGTTGGCGTCGGCGATGGAACCGGGGCGCAGGCCGTCGCCCAGGGAGAAGGCCACGTCGTACTGCTTCATGATCTCGCAGATGTCGGCGAAGTGCTCGTAGAGGAAGCTCTCCCGGTGGTGGGCCAGGCACCACTTGGCCATGATGGAACCGCCTCGGGAGACGATGCCCGTCACGCGGTTGGCGGTCAGCGGAACGTACTGGAGGCGGACACCGGCGTGGATGGTGAAGTAGTCGACGCCCTGCTCGGCCTGCTCGATGAGGGTGTCACGGAAGATTTCCCAGGTCAGGTCCTCGGCCTTGCCGTCGACCTTCTCCAGGGCCTGGTAGATTGGCACGCTGCCCACGGGGACCGGGCTGTTGCGGATGATCCACTCGCGGGTCTCGTGGATGTTGCGGCCGGTGGAGAGGTCCATGATGGTGTCGCCGCCCCAGCGGGTGGCCCAGGTCATCTTCTCGACCTCTTCCTCGATGCTGGAGGTGACGGCGGAATTGCCGATGTTGGCGTTGATCTTCACCAGGAAGTTCCGGCCGATGATCATCGGCTCCGACTCGGGATGGTTGATGTTGGAGGGGATGATGGCGCGGCCGGCGGCCACCTCGTCGCGGACGAACTCGGGGGTGACGACTTCGGGCAGGTTGGCGCCGAAGTTCATGGCCTTTTTGGAACCCATGAGGCCGGTGCCGATATATTCCTGCCGGCGCATGTTCTCTCGGATGGCGATGAACTCCATCTCCGGGGTCACGATGCCCTGACGGGCGTAGTGCATCTGGGTGACGTTCTTGCCGGCTTTGGCGCGGCGGGGGTTGCGAATATGGCTGAAGCGGAAACGATCGAGGTTGGAATCGGCCAGACGCTCGCGCCCATACTCCGAGGTGAGATAGGGCAACTGCTCGGTGTCGCCGCGTTCCTCGATCCACTGCTGGCGCAGGGCGGGCAGCCCCTGGCGCACGTCCACCGCGACGTCCGGATCGGTGTAGGGGCCCGAGGTGTCATAGACGTAGATGGGCGGGTTCTTCTCGACGCCTTCGGTGGAATGGGTGTCCGACAGGGAGATCTCGCGCATCGGCACGCGGATGTCCGGGCGGTTTCCGGTCTCGTACACCTTGCGGGAGTTGGGGAAAGGCCGGACGGACTCCGGATCAACCTGGGCCTGCTGGCTGAGATAGTCCTCGTTGACGATGGTCATGCTGTGGTTCCTCCTGCCGGTTGGTTGGGGATAGGTAACGAAGCGGGGGCGTTTTCGTTTTCGCCCTCGTGGAAACTGCGGTTGGGATCAGTCGTCTGCCGGCGAGGGCTCGTCGATGAGCTCCACGTCTGCATTGAGGATGGCGAAGTCGTACTCGCTGTCGGGGGCCACCAGGCGCTGGCCCAGGACCACCACGGCCGAAATGACGGACGAGATCACCAGCGCCGATGCGAAGGCCCAGAACATCTGGCCCCCGGCGGGTGCGGTGAGCGCCCACGGGGAGAGCAGATCGGGCTTGGGGTAGTACAGGGCTCCGATGACGATGCCCACCGCTCCGGCCAGCAGCACGCCCCAGCCGGGCATGCGGCTGGAATACAGGCCCACCAGCATGGGAACCGCGATGGCCGCACCCAGCAGGTCGGCGATCAGGAACACGTAGAGCACGCTGTGGCCCTGGGAGGCGACGATGATCGCGGGGATGGCCACGATCACCGTAACGGCGCGGGCCAAGCGCAAAAGCATGCCCCGTTCCAGTCCGACCCCGGCGAGGTCGGCGGCCATGCCACTGGCCAGGCCGTTCATCAGGGTGTCCAACGTGCTCATTGCCAGCATTAGGGCGCAGATGAGAATCAGGAAGTGCATCCACAGCGGGAACACGTCGGCGGCGAGAGTGAAGAGAGCGGCCGCGACCTCCGGGTACTGGAACGGTCCCACCGATCCGTTGCCGACCGCGGCGATGCCGGCCATGCCCATGAGAAAAGTCAGCGGGATGGCGATGGCGGCGGCGCCCCAGAGGCTCCGATTGAG
The DNA here is from genome assembly GCA_022823505.1 of Dehalococcoidia bacterium. Classification (GTDB taxonomy): domain Bacteria; phylum Chloroflexota; class Dehalococcoidia; order Lucifugimonadales; family UBA3495; genus Bin87. Next base: position 9,251 of record JAJEIA010000008.1, read on the forward strand.
GGCAGCCTGACTCTCCACCGTGTAGACCCGCTGCCACATGCCGGGGTGGAACGCGTTTGACGCCACTATGCCGATGATCAGCACGATGCCGAAGAAGTAGCTGCCGGACGATGTCGCGGAAAGCAAGCCGGCCTGTCTGGCCGCGCCCCAGGCGCCGGAGCCGCCCACCAGCACGGCGGCAACGATAACTAGCAGCAGCAATACCGGCATAAGGATCCAGAACTGGATCCGGTCGGTGTATATGGAAACCCGCAGGCCGCCGTAGGCCGTGTACGCGATAACGACGATCCCGACCGCTACAGCAGTGGCCCACGCCGGAGAGCCGGTGAGGATGCTCACCGCGGCGGTGATGGCCGTCATCTCGGCGGTGATGAAGATGCCGATGACGAAGATGATGACGACGAAAATCGCGACGAACGGCACCATCCCGAACCGGTGCCGGACATATTCCGTAACCGAGTGGCCATTGGGCATCAGCTGGCGGATCCGGGGACCGACAAACATGAACATGACCGGGATGCCCGCCATGCCCAGGGCGTAGCCCACCAGGGAGATGATGCCGAAATTGGCGCCCGATTCGCCGGGGCTGAGGAGCACCCAGGTCCCAAACATCGACGCGACCAGGGTGGCAACACCGACGTTGACGGGGGCGTGGTTGCGGGAGATGGTGTAATCCTCCACGCTCTGCCGACGACGTCGCCAAGCGTAGGTCAGGCCGAGCACGAGAAACACGGCGCAAGCGATTACCAGGGTAATGATTCCCACGGTGGCATCCAGCATAAGCAACCTCCCGATGGTTTCGAACGGCTGAACCACGGCGGCAATCGCAAAAAGAAAAACCGCCAGGCTCTAATCTCTGGCGGCAAGTAAAACGCGATTCCAACTTCCTACGCCGGCATTACCCGGATCAGGTGCTACGGTCGGCGGCTGTTTACGGCCGCCCTCTCAGCCTGGCATAACCAAGCTCCCGCCAGAAACCTATTCGATTTTGTAGCGCGAGAATATCACGGTGGGCGCGGGTGGTCAACCCGTCGTGCCGTCACGCCGCCGAGCGCTGGTCGTTGGGAGGAAAGGACAGGGGCGACCGATTGGTCGCCCCTGCATGTAGCCGCAATTGTGACGCTGTCGACTCAGTTCACGCGGTAGACCCAGATCTGGTGCATCACGTCAGGCTCACCCTTGGGCAGAGGGTGGAACGGCTCGGTGACGCCGACCAGGGACCAGGCGCCGCTGGCGACCAGGGCGTCCTGCTGGTCCTTGAAGCCGAGTTCCACGTGGGTGTCCGGACGCATGCTGAAGACAATGTGACCGCCGGGCCTGGTGACGCGGCACAGTTCCACGAAGGAATTGGGCGGGGCGTGACCCGGGGTGAAGACGCCGATGCTGATGACGGCGTCATAGGCGTCGGTGTCGAAGTCGAGGTGGTCGCCCAGGGCCATCTGGCGGAAGTCGTTGTAGCAGCCCTTGGAGCGGGCTTCTTCCAGCATCCCCTCGGAGAGGTCCATGGCGCAGATGTCGCCGTACCCCAACCGTTGGAGTTCGACGCCGACCAGGCCGGTCCCGGCGCCGGCGTCCAGTATCTTGGCGTCCCTGGCGACGTGCTCAGCGAGTGTCTCGGCGCCCCGTAGCGGCGCGAGCCAGACGAAGGTATTTTCCAGGTCGTCGTCGTATTCCCGGGCCCACTGGTCGTAACGCTCAGCCAACTCGTCGTTGGTGGTGGACGAGTAGACCCATTGGACTCTCTCGTCCGGGTTGATGCTTCCCGATTCTGGCATGGATTTCAGCTCCGCTTTTGATATGGGATCAGGCCGGCTTGACGCACAGATACTGCGCCCAACCGAGCTCGCCGTTGTTGATGGCGTCCACCGTCTTCATGTAGGCGTCCGTCAGGTAATCGAACCGGTCCTGGTAACCTTCCGGGCCCTCGGCAATGGACGCCAGCTTGGAAAGGTAGGTGTAGCTACGGGCCAGGTGTTCTGACAGGTCGCGGGCCTGCAACACCTGGAAGCCTGCTTCGACCAGCGAGTCCATGTAGGAGTAGAAGCTGAAGTCGGTGTCGAACAGCAGGCGATCGTAGACGAACTTGCGCGCTGACTCGCTGATGTTCGGGGTCGGCTTGGTCAGATCGTCGAAGATGAACTGTCCGCCCGGCTCGAGGACGCGGTAGGCCTCCTCCAGAACCTTGACCTTATCCGGCACATGGTAGATGGTGGCCTGGCTCCAGACGTGGGTGAACGTACCCTCGGCGAAGGGGAGATCGGTGGCCGACGCCTTCTCAAAAGCGATCTTGCCAGTGAGGTCCGGAGCATTCTCCATGGAAGCAACGGCGTTGGCGATGCGAACTCCGCTGAGGTCGATCCCCGTCGCCCTGGCGCCGGTGTTTCGGGACACCCAGATTACGTTGGTGCCGTTGCCGCAGCCCACGTCGAGCACGTGGGAAGTGGCTTTGATACCGGAGTATTCCACCATCAACTCGTTGAGGCGGATGCCGGCGGAAAGGAATTCTTCACGGATGTGGTCCTGGCCCTTCGCTTCTCCGTCGAAGACGCCCCAATGAACGCTGCCGTCGGCGTCCCAGATGGAACGATAGATCACATCTTCGGCGTCGTAGTACTCCTCCGTCTCCTGCTCCGAAAACCGGTGCCCGGTTACCATATACAGCTCCTTTGGTGATTTTGATGGTGTTGCGTCTACTTGACGCAGAGGTATTGGGCCCAGCCCAGTTCTTCGTTGTGCACGGCCCTGACCATTTTCAGGTAGGCGTCGGATAGCGCCGCGAACCGTTCCCGGCGTTCCGGGTCGCTGCCGGCGGCCGCCATTTGCGAGAGGCACGAGTAGCTGCGGGCCAGGTGTGCGGACAGATCCCGGGCTTCAAGCACCCTGAATCCGGTCTCGCGCAGGGCGTCCATGTACGAGTAGAAGCTGAAGTCCGTGTCGAACAGCAGCCGGTCGTAAACGAACGTGCGCGCCTCTTCGCTGATATCGGGTTTGGGCTTGGTCAGGTCGTCAAAGACCATGACCCCGCCTGGTTGCAGCACCCGGTAGGCTTCCGCCAGCGTTTTGATCTTGTCCGGAATGTGATAGATGGTGGCCTGGCTCCATACGTGGGAGAACACGCCATCCGCGAACGGAAGCTCGGTGGCCGAAGCCTTATGAAACTCCATGCGTGGCGCCAAATCGGGAACGCCGCCCAGGGACTCGATAGCGTTGGCGATGCGCACGCCGCTCAAGTCGATACCGGTGACGTGGGCCCCGGTGGCGCGACACAACCAGGTGGCAGTGTTGCCGTTGCCGCAACCCAGATCAAGGACCCGTGCCGAAGAATCAATGCCGGAGTTTTCCAGCATGATGTCATTCAGCCGGGAACAGGCGGCCAGGAAGTCCTCGCGGACAGCTGGGCCAGAGCCCGGTTCTTCCGGGGAGTTGAACACTCCCCAGTGCAGGGAGCCCTCCGCGTCCCAGAAGGAACGGTAGAGGGCGTCCTCGGCGTCGTAATATTCTTCGGTCTCGCGCTCAGAAAAGCGCGACGGGTTCCGGCTGGGGTTCGGCATACATTGAACCTTCGATCCACTCCAGGAATTTATTGTTCTCGTCGACCAGGACCATGCGGGGGTCCACCGGTTCGTCGGTGACCTCAAAAGCGAGGATTATGAGGCAGTCGCGCTCCTGACACAGCCGGGCGGCCGCGCCCTGAACGGCGATGGTTCCGCTGCCGCGCTCTGCCGGCAGGGCATAGGTTTCCCACCGAGCGCCGTTGTTGATATTCAGCACCTGAACCTTCTCGAAGGCGATGATGTCGGTCTGTTCCATCAGGTCGCGGTCGATGAGGATGCTGCCCACGTAACCCAGGTTGGCGCTGGATACCCAACAGCGATGGATCTTGGACCTTAGAACTTCTCTCATATTTGCTCCTCGTTTTGCGATGGCCAAACTTGGTTGGCGGTGGTGGATTTTCGGCCAATTGGTCGGCCCGGTTTGCCGTCGCGGCCGCGTCGGGCAACAAAAGCCCTCGTACACGAGCGGGCGTGTTTAGGCACACGCCAACCCGTTATCGGCGTTGCGGCAAAAACCCATGGGGAAGGGCTTGTGGCGGAACGCTACTTCCGCCGCCCGTTTTGGCCTGTGAGCAGCTAAGGCTCGCAGGGAAGCTGGTGCTTGGCGCGGCCCCGGATGGTGTCAACCCCGGTCGATGCGCCGCATCCAGAATGCAGAATGCCCATAGACGAGTCCCGCATATTGCGGGACTGCGTAGAGTCCGGTTCCGACGATTGTCGGTGCGCTGAAAGCGCGGCTGCACTCATATGGCCTCCTTGTTTAAGGGCAGGTTGATGGGCGTGCAGACCTGCGTTTAACTGCCCGCAGTGTAGCCGCGTCGGCTCCGCATGTCAAATCGGAGACCAATTTTGAGGAATTTTCGCAAAAACTCGCAAAAAAGCACGTTTTGGGGCGCACCAACGTTTGAATTAACATAGACGGGTTGTGCTGAAACGGAAGCCCGCCGAAATCCGGGAACCGCATCACGGCCCTGTTGCCGGCGCCGGTGGCCAGGTGTCAAAGAGGGCAAGTTGTTGCGGGCCCAAGCGGCGCACCTCGCCGAAAGCCGAGCACCACCTCGGGATACCTCGAGCCGAGGCGTGGCCTTCGAATACCGGGCCGTGTCCCTGGTAGCGGTGCCGCGACCAAAGCCACGCGTGCAGCAACTCGTGCGCCAGTATGCCCTCGATTCCGTGTCGCCCCGAGCGTTGCAATCGGGGATGCGACAACCCAATGAGCCACGAGCCGTCGGGGTAGCAGAAGCACCGGCCACCGGTGGCGGAGATGCGTTCCAGCACCACCGAGCCGGCCGGGATTTCCAAGCCGTCCAGCTGATACTTTGCGGCGATGTCCTGGACCCACTCCAGGTCGCTCAGCAGAACGCCCTTGGGAGCGGGCCACGATGAGGGTGATTGCGTGGGGAGCATCGCTAAATTCGGTGTGCAAGCGCTCGGGCGGGAAAGGGCTACGGCGTGAGGATGATCTTGCCCGTGGTTGCGCGGCCGGCCAGCTGCCGGTGAGCCTCCGGGGCGTCTGACAGCGGGAAGAGATGCTCCACCCGCAGGTTCAGTTCACCGGACTGGACCCATCCGAGGACGGCGCCGGCGCGCTTTTCCAGTTCGTCGCGATTGGCAGTGTAGTCACCCAACCCGGGCCGGGTCAGGAACTTGGAGCCGTTGCCCAGGATGCGGGGATCCATGGCTTCGACGGGACCGCTGGCCTGGCCATAGAGCACCATGTACCCACGAGGTGCGAGGCAGGCGATGCTGCGATCAAAGGTGTCCTTGCCAACCGCGTCGTACACCACCTGTAGGCCGGCGCCGTCGGTAGCGTCCGCTATCTCTGCGGCAAAATCGGTTTGGGTGTAGAGGATGACGTGGTCGGCCCCGGCTCCCCTGGCAAGCTCCGCCTTGGCCTCGGTGGAGACCGTCGAGTAGACGTAGGCGCCCAGAGCCTTGCACATCTGGATCAGCAGGAGGCCAACGCCGCCGGCCCCGGAATGGACCAGCACCCGGTCCCCCTTCTGCACGCGGTAGGTGTCGTAGCACAGGTAGTGGGCGGTCATTCCCTGGAGCATGGCGGCCGCGCCGTCCCGCGCGGACAGACCCTCGGGCATCTTGATGAGCCGCCAGGCCGGAACCAGCGCCTGCTCCGCATACGAGCCGGGGTGACTGCAATAGGCGACGGTATCCCCGGCAGCGACGTTGGTGACTCCGGGACCGACCTCACGCACCACGCCCGCTCCCTCAACGCCAGCGACCCAGGGAAGCCCGGGCGGGTTCACGCCCATGCGACTGTAGATGTCGGTGAAGTTGACGCCCACCGCCTGGATGTCGACCACGGCCTGGTCAGGCCCTGGGCTTGGGTCCGGCAGGTCGACGTATTGCATCACCTCGGGTCCGCCGTATTCGGTGATCTGGATGGCTTTCATGGCAGCAGCCTCCGTGTTTGCTGGAGTTCAGTTTCGGTAGCATAGCATAGGGCTGCCGGGCACCCGCAACGGTACGTTGTCATCGGTTGCCTGCCGCCGCGAATGGCGGTCTGACCGTATCCCCGTTTCACGACGACGGCGCGCTGGCCGAAAGTTGAGCCGGCGGCGCGGCTAGATGATCTGGAAGTGCGCTTCCGTGGGCACGCAGTCGGCGCCGTTGATGGGAACCATATCCTGGGGACACGCTGAGAACGCGATGACGCAATCCATTTCGGCCCGCAGGGTCAGGTGGTCGCCCGGCCTGGATACCGGCGGTTCGAAACTGACCGTGCCATCCGGGCCCACCGGGATGTTCATGAACAGGTTCCACGGGCTGGGCGTTTCCGGGGGAATCAGACCAAGCTCCGCCAGGGCCGCGGCCAGGTTGTCGGTGCAGTTGTCGTGGTAATCCTTGCAGCCCAGCAGTTCATAGCGATAGCGGTCGCACGCAGCGAGCAACGTGTCGTGGATTCCGCCCGACGTGTCTTCGACGAGCGTCAGGATTGGCCGGCGCCGGTTGGTGACCATGGACTGACCGACCTGCGGCATGATGCGCGCCAGGGCGGTGCGGGAATGTTCCATGGACATGAACTCGGTTAGCTCATGGCGGGCAAATGCCCAGGTGTCGATCACCTGTTGACCGTGGGTGTTGATCACCCGGACGCTCTGGCCCTGGTTCATGAAGGCGGCCTTGCCGCGCCGCGCGGGGATGGTGGTGAGCGATGGCGTGGTTGTCATTAGCAGCACCTGCAGCGCACTGCGGACGGTATCCGGCTGGGAGGCCGCCATGCGCGGAGTTTCGCCATGATAAGCCCGAACGGACACTCCGACAATCGTCGGCACGCGGTGACCGCGGCGGCATTGCCGGCGACGATGATGGCTCGATACCACGCCTGTCATGGTGAGGTCTGATGCGTCGCGGGAATGAACCGGAGCACTTCGCATTCAATAAACGTGTAAACCGGAGCAAGAGTGATGCACACGAGGCGGGCTGGGCCGCCGGCCTGCGGGTCGTTTGCCCTACCACCTGCCAAATGCTATATTGACCGGAGTTTGCAGCCTGAGCCTGCGCCAAAACCGGAGGGATAAACAGTTGACCAACGACCAGCACCTCTCGATTTCGGAAGGGATCAGTAGGTTTGTAGAACACCTAAAAGATAGCAAGCAGGCGATGCAGGGCCAGCAGGAACTGTTGCGTTTCCAGGCCAGGATCGGGAAAGACAAGGCGCTTGCCACGCTTCATGCAATAGAGGTCGGCGAATACGCCAAATGGACCACCGAGAACGTGGAAGACCCCGCGTCAAGGCTCGATCCTGTAAAGAAATTCTTGACCTTTGCCAACAAGCGCGGCTGGACTGAGATCAGCCTGGCACGCTATGCGGCGGCTCCCCGGCGCAACCGCCGGCGGTTCGCGGCCGGGGATGCGGGCGCACGGGCGGCGGGAACCCCCAGCGCGCGGTTGAGCCAGGAGCGTCACACCGAGCTGCAGGCTGAATTGCAGCGCCTGCGCGAAGAGGTTCCTCAGATACGCGAAGCAATCCGGTTGGCGCGCAGCGACGGAGACGTGCGGGAAAATGCCCCGCTGGACGCGGCCCGCGAGCAACAGCAGTTGACCGAACGGCGCATCCGGCAGTTGGAGAATGACCTGGCCAACGTCGAAATCGTGGACGCGGCAAACGCTGACACGGAAAAGGTGGCCATTGGGTCCCGGGTCACGCTGCACGATGTGGCTTCGCAGCAGCAGCGGGTATTTACGCTGGTGGACGTGCGCGAGGCGGACGTGTCGGCCGGGAAGATCTCGACGGTGTCGCCCATCGGGCAGGCCCTGATGGGACGGAGCGCGGGTGAAGAAGTGACGATCACGACGCCCCGGGGCGCCGTGGAGTACCGGATCGAGGGTATCGGAGGATAGCGTCCCCCTGTATTTTGAACCGGGCAAAGATCAGGGCGGGTTTTGCGACCCGCCCCTTTCGTTTCAGCCGTTGATTTCGGCCACTGCCTGCAGGATCGTTTCCGGATCCGGAAGCGTCCCCGGCTGGTACGTCTCTCGGTACCGGATCACCCCCTGCGGATCGACTATGATCACGGCTCGGGTCCCGGCCCCCCGCTCCTCGTTCCAGAGGTCGTAGGCGGTGGTTACCTGGCCCTTGGGATGCCAGTCGGAGAGTTCGGGATAGGGCAACCCACCCATGGTGGTGGTCCAGGCCCGGTGGGCGGCTACGTGGTCACAACTGATGCCCAGCACCTGGGCATTCAACTCCTGGAACCGCGGGTGCAAGCGGCGGAAGGAGGTGGCCTGGTCCGTTCAACCGCTGGTGAAGTCCAGGACGTGGAAGGACAGGACCACGGTGTTGGTGCCGCGGTAGTTGCTCAGTGAGATGTCTCCGTCGTGGGGAGACGGGAGAGTGAAGTCCGGCGCGTTGTCGCCGATTTGACCTGGCATCTAGCTTCTCCTCGGTTGAGCCGGGCGGGCAGTATGCGTCGGCTGCCTCCCGGCGGGGTTGGGAGCGATTATACCGCACGCCGGCAACGACCGGGCAAGGAGCGAAACGCCGGCGCCGCGGGGTCCGTGGGGAGCCGGGCGATGGTCGCGTGCTATACTCCGCCCCGCCGCAGCCGGCGGCCAGGACGCCTGATTGGACGTGGTATTTGACCGGGGGGTGTATCTCCCGGAAGTGGGATTGTGGCTGGATGCCCTGCGCAAGCAGGACACGTCGGTAATCTCCCACGCGCACTCCGACCACACCGCGAGACATCGCCGGCCGGTGCTCACTCCCGGGACCCGGCTGTTGCTGGGCGAGTACCTGGATCGATCCGAGCCGGTGGAGCTGGATTTCGGGCAGACGCTGGATTTCCCGGACTGCACAATCACTCTCTATCCCGCCGGTCATTGCCTGGGATCCGCGCAAACCCTGGTCGAAATCAAGGCCACGGGAGAACGTCTGCTGTACACGGGCGATCTGAGGGTGCAGCCGTCGCCAATCAACGAGGGACACCAGCCGGTCCCCTGCGATGTGTTGGTAATCGAGAGCACCTACGGTCGCCCGGATTACGTTTTCCCGCCGCAGGAAGAGGCCATCGGCACGGCCGTCCGCGTGGTGGCGCAATGGATCGAGCAGGGAGCCGTGCCCGTCGTCATGGGCTGGAGATTGGGCAAGGCCCAGGAGGCTTTGTATCACCTGCTGTCGGCCGGTTTCCGCGTGGCCTGTGAGGACAGCGTGTACGAGATAGCGCAGAGATACGAGCAGGCCGGCGTGGTCTTTCCGGGCGAATACCGCCCTGGCAACGGGGAGTGCCGCGAGGGGGAGGCAATGCTCTTCCCGCCGGGCAGGAAATCACGAGAAATGGTCAACCGGATCAAGCCGGAGCGTCGGCCGGTGCGTTACCTGGAGCTGACGGGATGGGCGGCGGGACCCGGTGTCAAGCCGTGGGGTCGCGGCCGGCCCGGCGACGCCAGCCTGCCGTACAGCGATCACGCGGACTTCAACGACCTGGTGGCTTACGTGGACACGGTGCGCCCCAGGCAGGTATACACCGTGTTCGGGTTCCCGGACCTGGCGGATCATCTGAGGCGGAAGGGCTACTCGGCAATCCACCTGGGGAAGAATGCCACGGAAGCGGACCGCGCGTTCCAGATGCCGCTGCTCTAGTCCCGGATAACCCGATCGACGCGGCTTCCGCCTGCCGGGTTTATTCGCCCGGTCCGCGCAGCAGGTCGAGGTACTTGTAGCCCGACCCGGTGTTCAGCAGCACCACCTCTTCGTCTGACCCGATGCTGCCGTCGGCCAGTAGACGCTGCAGGCCCACCAGCGTTGCCGCGCCCTCGGGGCAGGCGATGACTCCCTCAGTGGCGGCCAGCGTGTACATTGCCTCGATCATGTCGTCATCACTGACGGCCAGCGCTCCGCCGCCGGTTTCGCGCAGGGCCTGCAGGATCAGGTAGTCGGCAAAGGGCCCGGGAACGCGCAAACCGTCGGCTTTGGTGGCGGCGTTGGGCCACGGGTCGGCAGTCTCGGTCCCGTCGTTCCAGGCCTTGACGATGGGTTGGCAGCCGTCGGCCTGCACGGCGTAGAACCGCGGGAGCTTGCCTTCGATCCATCCCAGTTCCAGCAGTTCCTGGAAGCCCTTGTGCATGCCGATGATGCCGGTTCCGCCCCCGGTGGGATAGACGATGGCGTCGGGCATCCGCCAGCCGAGTTGGTGGGCGATTTCCAGGCCCATGGTCTTCTTGCCCTCAGCTCGGCAGGGTTCCTTGAGGGTCGACAGGTCAAACAGTCCCTGCTCGGCGGCCACGGAAACGGCGATACGGCCGGCGTCGCTGATCAGGCCGTCGACGAGATTGAGCTCGGACCCGGCGACAATGGATTCCTTCTTGTTGGACGAGGGCGCGTCCTGGGGCATGAAGACCTTGACCGGAGTTCCGGCGCGGGCGCAGTAGGCGGCGGCTGCTCCGGCAGCGTTGCCTGCGGAGGGCATGGTGAACCCGCGCGCGCCTACCTCGACGGCCTTGGACACGGCGGCCGCGATGCCCCGGGCTTTGAACGTGCCGGTAGGGTTCAAGCCCTCCTCCTTGATGAGGAGGCGCCGTATGCCAACCTGTCGGGCGAGGGTGGTGGCCTCGAGGAGAGGAGTGCCACCTTCGCCCAGGGTGATGATTTCGTCCGGGTCGGTTACCGGCAGCAGTTCGTTGTATCGCCACATATTCGCCGGGCGGCCATCGAACACCGAGCGCTGCACCTCCCGGCGCAGGCGGGGCAGGTCGTATCGAACGAACAGGACTTTGCCGCAGCAGTCGCTGATGGTGGCGAGCCCGTCGTACGGATACTCGTTGCCGCAGATGGTGCACTCGAGGTGGTCGATATAGCTGAAGGAGGTCATCCGTTTACTCCGGGTTTTGATAGTGCTGGTCGCCGACGGAGGAGACCACCGGGTTGGAGATGGCCGGCCGGTTCAATCCCAACCCATCGCGAACCAGTTCGTTGGTTCGGACCAGTCTCACCGCCGAGGTGGGGTACTGGGGATTATTGGGATTGGGGACGTCGTGCCGCTCAATGATACCTTCATATAGCCAATCTTCCACCAGCCGGCGGCATTCGAATTCGTTCCAGGCGATCCCCCAATCGAGCATCCACTGGTTGCACAACATACTGTATCCGACAAAGTTCATGCGAGATTCCAGCTTGTTCATTTCGCGGACGAAGATCTGGAGCACGTCCTGGGCCGCTTCCGCCTGCTCCTCGGCGGTGGGCAATTGGATATCCACGTCGCCGTGTTCGGCCAACTGGATTCCCAGTTCGGCTTCCAGCGGGAATAGTGGGGCGACGGCCAGCATATCGCGGGCGACGGACTGGCTGAAGGCGCAGAGGATCACGCGACGACCCATTCCGCGCGCGCGGTCAACCAGCACCTGGTAGTCGGAATCCCCCGACCCAAGAATAACCACGCTACAGTCTGCACGATCTCGGAGCCAGTCGTACACTTCCAACAAAATTGATGGGTCGCTGCGGTCCTTGCCGGCCATGGTCCTTGGGGCGTGATAAAGAGTTATGCCTGCTTGTGTGAACGCGGTACCGTCATCGGGCCGTAGACTCCAGTCTCCAAATGCCTTGCCACCCAACACTTCCCCGAATACCTGTCCCACATTAGTCATGGCTTCGTACAACGCTTGAGGAGTTATGCTTTTCTGATGGAGCTGCGCTCCGCGACGTATGTTTTCCCAATCGATGGCGATTAATACTCCGTGAGACGATTCTTCCAACTGAGCACCTCCATGTGAAGTCATTGGTCGGATTATACATATCACTCGAAAGTCTGCGAGTGACGGCTGGTTTGGCTATTGGAATGTAACGGGTGAGGACACTCAGGTTGACCGTGGTGCAGGTTGCCTGAACATTGTTGACGATCATTCCTTAGAAGGGTCGGCGTGTCTTGGACGAGGATTTGCGTTGTGCCGGGCCGTATCGTTTGCGTTGGTATCGATCCCCGCCTACCGTTGCCGTAACCGTCGGGCAGTCAACGGTGGGCGGAAGCCGTGTATCCACGGGAAGACGAATATCATTCGTGCTCCGGCTATTATCGAAGCGGTATGCAGTCCAAGTAAGCGAAAGTTGTCGGCATTATAGCGGAAACTGGCACGAATGGAATCAGCGGCTACCCGTGCTAAAATTAATCGTTTGACATTGGAGGAAACGATTTCATGCCCGACTACGAACTCATTCTCTACGAAGCAGACCGGCACAGCAGCATCACCCGAATCACGCTGAACCGGCCGGACCGGCTCAATGCCCTCAACGACCAGATGCAGGTGGAAATCGCCGACGCCGTGGCGAAAGCCGATGCTGACCCCGACACGCGGGTGGTGATCATCACCGGCGCAGGCCGAGCGTTTTGCGCTGGCGGCGACATGAACCAACTGGGAGGCTCGTCCAACGGAAACGGCAGCGGGTGGACGTCGGGCAACGCGGACCAGGTGCGACGGAGTTTCAAGCTGGCCCAGGACATGATCCTCGGAGTGCAGCGGTGCGAAAAGCCGGTGATTGCGATGGTCAATGGCGTTGCCACCGGAGCTGGCCTGGATCTGGCCTGTGCCTGCGATATTCGTACCGGTACGCCCCGGTCGCGGTTCATGTCTGCGTACGTTCGGATCGGTCTGTTCCCGGGGTTTGGCGGGACCTGGCTGTACCCGCGGACCCTGGGGAGCCTGGGTCGGGCGGCGGAGATGCTGTTCACGGGTGACTTTCTGGAGGCCGAAGAGGCGCACCGTCTCGGGTTTTTGAACCGTCTGGTCGACGAGGATGAGCTGGAGGAAACCACCATGGAGTTGGCCGGGCGGATCGCCGCCGGACCGCCCATTGCGATCCGGCTGTCCAAGCTCATGCTGTACAAGGGGCTGGAGTTCGACCTGGAAACCGCGATGAAGATGGCGGCGGCCGGCGAGACCATCACGCTGACGTCCCAGGACCACGTGGAAGGGGTGTCCGCGTTCCGCCAGAAACGGGCCGCAGAATACCGCGACAGCTAACCCCGGGGCGTCCACAGCGTCGCCCGATTCGTTCGCCGGCCGGCGAGCGGGTTCACTTGGCCAGCCCGGCAGATCGCCGGACCGGATCGCTGTGGTCTTGCCATCGGCGACCCGCTGTGATCTGGGCGATGATAGAATTTCGGATGTGATGACTGTTCAAGTTGACAACAGCCTTTCTCCTCACGGTGGGGCGCTCGTTGAGCGGGTACGCCCCCTGACCGATGCCTCGGTTATCGCCGGCCTGCCGGCCATTGCGGTGCGCGAGCAGATCGTTCACGAGTGCGTGAACATCGCCTATGGTTTCTTCTCGCCGCTGACGGGGTTCATGGGCAGCGCGGACGTGGCGTCGGTGTCCGCAAACATGCGGCTGACCACCGGATATGTGTGGCCCATTCCAATTGTCCTGGACGTCAGTCAGGCGGAGTTGGAAACCGCCGGCGTGTCCGTGGGAGACACGGCACTGCTGACCCACGGGGGCAATCCGCTGGCGACCATCGACGTATCAGAAATATTCGCGGTCGACCTGAACGAGATGGCGCGACAGGTGTACACCACCACCGATCCGGAGCATCCCGGCGTGCAGCGCACGCTGGGCTACGCAAATCGTTTCGTGGCTGGGGACATCACACTGGTGTGCGAGCCCGTGATAAATCCACCCTTTGATCGGTTCTGGCGCACGCCGGCGCAACTGCGCGCGGAATTGGAGACCGTGGGATGGCAGCGCGCCGTGGCCCACCAGACCCGCAACGTGCCCCACTCCGGCCACGAGTACCTGATGAAGGGCGCGTTCATGGAGGCTCAGGCCGACGGCGTCCTGGTGAGCGCGGTGATCGGAGAGAAAAAAGAGGGCGATTACATCGACGAGGCCATCGTGCTGGCCCACGAGAACCTGCGCACCCACGGCTTTTTCCGCGACGACATTCACCGCACCACCGCGCTCCTGTGGGATATGCGCTACGCCGGGCCGCGCGAGGCGGTGTTCCACGCCCTGGTGCGCAAGAACCTGGGCTGCACCCACCACATGTTCGGCCGTGACCATGCCGGCGTGGGTGACTACTACGGCCGGTACGCGGCGCACGAGATCTTTGACGAACTGCCCGACCTGGGCATTCGTTCCGTGCTGACGCTGGAGTGGTGGTACTGCCCCACCTGCGGCGGCGTGGCCTACGAGGGTATCTGCGGGCACCCTGACACCAAGCAGGACCTGGCCGGCCGCTTGATCCGAAGCATCATCTCGGGCGGTACGGAACCGGCGCCGCAGACGCTGCGGGCAGAGACCCTGGCACTGGTCCGTGAGTGCGCTGAACAATACGGCTTCGGTTCGCCCTTCGTTACCGAGCAGTACCTGAACGAACGGACGCCGGTGCTGACGGTGCCCGAGGCTCGGTAGCTCTCTGAGCGCCCGGCGACTCCGCAAGCAACACCTGGAGGAAATTCCACATGGTTCTGGAATCGGGACGGATCACGGAAGAAGGAATGGAACGGTTGCGGGGCCGTCTGGGCACGTTCAACCGTCCACGGCAGTACGGTGTGGGGCTGTTCAACGAGGACGCGTCCCGCAGCGCCATCCGCCATTTCTGCCAGGGCATCGGGGATACCAACCCGCTGTACTGGGACCGTTCCTACGCCCAGACGAGCAAATACGGAACCATCGTCGCGCCTCCGTGCTTCCTGTACAGCGTCTACTGGTGCTCCGGCCGCACCGGCGGCCTGCCCGGCGTGCATGGATTCCATGCCGGCAATGACTGGGAATGGTACCGGCCAATCTATCTGGGCGACGAGATCAGCGTCCAGGAGCAGTTCACCGGCCTGGAGGAGAAGGAAAGCGAGTTCGCGGGGCGGATCGTCATCCAGTCCAGCGTCACCGACTACTTCAATCAGCGCGGGGAGATCATCGCCAAGACCAAGGGCTGGCAGGTGCGCGCCGAACGCAGCGCGGCCCGCGAGCGGCAAAAGTACAGTTTCGAGCCCTACCAGTACTCACGTGAAGAGCTGGAGACCATCCACAACGCCGTGCTCAACGAGGAGATCCGCGGCAACAACCCGCGCTGGTTCGAGGACGTGCAGATCGGCGACGAGTTGACGCCGGTGGTGAAGGGGCCGCTCAGCCACGGTGACATCACCGCGTTCGTGGCCGGCTGCATCGGCGGCATCAGCCACGGCATCCAGCTTCGTGAGATGCTGCGGCATCCTTCGTGGGGGTTCACCGACCCGAACACGGGGGCGCAGGAAGCCATCATCCGCGTCCACGACATCCAGGAGGCGGCGGAGTCTGCCGGGCTGCCCGGAGCCTACGACTACGGCTGCCAGCGCTGCTGCTGGATGGGCAACCTGCTCACCCACTGGATGGGCGATGACGGGTTCCTGAAGCGGATGCACGTGGAACTGCGACGGTTCAACGTGGTCGGCGACACCACCTGGTGCAAGGGGAAGGTGACGGGCAAGCGGGTCGAGGACGGCGAGCACCTGGTGGACATGGACATCTGGGGAGAGAACCAGCGCCAGCAGGTGACGACCCGGGGCAACGCCACGGTGCGGCTGCCGTCGCGGGAGGCCAACGGCGGCTGGCCATAATCACCAGCTGGGCGGGCGAACGTCTGCTCCTGCGTTCGCGATCCGAGGGCGACTGAAATCGGGAAGATCGGCCGCCGTAATCGTTTACCGTTTCATCGGTACGCCGATTTCACGTCTACATATTTTGCGAGCTTGCGGCCTTTGCGGATCTCGATTTCGTAGCCGAGCGGCATTTGCGCTCGTTCCAAAATCTGTTCGATGTTCAAGCCGTCGAGTTCGCGGTCGTACCTGATGCCAAACAGGTGGATCCGAGCGTCTCGGTCTTCGTTTGGAGCCGTCGCGTACATGTGCTTCAAAATCTGCGCGGCCTCGTTTATGGTCATTTTAGATCGCCCCTGATGTCGAAATCCGTTTTGAATTGTCACCGCCGTTGCAGTCGAGGCGGCTAGCGCAGGTATTGCTCGGCGGCCCGGGCGAAGCCGTCCATGGCGCCTTCCAGGACGCGGTCCTCTAGGCAGTAGGAGATACGGAAGTGGCCCGGCGTGCCGAAGCCTTTGCCGGGAACCACGAGCACGTTGTACTCCTGCAGGGCGGCGACAAACGCCTCATCGTCGGCGAGGGGTGAGCGGGGGAACAGGTAGAACGCGCCCTGCGGTTTGACGACCGAATAACCCATGCCGGTGAGCCGGTCGTGCAGGAAGTCGCGCTTGCGCTGGTATTCGCCCACGTCAACCGAGGCGTCCTGCACCGCGCGGACGACGTGCTGCATCAGGGCCGGCGCGTTGACGAAACCCAGCACCCGGTTGCAGAACACCAAGCCGTCGAAAAGTTCCGCTTTCCCGGAATAACCAGGATGGATGGCGATATGTCCGATGCGCTCGCCGGGCAGGCCCAGGTCCTTGGCGTGGGAGTTGACGACGATGGTCCGCTCGTAATGGGGAAAGACCTGAGGGTAGACCATGTCATCGTAAATGATGCGGCGGTAGGGCTCGTCGCTGATGATGAAAATCTCCGAGCCGTAGCGACTCTCCGCCCGGGTGATCGCATCGGCCAGGCCGGCGATGTCTGCTGCGGGATAGACCACGCCTGAGGGGTTGTTGGGGGAGTTGAGCATCACGGCGCGGGTTCGCGGGGTGATGGCGGCGTCAATTGCGGCCACGTCCAGGCCGAACTCAGCCGTGGTGGGCACGATGATGGGAACGCCGTTATGGTTCTGGATGTAGTAGACGTACTCGCCGAAGAAGGGCGAGAGGATGATCACCTCGTCCCCGGGGTTGAGGATGGCGCGAAGTACCACGTTCGCGGCGCCGGCCGCTCCGCAGGTCATGAGGATGTCAGCCGCGCTGAAGGGCAGGCCGGTCTCGGATGCCAGGGTGTCGGCAACGGCCTGGCGCGTCTCGGGGTAGCCGGCGTTGGGCATGTACCGGTGCATCCCCGGCGACGGGGCTTGGGCGATGCGCAGGAGCTCGGCGTGGAACTCCTCCGGCGGTTCCATGATCGGGTTGCCCAGGGACAGGTCGAAGACGTTGTCGTCGCCGTACTGCGCCTTCAGGGCGATGCCCACCTCGAACATGCGGCGGATCCAGCCGCCCTCTTCCATGGAACGGCTGACGTATTCTGAAATGGGCATGGCGGTCTCCACGTAGGCAGTGTCGGGACGGGAACAATTATAGCGAGCGGCTATGCGTTAGCCCTGCCGATCCATTCGGCGGCCCGCTCGGCGATCATGATCGCGGTTGCGTTGGTGTTGGCCCGCACCACGTTGGGGCATATCGAGAGGTCGACAACGCGCAGGTTTTCAATGCCGTGGACCCGGCAGTACTGGTCGACTACGGCCATCGGGTCGTCGGCGGGCCCCATGCGGCACGACCCCGAGGTGTGGAAGGTGGTGAACACGTTGCGCAACAGCCAGTCGTCGAGCGCAGTGTCCGAGGTGATTTCATCCGCGGTGGGCGACACCGGGCCACCGGCAATTGATGCGAACGGGGGCTGGTTCAGGATGTGCCGGCAAAGGCGAACGGCTTCGCGCAGCCGCCGGCGGTCCGGCTCGCTGCGGAGGTAACGGTAGTCAATCAGCGGCTTGTCGTCAGGATCGGACGAGGCCAGACGGAGTACGCCCGCGCTCTCTGCCGATTGCAGGATGCAGGTCATGCGCAACGTGGGCCGATCCGTACCGGGCCCGCTGCCCAGGGGACTGGGACCCGACGCCACGTTGTTCACGTAAACGTGCATGTCGTTCCGCGAACTCGATCCGGGCGTGGTGTAGCGCAGCAGCGTCTGGATGCGCGAACCGGTGAATTCGGACGGGACGTAATCGGGGTGCAGCGCGCTGTCCACGTAAACCAACGGGTGATCCCTCAGGTTCTCGCCCACGCCGGCGAGTTCCTGTACCACCGGTATGCCCAGCTCAGCCAGGTGGTCCGCCGGACCGACGCCGGACAGCATCAGCAGTTGCGGCGATGCGATCCCGCTGGCGCAAACGACTATCTCCCGGCCGTACGCGGCAAACACCTCCCCACCGCTCTCGGCCTCGACACCGACGGCGGTTCGGCCGTCGAACAGGATGCGCCGGACGGCGACGTTTCCACGCACCGTCAGGTTCAGGCGGTGGCGGGCCGCTGACAGGTAGGCGAGGGCGCAGCTCATGCGAATGCCGGCCGGGTTGTTCATGGGCGCCGGGCCGATACCTGCCGACGACGGATGGTTCATGTCCGCGTCTTCGGGATAGCCCAGACCCGTGCAGGCCTGCACGAACGCGTGTTGGAAGGGATGCCAGGCGTCGCGGGGAGCGCGCACCACCGGAATCGGGCCATCGCTGCCGTGGAAGTCGTCCCGGACGTCGGCGTCCGATTCCAGCTTGCGGAAGAAGGGCAGGACGTGCTGATAGGCCCACTGATCATTGCCCTGGGCGGCCCAGCCGTCGTAGTCCTCGGGGAGGCCGCGCAGAAACACCTGGCCGTTGACGGCCCCGGACCCGCCCATGACGCGCCCGCGGGCGATCTGGATCGGGCTGGCCTGACTATCGGTGGCCGTCGCCTGGTATGACCAGTTGAACACCGCGCCCGGCGTGGATGCTTCCTGGCTCGTGCCGTCCCGGAGTTCGGCTGGCCACTGATCGAAGCCGATGTAGTCGGGGCCGGCCTCCAGCAGCAGCACGGAGCGGCCCGGGTCTTCGGACAGGCGGGCGGCCAGCGTGCAACCGGCTGAACCCCCGCCGATGATTATCACGTCGTACTGCATGTCGTCACCAAATCGCTCATCCGCCCGTGGCTCCGCGCCACCTGCAGTGGTCCCAGGCTGGCCCGCCCGGGACTGAGGTCCGGGCAGCGCAAGGGGTGTCAAGAGTACATCAGCAGGTGTCGCGTCACCAAGCGTTGCCCTGACGAAAAGAGGCGCTGTGGTATCATCGGGTACGGAAATTTGCCTGCCGGGCACGGTCCGGCCGGCCTCTGAGGTGCGGTTTTGCCTGCTAATGACACTGTTTATGACGTAATCGTGGTTGGAGCCGGCAACGCCGCTCTGTCCGCCGCCATCGCGGCCCGCGAGCAGACCCAGTCGGTGCTTGTGGTCGAGAAGGCTCCCGAGTATTTTCGCGGCGGCAACACCTACTTCACCGGCGGCATCATACGCTTTGCCTACAACGGCCTGGACGACATCAAGGGGCTGATCCCTGACATGTCCGAGACCGAGGCCAACTCCATCGAGGTGGGGCAGTACACCGAGAACCAGTTCTACGACGACATGATGCGGGTCACCCACGGCCTGTCCGACCCTGAGCTGGCCGAGATCCTGGTGAGCCAGTCCTATCCCACCATGAAGTGGCTCCAGGAACACGGGGTGCGCTTCGTCCTGTCCTTCGGGCGCCAGGCATTCCGGGACGGCGACAAGTTCCGGTTCTGGGGCGGCCTGGTGGTCGAGGCCGTGGGCGCCGGCAAGGGCCTGTCGGACCAGCAGTTCGACGTATGCCAGCGCCTGGGCGTCGAGGTGCGGTACTCCACCGAGGGCGTGTCGTTGATCCAGGACCAGAAGGGCAACGTCTCCGGCCTGCGGGTCAAGGGCCCCGACGGGTTCGAGGACATCGCCGGCCGGGCGGTGGTGCTCGCCGCCGGCGGGTTCGAAGCCAACGCGGAGATGCGCTGCCGTTACCTGGGCCCCGGCTGGGAGACCGTCAAGGTTCGCGGCATCCCCTACAACACCGGCGACGGGATCAAGATGGCGCTGGACGTTGGCGCCCAGTCCTACGGCCACTGGTCGTCGTGTCACGCGGTGGCCTGGGACATGAACGCGCCGACCTTCGGCGACCGCACCGTCACCGAGCTGTTCCAGAAGCACTCTTATCCCTTCGGCCTGATGGTCAACATCAATGGCCAACGGTTCCTGGACGAGGGCGCGGACTTCCGCAACTACACCTATGTAACCTACGGGCGCGCGCTGATGGAGCAGCCCCAGGGCCTGTGCTTCCAGATCTTCGACGAGAAGGTGAAGCACCTGCTCCGCGACGAGTACTGGATCCCCCAGGCGACCACCGCCGAAGCCAACTCCATCGAGGAACTGGCGCGGATGCTGGACATCGACCCGGCCGGCCTGGTCCAGGAGGTGGAGGAGTACAACGCCGCCGTGCGCCAGGACATCGAGTACAACCCGACCGTGAAGGACGGACGCTGCACCGAGGGATTGGCGGTCAACAAGACCAACTGGGCGCAGACGCTGGACACGCCTCCCTATCGCGGTTGGGCCGTGACCACCGGCATCACCTTCACCTTCGGCGGCGTCAAGGTGAACAACCGCGGCCAGGTGGTGACCAACGCCCAGGACCCGATCCCCGGCCTGTACGCCGCCGGCGAGATGGTCGGCGGGCTGTTCTACCACAACTACCCCGGCGGCAGCGGCCTCAGCGCGGGCATGGTCTTCGGCCGCCTGGCCGGCAACAGCGCCGGTGAGGACGCGCTGGCGCTGAAGGACGTTTAGGGTCGGGGGTTACCGTCCCCCCTTTGGTATCATGGGGTTAGTGATGGGCCTCCAATGACCACGTTTACCACGGTCGAAGAACTCATGCAGGTGCTGGATGCAAATCCGCACCTGCTTGAGGGTTTGCGCTCCCGGCTGCTGACGCGAGAGTTGCTGGAATTGCCGGAAACCGTGGTGAGGCTTACCGACCGGGTTGAGCAGGTTGAAGAACAACTAGCCCGGCTCACGGATCAAGTTGCCCAACTCGCGGAGCGGATGGATGGCCGCTTCAATCGCCTCGCGGACGATCTGACCTGGCTTAAAGACGTGGGAACCGTCACCATTGCCGACAAGCAGGCAATGTTCATCGCAGAGGATTTGGGGCTGGAATACGAGAAGCAACTCAGCCAGATCGAAGTCAGGGATTTAGTCCGCGATCATGACACTGCGGACATTGCGCCCGGCGACCTGCGCAGTTTTCGCACGGCTGACATGATTATTGAGGCCACCGACGCCTCTGGTCAGTTGCAATACATAGCGGTGGAAGTGTATTTCACTGCCGACCAGCGCGACATTGACCGCCCCATACGCAACGCCGGCTACCTGACCCGCTTCACCGGGAGACTGGCCCATGCCGTAGTGGCCTCGGTACGCACGGACCGCCGTATCGACGACGTTATCAACTCGGGTCAAATTCACTGGCACCAACTTCGTGAGCGGTCAACACAGCGGGAGTAGCAGTTTCGGCAACCTGCATGAAGCAGCGAAAGTATGAACTCAAACACTCGCCGCGAAGCTGCAACTGCCCATTGTGCCCGATGCACGAATTTGCCTGTATCAGTTGCGGTCGTTTCATCTGCGATAACGCCTGACAAGCTTTTCAGGGGACGATTGCGACGTCATTGACTGCGTTGACCGGCATATTGCAAACAGCCACCCACCAGAGGCAGTCGCATGATGACCGACGATACTGCTGCCCCAAGAAGGCTTGCGTCATATCGAGAGCGCGATCCTGGCACTGTTGGAGGCCCATCCCGCCGGGCTGCGCAACTCCCAAATTGCAGATTTGTTGGGTTTGCGCTCGTCAATCCGTGACGGTCAGCGAAATTACCTGACCTATTCAGTGCTGGGCGGCTTGATGGCGCGCGGGGATGTCGTGCAGAATCGGGAAACCAAGGTTTTTGGCAAAGCGGAGTCCACCTCATGACCACCACCGCAACCCGAACTCTAGCGCAGCGGCGGTTGTTCACCGTCACCGAATATGTCGCCATGGGAGAAGCCGGGATCCTGAAACAGGATGAGCGGATCGAACTAATGTCGGGAGAAATTGTCCACATGGCTCCCATTGGTGACCCGCACCTGTTTTGTACGGATGCTCTCAACATGTGGCTGGCTCCGGCCCTGGCAGGACGCGTTGTGGTGCGAGTGCAGGGTTCAATCCAGCTTGACGAATTCGGCGCGCCGCAGCCCGACGTGGTTCTGCTCCGGCCTCGTCCGGGGTATCACTCAGACTCGGCGAAACCGGAGGACGTGTTCCTGGTTATTGAGGTGGCAGACACTTCATTGGAGTACGACAGCGGGCCGAAAGCCGCTGCCTATGCCGCCGCTGGCATTCCGGAATTATGGATAGCCAACCTCCGAACCGGTGAGGTCGAAGTCCGAACCGAGCCCTCTGCAGCCGGATATGACATGGTCCGGATAGTTCGAAATGACGGCAGAATCAGCCCACGGGCTTTCCCTGATGTCATCGTGGAACTGCGCGAATTTATGCCCCCGGCGACGCAATAGCCACCTCGGTGGTTGAGACCTGCCTTGCGTCCTAGCCGCCGCAGGCATACAATCCGGCGCAAGTGTTTGATCGGGGCCTGGGGGCACTATGGCGGTGAGTAATCCGGCGCGCCAGGGGATGTTTTACGGGTGGTTCGTCGTGGCCACCTGCATGTTCATCGCGTTCCTGACCATGGGCACGCGAAACGCTTTCGGCGCCTTCGTCGTCCCCATGGAAGCGGAATTCGAGTGGAATCGCACCGTGGTGTCCTGGGCGGCCGCGCTGGGGGCGTTGCTGAACGGTGTGTCGCAGCCGTTCATGGGGTACCTGTTCGACCGGGTGGGCGTCCGCATCGTGGTGATGGCGGGGATCCTCATTGTCGGGGCTTCCACGCTGCTGATGGCGCTGACGGGAAGCATCTGGTACCTGATCGGCATGTTCGGCGTGGTAGCCGCAGTGGGCCAAAGCGGCACGTCGTTGACCAATACCGGGGCGATGCTCAGCAAGTGGTTCCGACGCCGGCGCGGACTGGTGATTGGACTGAACGCTTCCGGGATGTCCCTGGGCGGTTTTCTCCTGGTGCCCTTCGCCGCCTTCCTGATTTCCCTGATAGACTGGCGGCTTTCCTGGGTCATCATGGGCCTGATGATCCTGTGCCTGGGCATCCCGCTGGCGTTCATCTTCCTGCACGACGACCCGGCCCGCAAGGGCCTGTACCCGGACGGGGACCCGGCTCCCGCCGATGGTCCGGCCGGTTCGCCGGGGACACCAGCGCCGCCGCAACCGTTGTTCGCGGAGAACTGGCGGCAGGCGTTCAAGTCCTTTCCCATCTGGCAGATGAGTTTCTCCTACTTCATCTGCGGCTCCACCACCTTCATGCTGTCGGTCCACTTCGTGCCCATGGCCATCGAGGAGGGTATCGACCCCTGGGTGGCAGCCTGGATATTCGGGTGGATGTCGCTTCTCAACGCCATCGGAGCCACCGGCGCCGGCTGGATATCCGACCGCATCGGCCGGCGCAAGAACTGGCTTTCGCTGGTGTACTTCTGTCGCGGAACGGGCTACGTGATCCTGGTCGCGTCCTTGGTCGTGCCCGGAATACCGGTGATCGCCGGGTTGTTGATCTTCTCCGTGGTCGCAGGTCTGTCCTGGATCGCCACCGCGCCGTTGACCACTTCGCTGACCGCCGAGGTGTACGGGTTGAAGTCGCTGGCGACGATCTCCGGCGTGGCCTTCCTGTTCCACCAGCTGGGCGGGTTCACCAGCGTGCTGATGGCCGGCTATCTGCGCGAGATCACCGGCGATTACGTAGTTGCCTTCTCCATCGCTGCCGTGATGCTGTATCCCGCCGCAATCAGCGCGTTCACCATCCGGGAGCGCAGGTACTCGGTGCGCTACCAGGTCGCGCCGTCTCCCGCTGGCGCTGTCGCCGATTAGCCGCATCAGATCCGCCCATTAGGACTGCCACCCAAGCCTGAGCTGACCGGGGCTGCGACGCGGGTATCAGTTTGGCCGCCGGGGCGCTCAGTATGTTGTGCGGTCCGCGTTCGGCTGGTGTGACCGTACTGGCGCCCCATCTACCCGCCTGATATGATGGCAGGATATTTGGCGGTGTCCGGTCATCGCCTCACGGAACCTGCGACCCCAGGGGGCGTATGACTACCAAATCCGCAGCGCCGGTGACCGCGCCGATGTATTTTGGCTGGTACATCGTCGCGACCTGCTTCTTCGTCTCCTTCCTGTCCATGCCTGGCCGTCAGGGATTCGGCCTGTTCGTCACCGAGATGGAACCCACCTTCGGGTGGGACCGCTCTGACATCTCCTGGGTGGGGTCGGTCGGTTTCCTCATCAACGGGGCCATGCAGCCCATCATGGGCGCGTTGTTCGATAAGTATGGGCCACGCCGGGTCTTCGGCTTCGGCCTGGCGGTCATGGGCCTGGCGATCATGAGCCTTGCCTTCATGCAGGACATGAACCATGTCCTGGACCTGGGAGTGGTCAGCATACCGCTGGACCTGCTGTGGTTCATCGCGGTGTTCTCTATCGTGGTCAACGTCTGTCTGAGCGCGGCGTCAATAACCAACATGCTGGCGCTGGTGGTGCGATGGTTCCGGCGCAAGCGCAGCAAAGCGACTGGATTGGCCGCAGCAGGGACCTCCATCGGAGGCCTGCTGATGATCCCGTTCGCGGCGTACCTGATGGGTGTGATTGACGGCGCCAGTTTGACCGTAGCGGGCGTGGAGTTGGTGGGCTGGCGCACAGTGTGGTTCCTTTTGGGAGCCATGGTGATATTCCTCTCGGCACCGCTGGCGGTGTTCTTCTTGCGGCCCAGTCCGCAATCGATGGGCCTCAATCCGGACGGCGACCCGGATCCGGAGAATGCGCCTGCCGGCAGCGGTGCCAGGCAGCAACTCTCCGGCCTGTACGAGGTGCAGAACTGGCGGCAATGCTTCAAGTCTCCTCCCATGTGGCAATTGTCGGGTGCATACGTGGTCTGCGGCATCACCACCGGGTTGCTGAGCATTCACTTCATTCCCTACGCCGAGGATGTGCTGCCAGAGCAGGTCAATCTGCTTTGGATGACTTGGGATCAAAAGGTTTTTGCCGGTACCATCTTCGGGGTCATGACCGGCCTCAACGCCGCCGGAGTGATCATCACCGGGTTCATGGGCGATCGGATGCGTCGCAAGAACGTCCTTTCGTTGGTCTACGCCACCCGAGGCGTGGCGTTCATGTGCCTGGTGTTCCTCCCGCTTTTCGGCTACGGCATGTTGGGGCTGGTGGCGTTCGCCCTGCTGTCCGGGATGTCGTGGGTGGCGAGCGTACCGCTTACGTCCACTCTGACCGCGGACGTGTACGGGTTCCGGGCCCTGGGAACCATCAGCGGCTGGGTGTTCTTCGCCCACCAGATAGGCTCTTTCTTCAGCATCCTGTTGGCCGGGTATCTGTATGACCATTTGGGGAGCTACTTCTGGCCGTTCCTGATCGCGGGTCTGACCCTCATCCCGGCGGCGATAATGGCCTACAGCATCAAGGAGTATCACTACTCCAGCCGGTACAACTCACGTCCGGCGGAAGCCGGCCCGCAGTTGGCGACGGCCGGCGCTGGCGGGCGATATTAGGATCCGGGCAGATCGGCGCGACCCGCGGTGACCGCAATGGGCGGAACAACGTTTGTTGCCATATTGGCGTCCATCGGGCGCCACCACGGCGAGGCGGACCCGACCTTGCTCCAGTGGATCATGGCGGCGCTGAGCCACATTCTGCTGGGCAAGCTGGGTTTCACCGAGCTAACCGTGGTCATCATCATCGGGATAATCATACTCGCAATGCCGGCGATGATCGTGATCGCCTACCTGGCAAGCACACGCCGAGCGCCCTCCCGGCAAGTGGAAACCACCGAACGCCTGTCGAGCCCGGAGTAGCCAGCCTTCCTGCTGCGGATTCGCCGGCCGGTGCTCGGCCGCCGCGTGTTTGACGCCGGAGTTTTGCGGCTGAACCATAGCGGCGTGCTATGATTGATTGTCATGAGCGCAGCGATCCGTAAAGCAGTGATACCGGCCGCCGGCCTGGGGACCAGGTTCCTGCCAATAACCCGGTCCGTGCCCAAGGAATTGTTGCCGATACTCGACCGGCCCATGCTGCAGTACGTCGTGGAAGAGGCGGCGGAGGCGGGAATTACCGACGTTATCGTCGTCACGTCCCCCGGCAAGGAAGGGATCGCCGAATACTTTCAGCCGAGGCCGGACCTCGAGGCGCGATTGGCTGAAGATGCTCAGCTCCTGGAGAAGGTGCGGTCCGGAGCGAATCTGGCCAACGTGTCGTTCGTAATCCAGGAGCAGCCGCTGGGATTGGGCCACGCGGTGCTCACGGCGCGAGAAGCAGTCGGAGATGAGCCTTTCGCCGTGATTTTGCCGGACGACATCGTGGACCACTCACCGGGCGTGTTGTCCCAGATGCAGGCCGCAGTCGAGGACGAAGATGCCGCCGCGGCGGTGGCCGTGGAGCGCGTTCCGTGGGAACTGGTGCACAACTACGGCGTGGTTGATTCGGAACCGTCGGGTGAGGGTCGGCACCGGGTGCGCGGGTTAGTGGAAAAGCCCCCGCCCGGGACTGCGCCCTCGAATCTGTCCATAGTTGGTCGGTACCTGCTGCCGGCGCAGGTTTTCGACTGTCTCGAGCGTACGCCACCGGGCGCTCGCGGTGAGATCCAGTTGACCGATGGGTTGGCGCTGCTGATGGAAGACGTGGCCGTGTATGCCTGCGAGTTCAAAGGCGTACGATACGACGGGGGCAACCCGCTGGGATTGTTGCGGGCCTCCCTGGAGCACGCCCTCAAGCGCGAGGACACCCGTGAGGCGGCGGAAGGTTTGGTACGACGGCTGGCTGCCGAATTGTAGGTACGACCCGGCTCAATTGACTCTCCCGATCGGGCCACCGTAGAATTGCCCGGCGCGTTCAGGCAGGGCTTCGTCCTGCTCATTTGTCCCATTGCACCCTTGAAACAGGAGATGCCAAACCATGGCAACGAAAGCCTTTTTGCTGGTCGAAACCGCCGTTGGGCGTACCCGGGACGTAGCCACCACTTTGCGTGACTTGGACGGCATCGAATCGGTGGATGTGGTCACCGGGCCTTACGACATAATCGCGGTGATCTCGGGTGAGGATATGTCGGTGGTCGGAGGCCTGGTCACCGAAAAGATTCACACGGTAGTGGGAGTGGTGCGAACCGTGACCTGCGTGGCGGTTGATGCTTGATGCCGATCTGGAGTTGATCGAGACGGTTACCTGAATTCACGGGAGGCATGGTTTGGAGTACCGCTTCACTCCGGAAGACGATCATTTCCGAGGCGAACTGCGCCAGTTCATTCAGTCGGAATTGCCGGCCGATTGGGAAGGCGGTGGACGCTGGCCGGAGGAATACGACTGGGACTTCACCATGCACCTGCGCGGCCGTCTGGCGGAGCGGGGCTGGCTGACCATGCACTGGCCGGAAGAATACGGCGGTCAGGACGCCTCGCCGGTGCGGTCGGCGATCTACAACGAGGAATTGGCCTACCTGCGGGCGCCGGGGCGGGACATCTTCGGCGTGCGCATGCTCGGCCCCACGCTGATGATCCACGGCAGCGAGGAGCAGAAGCAGGCGCATCTTCCTCCCATCGCTCGGGGTGAAATCCAGTGGTGCCAGGGTTACAGCGAACCCGAGTCGGGCTCGGATCTGGCTTCGCTGAGCACCAGGGCCGTGCGCGACGGCGACGAGTATGTGATCAACGGATCCAAGATCTGGACGACGCTGGCGCACCATTCGGACTGGATCATGTGCCTGGCCCGCACCGACCCGGAGGCGCCCCGTCACCGTGGGATCAGTTTCATCCTGGTGGACATGAAAACGCCTGGGGTGGAGGTCCGACCGGTGGTCAACATGGCCGGCGGGCACGAGTTCAACCAGGTGATCTTCGACAACGTGCGAGTGCCCAGCAGCAACGTCGTCGGCGAAGAAAATCGTGGTTGGTACGTGGCGGTGACCCTGCTGGACTTCGAGCGGTCGGGCATTGATTATTCGGCGATAGCACGCCGGCTCCTGGACGACACACGCGAGCACGCCGCCAAGGTTTCACGCAACGGCGTCAGGGTGACGCAACAGCCCTGGGCGCGCAACCTGCTGGCCGACCGGTACGTGGAGTGCGAGGTGGCGCGCCTGATGGCTTACAACGTAGCCTGGATGCAGGGGGAAGGCCTGGTTCCGAACAAGGAAGCTTCCATGAGCAAGGCCTTCGGGAGCGAGACGCTGCACCGGTCCGCCAACGCCGTCCTGGAAGTGGCGGGCCTCGATGGGGCGTTGGTACGGGGCGAAAAACGGGCGCCGCTGAATGGCCGCTTGCCGGAAAACTGGATGATCAGTTTCTCCCACAAGATCGCCGGGGGCACCTCGGAAGTGCAGCGGGGGATAGTCGCTGGCCGCGGGCTGGGGTTGCCCCGGGGTTAGTCGGGCTACTCGTCGTCGCCAGCGAGCCTTCGGGCGAGTTCCGGGGTGAGTTCCACGCCCTGCTCTTGCAGGATTTGACCGATCCGCTTGCGCTCCTCCCGGATCCCTTCTTCTCGGGCTTTGCGCTGGCGTTCCCGGGCCTTGCGTTCGGCGGCTTCTTTGGCTGCGAAGAACATTTTGAAAACTCCATAGAGCGCTGTGGTGGTGGGGAACAGCAGCAGCGTTGCCGTTATTATAATCCCGTCTTCCCGATTGGTCAGCGCCGCGAAGTAGCTTAACAGTGGGAAACCATGGCAGAAGGCGCAGGTGTTGACGGCGACGGATAGCAGCATGCTGGCGCTGACTGATGCCGCACCATCGAAGAACCGCCACAATGCGGTGTTGGGTCTGTCTTCGGTCATGCGTTGGCTCACTTCGTTACGAACGCTCATAGCGCCAGGCTGGCGAACACGGCGGCTTCCGCTGGCGTCAGTTCCCGCATGGCATCACGGCAACGGCGCAAAACTCGAAACACGGTTCGCTGAGTGACGGAGAAGCGCTCCGCCGCTTCCGAGATGGACAGGCCCTCGTTGTGGATGACGGATGCCATGTGCAGATAACGCCCCAGGCGACGGTATTTGTAGAACCATTCCATGTCGTCGAACTTGCAGCGGGGTAGCGGGCAATCAAAGCAGGTGGAGGCGACCTCGCACCCGGTATCCTCGTAGTGTTCGAATCTCGGCTCGGCGATTTGACGCTGCTTGGGTGCCACGGCGTTCATGGCGAACATAATCCACCTCGAAACGGACGTTCTAAACACCGTGGCATTATAGAACGGCCGTTCGCCACACGTCAAGCGCGCAGGCAGCAGGCTTCCGGAGCGCTTCCGAAAGAGATAGTCCGATGAGAAGGGATCGTCGCTTACGAACCCAGGAAACGGCGCAGGATCGCCGCTGCGGCGGCAGCGTCCACGGCGCCGGGGTCGCGGCTCGGGCTCTGGCCGGACTGCAGCAGGTCGTTGGCGGCAGCGTTGGAGCTGAAGGATTCGTCGACGGTCAGCACGGGTATGTCGGCGGCCCGTTGCAGCGCGCGAACCAGCGTTTCGGTTTTCCGGGCCTGCTCCCCGGCGCGGCCCTGCGCGTCGTAGGGCATGCCCACGATGATCGCCACCGAGTCCCGCTGCGTTGCCTGTTCCAGGACCGCGGCGACGTCGGAGCGCCGGTTGCGACGCAGTAGGTAACCGGCGGGCAGGATCAGCTCTCCCGGAGGAATGCTTACCGCGAGGCCGATGCGCCGGTCACCCACATCCAGACCCAACAGACGGCCGGCGCGCGCAAGGTTGGCCGGATCAGGGGTAGGCGACGGCGTTACCAAGTCGCCATCTCCCGCGAGAGCGTCCCGCTAATTGCCCAAGCCTGCCCTGACGAGGTTGGCCACACTGTCCAGGGCGGCGCCCAGGCGCTCCGGCTGGCGGCCGCCGGCCTGAGCGGTCTCCGGACGGCCACCGCCGCCGCCTCCCATGAGCTTGGCCGCGTCCCGGGCGATGTTGCCGGCGTGCAGCCCCCGGCTCACCAGGTCCGGCGTGATCATGGTCACGATCATTGGGGATCCATCGATCACCGCGCCTAGGGCGATGACTACGTTCTCCAGCTTTTGCTTGAGGAAGTCTCCCATCTCCCGCATGGCTTCGACGTTGTGGGCGGATGTCACGCCGGCGACCAGTTTCACGCCGTCCACATCGTGAGCGCACCCAAGCAGGGACTCGGCTTCCGAGCGCAGGCTGGCCCGCTCGGCGTCGGCGAGACGCCGCCGTAAAACGTCGGTGTCGGCCATGTAGGCGTCCAACCGGGCTTCAAGCTCGGCCACGGGTGCCTGGAGCTTCCGAGAGATGGCTTCGAGGGTGGCGGACTGCTGCACGAACAGTTCCTCGGCGGCCCGGCCAGTCATGGCTTCGATACGACGCATGCCGCCACCGATGCTGGATTCGCCCAGCACGACCAGCGTGCCGACCTCGCCGGTGGCGTGAACGTGGGTGCCGCCGCAGACCTCGAAGCTGAAGGGCTCGTCGTGATCGTCGTGGTCGCCCATTCGCACGACGCGCACCACGTCGCCGTAGCGGTCGCCGAAGAAGGCCAGCGCACCGTCCCGCACCGCGTCGGTATAGGTGGTTTCGCGAGCCGTAACCGACAAATTCTCGCGTATTTTCCGGTTGGCCAGGCTCTGGACGTTCAACTGCTCGTCCTGGGTCATCGCGCCGACGTGGTTGAAGTCGAAGCGCAGCCGGCCGGGTGCGCACAGCGAACCGGCCTGGCGAACGTGGGGCCCCAGTACGGATCGCAGTGCAGCGTGGAGCAGGTGGGTGCCGCTGTGGTTGCGGGATGCGTCGAGGCGTCGCTCGGTTTCCACGTGCGCGGTCACCGCTTCGCCCAGGGCAATGTCTCCTTCGGAGACCAGTCCCCGGTGCACGATGAGGCCAGCCACCGGGCTTTGGGTGTCTTCGACGCGGACGCAGCCGTTGGGGCCGGTGATCACGCCCTGGTCGCCCACCTGTCCGCCGCCCTCGGCATAGAAGCAGGTCTCCGCCAGCACGATTTCGACCTGCTGGCCCCGGGTGGCGTGTCCCACCGCCTCTCCGTCGCGCAGGATGCCCAGGACGCGCGTGTCGATGTCGGTGCGTTGATAACCGTCGAAAGGGATCCTGCCGGCGCCGAGGTTCTCGTAGGCAGTGACGATTTCCATGCTGCCGGTGACCTGGTGGCCCGCGCGGTCGCGCTC
The DNA here is from genome assembly GCA_022823505.1 of Dehalococcoidia bacterium. Lineage (GTDB taxonomy): Bacteria > Chloroflexota > Dehalococcoidia > Lucifugimonadales > UBA3495 > Bin87. The sequence continues at coordinate 40,245 of JAJEIA010000008.1, forward strand.
CCGCTTGGCCTCCATCTCGGAGTTGAACCCGTCCATATCGACGGCCAGGCCGTACTCCCGGCGACCGATCTCGTCGACCAACTCAGGCGGGAATCCATAGGTGTCGTAGAGTTCGAATACTACTGCCCCGGCAATGACGCCATCCGATTTTGATGACGTCAGCACCTCTTCCAGCAAAGGCATACCCTGGCGGATGTTTTCAAGGAACTGGGTTTCTTCAAGACCGACGACGCGGCGTATGAAGCCTTCGTTTTCCGAGAGGGCGGGATATGCGGCAGCGAAGCGCATAGCCACAGCGTCGGACACTTCGGTCATGAACGGACGGTCGAGTCCCAGTTGGCGTCCATACCGGATGGCCCGCCGGATGATGCGGCGGAGGACATAGCCACGGTCGCTGTTGGACGGCACCACGCCGTCGCTGATGAGGAACGAGGCGGCGCGGGCGTGCTCGGCGACCACGCGGATGGCGTAGTCAGTGTCCGTGTCCGCACCGTACTCGTAGCCGGTCAGCCCACAGACCGCGTCGATGATGGGCCGGAACAGGTCGGTTTCGTAGACGTTGGGTTTGCCCTGCAGCACGGCGGCCGCGCGCTCCAGGCCCATGCCCGTGTCGACGCTGGGGGCGGGGAGCGGAGTGCGGACGCCGTCGAGGTCCTGGTAGTACTGCATGAAGACCAGGTTCCACAGCTCCACGAACCTCTCACAGTCGCAGTTGGGATGGCAGCCGCCCGGGTCGGCGGCGGGACCGCCCTCGGCTTCGATCCGGAGCATGGCGGTGAGCTCGTCGGGCGTCATCATCTCGTCGGTGACGCGATGCTGGCCTCGACCCTTTTCGGCGCCGCCGTCGTAATGAAGCTCGGAGCAGGGGCCGGTAGGTCCTTCCAGGCCGGCGGGGCCCCACCAGTTGTCGGCGTTGCCGTAGCGGTAGATGCGCTCCGGCGGCACTCCGATGTCGTTCAGCCACAGATCATAGGCCTCGTCGTCGTCCAGGTGGACGGTGACGTACAAACGCTCCGGTTCCAGTCCGAACACACCCGTGCACAAGTCCCACGCGAAGGCGACGGCGTCCTTCTTGAAGTAGTCGCCGATGCTGAAATTGCCCAGCATCTCGAAAAACGTGAGGTGCTTGTGGTCGCCCACCTCGTCGATATCGGTGGTGCGGAAGGACTTCTGGCAGCTGGTGAGGCGGCGACGCGGCGGGGTCTGCTCGCCCATGAAGAAAGGCTTGAAGGGCACCATTCCGGCCGAAGTGAAAAGCAGCGTAGGGTCTCCCGCTGGGATGAGGGAAGCGGAGGGCATGTACTGGTGGCCCCGCTCCTCGAAGAATTGCGCGAAGGATCTGCGAATGCTGTCGCCGTCCGTGTTCATACGAGGTTACGACTCCCGTAGGTTTGGTTACGAAATTCGGCTATGGATTCTATCGGCGATTTTAGGTTAGACGCGTGACGAGCGTCAACGATTGAACCCGTTTAGCGTGTGCCCGGTTTCACACGAACTGTCGTTGCGACCGCAGCGCGGCAATCTCGTTAGGGCGCCGAACACCGCCACCGGAACGCGATCGCCACGTCGCGGCGCTCCTCGCGATGACAAATTGGGTACGCGCGAGTTGAACCCGTAGATTGCGGTCCACACCGCTTTGCGGCGTCGGTCGAACATCCCGAAAACGTAGGTGGCTCGTCAGTACTCAAACCCCGTCTCCGCCGCCCAGGCCTGCACGCCGCGGCGGAAGGCCAGGGCGCCCATGGGGGCGATGACGGCCTGCATGGCCTCGAGGATCTCGCGCGGTGTGGCGCCCTCGTTGAGGGCGACGCGGATGTGCGCCTGGATCTGTTCCTGGTCGGCGCGGAGGGCGGTCTCGACGCAGATCTGGAGCAGTTCCTTGGTCTTGCGGTCGAGGAGACGCTGGCCCGTGTAGGTGGCCTCGATGAACTCCCCGTATTTCTGCGTCCACTCGGGGTCGGCCAGGGCGTTGATGCGGTGCATCTCCAGGGTGTACCCCCGGGTCTGGGCGGCTTCCTCGATCAAGCGCTGGGCGTCTGGGTTGTCCGGCATGGTGGCCTCCTGGGAAGGGTCTGGGTTCAGAGGTCGTAGTGGGTGCGGGCCGCAGCCTGGAGCGGATCGTCCTGCTGGAACAGGTCGGGATGCGTCCCGCGGGCCAGGGCCAGGTGGTAGGTGAAAAGCTGCAGCGGGACCACGCTGGCGATGGGCATGAGATAGGCGGGGCAATCCGGCAAGGGGAAGGTGACGGCTCCAGCGTCGGCGAGCGCGGTGTCGACCCGGTTGGTCAGAGCCCACACGGGCGCGCCCAGCTCGCGGGCGGCGTTGGCCAGGTCGGCGGACCGGCCGCGATCCTCACCGGTGGGAGCGATGAGCGTCAGGAGACACTCCGCATCCAGTGAGCAGAAGGGCCCGTGAAGCAACTGCTCTGATTGGAATCCCTCGCAATCGGCGCGGCTCGTCTCCTTGATCTTTAGAGCCACCTCGTAGGCGTTGGCACGATTTGCGCCCCAACCGGCGGAGATGAACCGGCGCCGACCTTGGTTTTCGGCGACCACCTGGCGTACTCGATCCTCGTTGGAAAGAATGTCGGCGATCTGTTGCGGAAACGCGTCCAAACCGTTGGCCGGATCATCCAGACGACGGGCCATGCCCAGGTTGAGCAGGGCAAGGACGGTGAGCGCGGTGGTGTAGCTGATGGTAAACGCCGCCGATTTCTCCTGATCCACGGTGCGGATGCCGTCATCGGCAACGAGGATGCGTGGACCCGGGTCGGTTGAGGTGACGGCGACGGTATACGCTCCGAGACTGTTCGCGACGTCCAGCGCGTCATAGGAAGACCGCTTGGTGCCGCGGTGGCTGATCACGATGACAGCGTCGTCAGGGGTGACGTGGGGCGGAGATACGCAGAACTCGAAGGAGTTGCACGCGAAGGCCTCGGGCCCGGCGTCGATGATGGATGCTCCAACCAGCGCTGCGTGCCAGGAAGTGCCGATGCCGACGAGGTATATGCGGCGTTTGCGCGATAAAACCTCGGCAACCTCGGCGCAACGCCCCTTTTGGTTCGAAATCACAGAGCGGATGGCGTCCGGCTGCCCGACGATGGCGTCGTACATGAAGTACGGGTGCTGGGCGCGCGGAGTGGGCGTAGTCATGCGAGCAAAGTCCGGGGCGGTGAATTGCCAACGCAGTCTCGATGGCGAAAATATGATAACAGGGGTTGGATTTGGTGTCCCGATGGTCAGACGCAGGTCGCCTGACGAAAGAAAGCAAAGCGGCTATAATTCACGGCAACGTCCGTCGTGTGGCAGCCCCCCGGCTGAGCCGACTGCGACCATACAGGAGCGAACCGATAATGGCAGTACGCGTTCTCGATGTCCACGCGCACATCACGCCGGCCAGCGCGTTGCGGGCGATGCAGAGCGGCGAAAACTGGTTCGGAGTCACCGCACCGCAGCTTTATAACCAGCACCGTTACAACCCGCGCACCTTCTGGACACCGGAGCAGCGCATCGCCGACATGAACTCGCTGGGCGTGGACGTCCACGTGCTGTCCACCAACGCCAACATGTACTTCTACGATCTGTCCGTGGACCAGACCATGGCCATGCACCGGGAGTGCAATGACTACGTCGCGCAATTAACTGAGGAGTATCCGGACCGCTTTGCTGGCCTGGCTCATTTGCCAATGCAGGACGTGGGCGCGGCTATCGAGGAACTTACCCGGGCGGTGGAGGAGCTGGGCCTCAAGGGGGCCATGATCGGAGACCACGTGAACGGGCGCACCTTTGATGATCCGGTGTTCCAACCGCTTTGGGCCACCGCGGAGCGGCTGGGGGCAATGTTCCTGATCCACCAGGGCGGCGACACGGTGGTCTCTGACCGGCTCAATCGCTACCACGTGCCCAACACCATCGGGAACCTGGCCGACCGCGCCATCACCTACGCGTCCTTCGTTTTCGGCGGGGTGATGGACCGTTACCCCGGGCTGCGGGTGTGTCTGTGCCACGGCGGCGGCTACGCCTGCTACGGCATTGGGCGCATGGATCGCGGCTGGCAGGTGCGGCCGGAGGCGCGCGCCAACATCGACCAGCCGCCCAGCGCGTATCTGAGCCGTTTCTACTACGACTGCCTGACCCACAGCGAGGACGGGTTGCGGATGCTCATCGATATGGTGGGCATTGAGCAGGTCGTCTTCGGCACCGACTGGCCCTTCGACATGTGCGCCGACTGGCCGGTATCGTGGCTGCTGGGTCTGGATAGTCTGACCCGTGACGAAAAGGACGCCATCCTCTTCGCCAACCTGGAGAGGCTGCTGGAGATCTGACGTAAACCAACCACACAATCCTGACAATCCGGAGGGAAACCTTATGGGACTCAACGCTGACAACATCCGCCTCAAGGCGATCAACCACATCACCTACAATGTTCGGGACAAGGACATCGCCCTGAAGTGGTACGAAGAAGTCCTGGGCGTGAAGCAGATACCCAAGATGGTGGACAGCGACAACCTGTACTGGCTGCAGTTGCCCAGCGGAGCAATGGTCCACATTATCGAGAACCCCGATGCGCCGTCCGCGCCCTCGCATCACACCGCCTTCGAGGTGGACGACATCTCCGCCGCCCGCGACGAGTTGCAGAACATCGGCGTGGAGTGCACCGACATCCAGACCCGCCACGACGGCCAGCAGGCCTTCTACTTCCACGACCCGGACCACAACCGCTTGGAGATCTGCACCAAGTCGGGGTTTGGCGTGCTGGTGTAATCCGGGTGCCGGGATAAGCATCTTCTCTATGGCTACGGACGCACTGTTGGCTGATGCAGACCGCGAGGAAGCCTTATCACGCGCCTATGTCAGAGCCGTCGCAGGATTCGCTGGTTATACCATCTCGGAAGAGGATTTTGACAGGGACGGCATTGATCTGCGGATCCATGCAGGCGGCGTTCTAAGCCCTTCGATAGGGTTACAGTTGAAGGCCACGGTTAATCTAGGCAGCGTTCATCCGGATGGTTGCTACCGCTACGATCTGCCGGTCAAAAATTATGATCGCTTGGTTGGGCCATTTCAGGTTCCGAGGTATTTGGTAGTCCTAGCGTTGCCTACTGGAGAAGCCGACTGGCTGACCGTTTCGGACTCCGAGTCAATCATGCGTCGCTGCGCTTTTTGGCTTTCTCTATCGGGGATGTCGGAAAGCCGCAACCGAGCCAGTGTCAGGGTCAGCATTCCGGCGATCAATCGATTCGACCCTAGCAGCTTGCGTCAGCTACTGGACCAGTCCAGAGGTCTGACGCAACGGGCATAGAAGACTTGGCCATGGCAACGTTAAGTTTTAATGACCGCTATCCGCTGCGTGCTATAACGCCCGTTGCGCTATCGTCCTATGCTCGCTCCGAAGGCTGGGACAAGGTGGGCACTTATTGGGAATACTCGGACGTCTATGCTGGCGAAGGGCGCCCAGAAATTGTCGTGCCTCGTACGGACATAATCGACGACTACGTTATGGCGGTTTCGGACTTGATCGCCGTTTTCGCTAGGATCTTAGATCGAGATGAGATTACAATTTATCGGGATCTGACCGTCGCCGACCGGGACGTAGTGCGGGTTCGTGCCCTAGGGAACTACCCTGATGGCCTGCCGTTCGAGAGTAGCTATGGCCTGATAGGTCATAGCAGAGAAATGCTTGCGGCAGCGGCTAGTTCCCTTGACGATAACCGGCTGGTATATCGCTCTGGCGCCACTAGCAGAGCCGCCAACTACCTGCAAAGCATACGTCTAAACCAGATTGAAGGCGGCAGTTTCTCGTTGGTTTTGGTATCTCCAGCGTTAGCGCCACGCCTTTTCTCACACAGTGATTCTGATGAAGCGTCATTGGAGCGCCGGATAGCGCAAAGATTGTCCGAGTCTTTGTTCGCGACGCGTTCTGCATCCGAGCGGGCAGTAGGCGGAGACGTCAATGCTTTTAATGAGGTCATCGAATCAGGTGTTAGTGCCAATCTTTGCGAGGCAGTAGCCGGACTAGCGGAGAGTGTAGACCGATTTGATGTTTCATTTAGTTGGGCATTGGCCCGTGCCTCCGAAGGACGTAGAGGGCCCGTAACGTTTTCCAGGATAGATGGCCCGTTGCTGCGGGAAGTAGCGCGAAACTTCCGGAGTCTCGAACCCGAGTACGACCAGCGTCTACAAGGTTTTATTTATGCACTGGCTCGTCCGCAAGAAGATGAAGAAGGTACAGTGCGTTTGCGAACTCGTGTGGGCGGTACGCAACGTTCGGTCGCTGCTGTTCTCAATCGGTTTGATTACCCACGGGCGATTGAAGCGCATGCGACAGGCGCTATGGTTTCCTTATCGGGAGACTTGGTACAAGTTGGACAAAACTGGCGCCTGCGTGACGCTAGGTTAGTTGAGGTACTCGCTCCTCCCCCAGAAATCCAACGGCCTTTGTTTGTGGATTTTGCCGAGACCGACATATCGCAAATTTAAGCCCTCTATCACGGCCGACCCATCGAATACCGGTTGAGGATGCCCAGGTACGCCCGCTGCCCTTCCACAGCGATGGCCGTGCGGTCCGCGAGATATTCCGCCCAGACAGACCGGGTGAGCGCCGTGGCCTTGGCGGACGGCGAGTACGGGTTGGCCGGATCCAAGCCCGCGAAGGCCTGGATCCGGGTGCCGATGGACTTGGGGCTGCGCTCCAGGGCTGCCGCAAGGGCAGCAACCTCGCGGCTATCGAGGGCCACCTTGCCGCGATAGAGATGCAGCACCGCAAGGTCCTCGATGCGGGTCCATTTTCGCGCCGGAGGCATGGTCTGGCCTGTGCGTAGGGGCGAAGCGATTCGCCCCTACGATGTTTTACCTTACCGTCCTTCCTTGATGAACTCGGCGACGCGCTCGCCGATGGTCATCGAGGTGACGTTGGTGTTGGCGCGGATGCAGTCGGGCATGACGCTGGCGTCGGCGACGCGCAGGTTGGTGACGCCCTTAACCTTGCCGAACTGGTCGACCACGGCCATGGGGTCGCTGTCCGGGCCCATCTTGCAGGTGCCGGAGATGTGCTGGGACGTGGTGACCTCACGGTTGATCCAGGCGTCCAGGATGGAGTCGTCGGTTTCCGAATCTGCCGGCGGCTCGATCCGTTCCTGGATCAGAGCCTGGAATTCCGGATGCTCTGCCAGCTGCAAACACAGGCGTACGGAATCCCGCAGCCGGACCAAGTCGAACTCCTCCTGGAGGTAGTTGTAGTCGAGGAAGGGCTGCTCGTAGGGGTCGGTGGACTGCAGGCGCATGTGCCCCGCGCCGGCGGCCAGCTGGATGCCGGTACTCATGCGCACGCCCAGGGGCACCATGCGGTCGCCGCCACGATTGATGCGCTCCGTGGCGAAGGACTGCATGCTGATTTTCATGTCGTTGCGCAGGTCGGAATTGGGCGCGGTGTAGCGCAGGCACAGCTGGGAGCGAGGCGCCAGGCCGTCGAGCTCGACCTCGGGCTTGGTTCGCCAGGTGCACCAGACGGTGGGATGGTCGCGCAGGTTCTGGCCGACGCCGGGAGAGTCATGGACCACCGGAATCCCGATCTCGCGCAGGTGGTCGGCCGGGCCGATGCCGGAGAGCATCAGGATGTGGGGCGACCCGATGGCGCCGCTGCTGAGGACGATCTCGTCGGCCTCGGCCACGAAGGTCTCGCCGCCCGATTCCAGCTGGACGCCGGTGGCCTTGTTGCCGTCAAACAGGATGCGATGGACGTGGCAGTTGGCCTTGATGGTCAGGTTCAGCCGGTGGCGGGACTCCGAAAGGTAGCCCAGGTTGGTGCTCATCCGGATGCCGTTGGGGTTGTTGAAGGGAGTGGGGCCAACGCCGTAGGAATCGGGATGATTGTGGTCCCACGTCTCCGGGAAGCCGGCGGACACGCAGGCGGCGGAAAACGCGTTTTGCGCCGGCAGCCAGGTCTCACGGGCGAAGCGGTGCATGACGATGGGGCCGTCGCCGCCGTGGAAGTCGTCGTTGCCGTAGTCGGTGTCGGTTTCGATGCGGCGGAAAATGGGCAGCAGCTTGGTGTAGGCCCACTCGTCGTTGCCCTCGGACGCCCAACCGTCGTAGTCTTCCGGCACGCCGCGCAGGAACACCTGGCCGTTGATGGCGCTGGATCCGCCGGTCACCTTGCCACGAGGGACCATCATCTCCGGCGAGGTGTCGGTTCCCTTGCCGACGAACTGCCAGTTGTGGTCGCTGACCATGATGTCGATTTCGGTGTTGTAACCGAACTTGACCTCTTCCGGCAGGTGCTCAAACTCGGGATAGTCGGGGCCCGCCTCGATCAGCAGCACGTGCTTGCTGTGGTCTTCGGTCAGACGGCTGGCGATAATCGAGCCAGCGGAGCCGGCCCCAATCACAATGTAATCGTACTTCATACCAGTCTCGCTCCTTTCGTCACGGTAGTTGCCTCACCACCGCGTGGCTATGCGCCGCCGGCGTTGCGGCAGTGGATTCCGTACTGCCGCAATGATATACACGGGCCAACACAGGCGCAAGCAAAGGGCCCACATCCGTCAGAGTATTATGGCGGCCCGGTTCAGCGCGCCCGATGCGGTAGAATAGGCCAAAAATCGGGCACGTTGGCGCGTCCCAGGGTACGCGGTCCCCTACCGCTGAACGCTGGCAACGACCAATCTAAGGAGACACAAAATGGCAGAACTGGTACTGGGATTGGCCTCCTCACACAGTCCGCAACTGAGCACCCCGCCCGAGGGCTGGGCCGGCCGCGGTGAGCGCGACAAGGGACATCTTGAGCTGATCGGGACCGACGGCATCGTTTCCAACTTCGAAGACCTGCTGGCTCGCACCGACACCGAGCGCATTGCCAAAGAGATCACGCCGGAAAAGTTTGCGAAGCGGCACGATCAGAACCAGAAGGCCATCGCCCACCTGTCCAGGAAGCTGTACGACGCCAACCTGGACGTGCTGGTGATGGTCGGCGACGACCAGCACGAGTACCTGCTGGACGACAACATGCCGGCCTTCTGCGTCTACTGGGGTGACGAGGTGAAGGTGTCCGGCCACGAGGCTGGCCCGTCCACCGGCGGCCTGAATCTCATCGGCTACAACACGGAGGACGTCCAGGTTCCCACCGACTCGGACCTGGGATTGCACATCATCGACAGCCTGATGGACGCCGAGTTCGACGTGGGCACCTCCAGGTTCCTCGACCCCACCCGCGGACGGGGAGAGCGAGGCGGCATCGGGCACGCCTTCGGCTACGTGTACAACCGCCTGATGACCGACGGGATCATTCCCACCGTGCCGGTGATGCTCAACACCTATTACCCGCCCAACCAGCCGACGCCCAAGCGGTGCTTCAACCTGGGCCAGGCGCTGCGCTCCGCGATCGAGTCGTGGCACAAGGACATCCGGGTAGGCATCCTGGCGTCCGGCGGGCTAAGCCACTTCGTCGTCGACGAGGAACTGGATCAGCAAGCCCTGGCCGGTATGCAGGCCAAGAGCGTCGACCAGCTGATGGCGCTGCCCCGGGAGAAGATCAACTCGGGCAGCTCCGAGATCCGCAACTGGATCGTGGTCACCGGCGCAACCGAGCACCTGGACATGGACGTGGTGGACTACGTGCCCTGCTACCGCTCGCCGGCCGGCACGGGGTGCGCGATGGGGTTTGCGACCTGGGGTTAGGGAGATTGTCCGAATCAGGATTTCCAGGATTTTGAGATTTACGGGATTGGTCTCCAATCCAGTCAATCCAGCAATTTTGGAAATCCTGATTCTGACAGAGACAGAAGCGCTGCCCGCCTACGACCGCAGCGGATCGGCGACCAGCGCCTTGATGCGCTCCGTGACGTCGGTTTGGTCGTAATTGCGGAGAAGATTGATCCGGTTGCGGTTGGGGTCGCCGCCGTGCCAGTACTCGTAGATCTCCTGGCGCATGCCGAAGGATGACGTCGCCAGGTCGTGGGCCAGGCGGAACAGGCGGGACTTGTACTCCACGCCGACGCCCTTGCCGGGCATGTAGCGGTCCAGGTAGGGCCGGAACTCGGCGTTGGCCAGGTCGGCCTCGCTGGGCTGCATGATCATGCCGGAGCCGGAGATTTCCCGCAGCAACTCCACCATCCGCTGCGAGGTCTGGGCAAAGTAGATGTTCATGCCGGAGGTCGACCCCAGTGACATGAGCCCGTTGTCGGCGGGATAAGCGTTGTGCTCCACGCCGTCCATGGCGTGTCGCCACATCTCGGTGTGCATGGCCATCTCGCCCAGCTTGGCGGACACTTCGCGGTACTCGATCACGCCGATGGCCTCGGCGATCAACGTGGCGACGGCGGTCATGACCTTCATGCGCTGGTGGATGCGGCAAAGGTTGCCCCAGCCCCGGAAGTTGGCCTCTGAACCAAGCCGTTGCAAGAGCGGTGTCGAGTCATACAGCATGAAGATGCGGTCCCAGGGCACCAGGACGTGGTCGAAGAACAGCATGGCGTCCTGCTCGTCGTACACCGCGCCCAGGGGGTGGCCGTAGCTACCGATCCACTGGGACACCGGTTCCCGGCACAGCATCTTTAGTCCCGGCGTGTCCGTGGGAATGGAGAACGAGAGGATGAACCTGGGATCGGAGCGGCGCATGAACGTTGCCGACAGCGAGACGTAGGTCTCGTTGCTGATGGGGGCGGCCGTGGCCAGCTGCTTCGCGCCGTGGACGATCACGCCCTCGTTGGTCTCTTCGACGACGTGCAACGCGACTTCGGTTTCGCTTTCGGTGCGGGTTTCGTTCTGGGGCTGCGAGCTGCGGTCCACCTGCGGGTCGCCCAACGCGTGGGTGAGGAACAGGTCGTTCTCCATGCAGTAGCGGTGGTAGTTGACCACGTTCTCGGCGAAGTTGCACCTGGGGTGTTTCACCTGTTCCAGCGCGTCGCTGATGGCGACCAGGCCGGTGATAAACGGAGCAAGGATATCGGGGCTGCGGCCCAACTGACCCCAGGACTCCTCGTTCCAGATTTCGCTGTTGCGCCGCTGCCGTTTCAGGTCCTCACGGCTGCGGGGCAGCAGCCATGAGAGGCTGCAGCGCTGGCCCGTCTCCGGGGACACGAAGGTCATCTCGTCGCGGTACTTGTCCGAGTGTTGCAGGTCGTAGATCCGGGCCAACTCATGGACCATTCCGGTCGTGGCCGGGTGACTGGTGACGTCGGCGACTTTTTCGCCGTCCAGCCAGACCTCGCGTCCGTCCCGCAGGCTCTCGACGTAGCGGGCGCCGGTCATGGCGCCCTGGGCGGTTTCAAGTTCCAGTACCATTTTTCCTCGCTACTCGGCGATCCTGCCGGGATGTTCGCCGCGCTGCGCCCTTTCCCATGCCGCCAGCAAATCACGCCGACGGCTTTTCGTCCAAGCCTGAACGAGCCGACGCTGCCTACCTCTCAGATCGCCCGCGATTATGCGGCCGTCGCCTATGGATACCTTGCACCAGACATCCCCATGTCTGACGTGGATATGTGGCGCTCCGTGGTCATTGCCGCAGATGTACACCCTGATACTGCCGTTACCGATGAGGGATACCAGTGGCATCGTCCGTAGGGTCGTTGGCTAAACAGCTTGGCCTGTCAGCTGTAGATACAGCGAGTCGCCGCACAGAGCAACATCGTTATTCCACTCCACTGCGCCGCCTGTGCCGATGCCCACAGCCTCAAAAAATCGGCGGTCTTCCCAACGACTGAATGCCGGAGTTCCGGCCAAGTGGGACAAGTCCACCTCGCCAGCAACACCATCTTCGTAGCGCAACCAAATGCGATAACCCTCCAGCGGAGCCACGGAAGTTGGCCTGGCAAACTCGCTGCCGCGGCTGTCATCTGCTTTGCCCAGAGACAACGGCTCGGCAGCCACCAACTTACCGGCCTCAAAATCCTCCATGAGGTTGAATGTCAGCATCGCGGAAGTGCCCAGGCGACAATCGTCGTCTGGGCTGAACAGCACCGGGCAAGGCCATTGCTGTTGGCCTATCGACAGCAATGCTATGCCATATCCCCAGTCGGCTTCACGGCCATCGGACAGCCGGACCTTCTGGTTGCAATCAACCGCGATACCCAGTTCATTCAGCACTGACGCAGGGAAGACGGAATGGTCCGCCCACGAATCCACTACGGCATGGGTGGTGCAAAAATCGACGCCCCCGATCTTCCCAATACCGACCGTTACGTGTATGTCAGCCATTGCGCCCTATCCTCCTGATACGCGACCGTAAGCCCATTATCCCATCGTGACTGCGGTCGTCAACGGCGGCGATCAGGTTCTGCCGTTGTAGACGTAGTGCGGCGTGCCCATGGCCGGCGGACGGCTGCGGTAGAACTGCTCGACGTAGGGCGCGAGACGGCCAGCCATCCGCCGAGTGGCCAGCGTTTCGGGTTCCAGCGGGCGCGCCAGTTGTTCGCGGAGTTCCCGGGCGACGTCAGCCTTGTTGGCGCGGGTGTGGACCCCGTCCCGCAGCAGGACCTCGCCGTCGACTACCACCGCCGCGATGTCGCTGGACTTGGCGCGACCCAGCACGAGCTCCACCGGAGGCAGACCCTCCTCGAGGTAGGGGTCTTCCAGCCGGTCAAGCCGCACCAGCACCATGTCGGCGCGGCGGCCCACTTCCAGGGCGCCGATTTCATCGCCGAATCCGGTTGGAGCGGCGGCATTGGCGGATGCCATGGTCAGGACCTGATCCATGGTGATGGCCGGCTGCTCCAGGCCTGGCTGGCGGTGCAGCTTGCTGACCAGCCGCATCTCCTGGAGGAAATCGTCGTCGTCGTTGATGGCGGTGCTGTCCGTGCCCATGGCCACGTTGACGCCGCGGGCCAGCATGGGATTCACCGGAGCGATGCCGTTCTTCAGGCGCAGGTTGGAGCTGGCGTTGTGGGCGACGGTGGCGCCGGAATCGGCCAACAGGTCGATGTCCCGCTCGGTGAGCCACACGGCGTGAGCGAATGACACTTCCGGCCCCAGGAACTCCAAATCCTGTAGGTGCTCCACCGGCGTCTTGCCCCAGGTGCGGATGCCGTAGTCCTTCTGGTATGGGCTCTCCACCAGGTGCATGTGGATGCCCGTCCGGTGGCGGGCCGCCTGCTCCTTGCAGCGCACCAGGAACTCGTCGGAATTCCACTGGGCGTTGGCGGGACTGAACAACACCCGCACCTTGCCGGACGGATGGTTGTGGTACTCCGCGACCATGGTGTCGCAGAAGGAGAAATAGTCGTCGTCGCTCATGTGAGCGACGGACAGGTAGCGACGCACGTCGTCGGCGAGATCGGCGGGCAGGCCGCCCAGGAAATCATCGTCGCCGGTGTAGACCACCCGGTTCTGGTTACGCAGGTAGCTGGAAAAGGCGACGCGCATACCCGCATCGAGAAAGCCGCGCAGGACCGCGTCCACGTCCTCTTTGAGGGTTGCGGCGGCCGTCTGCGGGTGGTTGTACATTACCGTGGTCTGCCCCGACTCCAGCATGTTCAGGGCGGTGTACAGGGTCATCAGGTAGTGGTCGTAGGGGCGGCGACCCCAGCCGGCAAGGATCCACACTTCGAGGCAGTCGTCGCAGGTGCCCATCTGCAGGGTTGTCACGCCGCGCCCGTGGTGGTGGGTGTTCACGAGCCCGGGAATGATGGCGACGTTGGGGCCGCCCAATTCCTGGTCCGGTTGGTAGCGTTGACGCAGTTCCTGGTAGGGGCCGGTATCTTTGATGACGCCGTCCTCCTGGTAGATCGCGCCGTCGGCGATGACCCCCACGCCACCGTCGCTCTGTGGGCTGATGATGTGCTTGCCGCGTATCAGTGAGGAGGCCATGGTTCACCCCGTCAATCGGTTTGGGACTGGTACCAGTCGATGATTTCGGACCCCGTGGCGGCCCAGACGCCGCCCTGCCGCATTATGTAGCCCAGCGCTTCGTCCGCCGCGCCGACGCGGAAGGGCTGGCCGACCAGCCAGGGATGCCAGTTGATGGCCATGAGGCGACCGTGGGTGGCGCCGTCAGCGTTCAGCACGTCGAAGCTCTCGGTGAGCCGGCGCCGGTAGTCGGCCACGGTGACCTTGCGCTGGGCCAGTGACGCCACGTCGTCCAGTTCGTACATCAGGGGCAGCGAGAAGAAAGGGTTGTCGCCCGTGGTCATCGGGTAGGGCTGCTCGTCGTTGGTCCAATCGCAGACGTAGCGCAGGCCGGCCTCGGCCAGCAGTTGCGGTGTGCGCTCAGACTCCCCGTACTCGGGGCCGAGCCAGCCCTGGGGCGCCTTTCCCGTCGCCCGGGTCAGGGCGTCAACGGACGAGCGGATGTACGCGCGCTCTTCGTCCTCGGTCATGTTGCTGGTGATCATGCGGCTGACCGACTGGCCATGGCCGATGATCTCGCAGCCCCGGTCCAGGCAGTGCTGTACCAGGAACGGGTAGTTCTCGGCGGTGATGGCATCCATGGCGATCGTCGCGGTGATGCCGTGCTTTTCCAGCGTGTCCAGGAGGCGGAAGATGCCGATGCGGTGGCCATACTCCCGGTGCGACAGCCGGGCGTAGTCGGGAAACGCCCGGGGGGCGGAGCCGCCGGACAGGTTAACCACCTGGTAGCTGCCCTCCGGCGCCTGCCATTCCATGTGTTCCAGCACCAGGATGACGCACAGGGCGACCCTGGCGTCGTTGGGCCAGCGCAGCGCCGGCCGGCTGATGATGGGCGACCACTCGTGATGGGGATGGTCCGTGCCGAAGGTGCGTTGGGCGGGCATACGAGAATATCTCCTGACTATTTGGGACGTGTCGCGGCGGTCGTTGAGGGAGCGGGCGGCTCCAGGCGTGCGCCCGAGATCTACGGATACAAACGGTTCAGGTTGGCGTACCGGTCGGGGTCGAGGTTTCTGCCGACCAGGGCGGGATGGTCGGGACCGTACCGGTGGGCACGAAATACCGAGTTGGCCTGACCCGTGATGGAACCGCCCACGCCGAAACCGCTCCGCCCCAGGAAGGGATTGATGTACTCCCATACGATTTCTTTGGCCGGTGTCACCTCGAAGATGCGGCCAGGGGCGCCCTCGCAGATCAGCGTGTTGCCGTTGGGCAGCCGTTCCGCCCCGCTGATGTGGTAGCTGTAGAAGGATATGGGCGGGTCGCCCCGGTATTCCCAGGCAATCTCATTCGTATCGGGGTCCACCTCAATCACCCGCGAGTGGGTGAAGTCTCGCTTGTGTGGCCCGTTGTCGAAGAGAAGCACGTTCCCGTTGGCCTGCATCGTCGGATGATGCTGGCGGGAGATATTGCCGGGCCCCCACTTCCAGCGGAATTCGCCAGTGGCCTTGTCGACAATGCCCACCGTATCGGTCTGTCGGAAACTGACCAGCAAGTCCCCTTCGGGGGTAACGTTGAGGGCGTTCTGATGTGTCCATTCGGTGCGCCCTTCCGGGAAGCCGATCCGGTCCTCCTCCGGATCCAAGTGTTCCCATGATATCCATTCGTATACCATGTCGCCCTCCGGCGTGATCTCGCGGACGACGTCGCCCAGCATACCTTGGGCCTCGCCGTCATCATGCCCGCCTTTCACCCGCTGCGAGACATCCTCGGGGATAACTTCCCACGCCAGCACGAGGGTGTTGCCGTTGGGCAGACGTTCGAAATCGTGGTGCAGCAACGGGTACCGGTACTCCCAGACCACGTTGCTGTCCCAGTCCAGCTCCAGGATGGCCCCGGACGCCGTTCGACCGCCCCGGGGCAGCAATTCCAGAGCCGGATGCTCCTGGAACGAGACTTCCTGCCCGGCCGGGCCGGTGCGCAGCAGCAGGTTGCCGTTGGGCAGCAGATAGGAGTAGCTGATGCCCTGGTCGCAATCCCATCGGTGGCAGATGCGGCCCTCCATATCGATGAGACGCGATTCTTGGCTGTTGAGGTTGGTCACCAGGGTGTAGCCCCGGTACGCCTGACGGGGCGCGTAGTGAATTAGACCGTTCGGATGGTTGTTGGACCAGCCCATGGAATTCTCCCGTCACTACAATCGGCGCGGATAGTGCACGCCCTACTGCTTTTCGTCCCGGGGCGGAGCGCGTTATCCCGGCCGGATTGCTGCGCTGCGCTCGCTACGACAATTTCTATGTCGTGAAGCGTTGCGCGTGCTCCACTGCCTGGTCGTAGTAATGGGCGATGTAGTACTCGGCGATCTCGTCGGCGGTGGTCTGCCAGACGCCGTCGTGGGCCATGATGTGATCGAGGATGTTCTCGAGGTACTTTATGCGGTGCGGCTGGCCGATCAGGAAGGGGTGCAGCGCGATGCACATGACCCGCCCGCTCTCGGCGCCTTCCTCATACAGCCGGTCGAACTGGGCCTTGCAGATGTCGGCGAAGTACTCGGCGGTGTAGTGGTTGTCCCGCAGGACGGACGAGTCGTTCAGCTCAATGGAGTAGGGAACCGACACCAGCTTGCCGCCGTTGTGAACCTTGATGGGCGTGGGCTGGTCGTCGTGGAACCAGTCGGTGTGGTAGATCAGCCCGGCCTCGGCCATCAGGTCGGGGGTGCTCACGCTGCCGGATATGGCCGGACCCAGCATGCCCTTGAGCTGCTTGCCGGTGTGCCGCTTCAGCGTGTCGATGGTGTCCCGGTAGAACTCACGCTCCTCGTCCTCGGTGCAGGTGTACAGGTACCGGGTGTTGTAGATGCCGTGGCTCATGTAGTCGTAATCGCGCTCGATCATTGCCTCGGCGATTTCCGGGAAATGCTCTAGCACCGCCATGTTCAGCGAGATGCAGCACTTGATGTTGTGCTTGTCCAGCGGCTCCAGCATCCGCCAGAAGCCAACGCGGTTGCCGTAGTCCCGGTAGGAATACTGCTGCACATCGGGGTAGGGGACGCGGGGCCAGGGATCGCGGACGCCCTCGTTCACCGGCGTGTACTCGTAGTGCTCGATGTTGGGCGAGATCCACAGCGCCACCCGGGCGTCGTTGGGCCACTTGATGATGGGCCGGTCAACGATGGGCAGGTAGTCGATGCGATCCGGAGGCAACGCCATGATGTTTGCTCCTTGGTTGAACGGAACAGAGGGGAGAGACGGGCTGCTAGTCCAGGAAACCCGAGTCCCGGCGCCACTGGACATATTCGATGAGGCCGGCGGCAAGGTCGTACTGCGGGACCCAGCCCAGGTCGTGCCACAAACGGTATCCCGACAGCGGGCCACGGGTCGGTCCCAGTGAGGAACCCGGCGGCTCGGCAGGCTCAGCTTCGACGATTTGGGTCTCCGGGAACAGTTCGGCCAGGGTGCGCTGGATCTGCGCTCCGGTCACGGAGACGCCGTTGGTGATGTTGTACAGGTCGTGGGGCAGTTGGGGCGCGTCAACCACGGCGGCAATGGCGGAGCCGGTATCCCGGACGTAGGTGTAGTCGCGGCCGTAGTCGCTGGTGTCCAGGGTGATCGGCTCACCCCGCAGCATCGCGCCGGTCCACTGGTAGGGCGTCGACATGTTGTCGCGGTGGCCGGTGATCCGCTCCATGGGGCCATAGGGCGTGCTGACGCGAAGGCTGGCGGTGCTGAACCCGTGGAGCTCGCCGTAGCGACGGGTCAGCTGCTCGCTGGCCAGCTTGGTAATGCCGTAAAGGTTCTCCGGCTGCGGGTGGTCGTCCTCGTTATAGGTCTGGTCCGGGTCGCGGCACAGCCCGTAGGCGGCGCCGGAACTGACGTACACGAAGCGCTGCACCCCGATCTCCCGAGCCAGTTCCAGCAGGTTGCCGGTTCCGGTGAGGTTGATGTCCAGTATGTCCTTGCTCCGTGCCGTCTCCCGATCGGTGCGATTAACGGTGAAAACGGCAGCGTGGACGATCCTGTTGAAGGAGTGGTTCTGCCGCAGGGCGTCGAGGCCGGCGGTGTCCAGGATGTCGCCGTTGACGAAGGTGACCGTGCCGGCCAGGTCTCCGAGGAAATGGTCCATCAAAGCGTCGGGGGCCAGCACGTCGTAACTGACGACCTCGTGTCCGCGAGCGGCCAGCTCCCTGACGATGCTCGCCCCGACGAAGCCGACGCCTCCGGTTACCAGGGTTGTCATGGGCGAATTCTCCCTGAGTGGCGACGGTTCCCGCGATAAGGCGGCTCCGTTGCCAACCGTTGCCAGAATGAATGATGGCGCCAGTATGCCGATGACGGACGGTGAATTCAACCGGGAGAGCGGGTGGCAAATATCCGAAACTGCCGATGCTCCCTATCGAACTGACGCCTTTGCAGCGGAAGCGGGAAAGGAACACCCTTCGAGACATGATCATGGTCACGCCGTACATTTCCCGGACACCTGTCAGGCATTCTGTGCGAGGCCACGCCCTTTCCCGCCATCAGGGTTTGGCACGAAAAGAACATCTCAATTATGGACAGTCATGTCCTTCGCGCCATCTGTATGGCAAGGTTTGGCAGGGATGTTATGATTCGCGGTACCTTGGGGGAAGGGTTGCCGTGAAGACATTACTACTCACTGTGATTATCGGCCTATCGCTTGTGCCGCTTTACGGGTGCGGAGGGGAGCCATCGGCGTTCGAAATCGCCCGCAAGGCCGACGAGGTGGTGCCGCGAGCGCGAGAGTTGATGCTGGAAGCCAGTTTCTCTCCAATGGAAGAATGTCGCGAAATGGCCGCCGAGTTCGCAGATGAGTATGAGGTCGCCCGGATGCCCTACGACGACGAGAACGCCAAGGGGCAAATGTCCAAACTGGAAGATTTGGGAAAGGGTCTCGAGGATTTTGAAATGGATCTCGAAGAAGCGGATTGCCTGCTTTAGTTCCTGCGCTCTGATCGGCCTAACCCGGGCGGGCTGACTTTATCCGGCCGATCGCTGCTTGCATTCGACCGATGATGTATTAGCCCGTTCAGTCCTTACTGCGACGTGCATGACAGCGGCGTGTGGTTCACGTGAAAGGCGGCATGTGCCGAGTTGCAGCTGCTGTCGTTACTGTGTTCCTTGTCCGAATAATTCGGGTGTTTGTGGTCACGCATCCGCGTTTTGGTCCACATCCTTCCGCGACCATCCGCGTCCGCCGGGTCTATCGAGTTGATCAGACTTTCCTGTAGACATCCGACCGTGCTGCCCCAGTAACCGCCGCCTTTGTCATGCGAATGCCCTTCCCACGTGCCGGCCCCGCACGTTCCGTACACTTCGATTTCGTAACAATCTCGGATGCTGTTCGGATCCGTGCAGTCCACGACATCGTCGCTGCTGCCGCCAGCACCGTTCCCGTTGCTGTCGGACGGAGTTTCGCTGGGTGGGAGTTCAACACGTTGCTGCGATGTAGCGGGATCGGTCTGGACAGCCATGGCGGGTGACCAGGCGCTCATTCCCACCGCGTTGCACGCCGCCACCGCCACCGAGTAGCCGGTGTTAGCGTCCAGTCCGGTTAGCGAATGGCTCATTCCGGTCATCACCTTTACCGTGCCTTCCATACCTCCCGGAGGCGTGTGTAGGATGGCGTACATCTTGATCTCCGACTCGCCATGGTCCGACGGGGCGGACCATTGCACGGTGAGCGAGTACGGGCCGTCGACGGTGACGGTCGGCGCGCCGGGCGTACCGGGTGTTCCGGTGCTGCCAGCCTGTGCTACGCCGCACCAGGCATTGTTGGTTTCGCCGATGATGTTGGTGCCTGGTGTGCCCGTCGTGTTTTGAGTCGTAATTGTCGCCCCTGGCGACCAATTGCCGAACCCTACGTCATTGCAGGCCGAGACCCTGATCTCGTAGATGGTGTTGGCCGCCAGACCCTGTAGGATTTCGCTTGAACCACCAACGTCAACCAATTGGCGGGTCCCGTCGGTCGGCACATACATGATGGAGTAACCGAGGATCTCGGAGCCGTTATCGTTGGGTGCAGTCCACTCAACGCCGACCCGCGCGTTGTCCTGGGTCACGATCAGGGTGGGAGCCGTCGGTCGGTCCGGCGTCCCGGTGCTGCCACGGTCAGCGTCGCCGCATTCGCTGGTACCGGTAACAGTGCTGCCGTCGTTGCCGTTATTACCGTCGTTGCCGTTGGTGCCGCCGTTGCCGTTGGTGCCGCCGTTGCCGTTATTTCCCCCGTTATTGCTGGCCGGAGTGGACGCGGCAGACGACCAATCGCCGTAGCCGGTGGCATTGCACGCGGCAACGCGCACGTGGTACTGCGTGTCGGCGGTCAGGCCCGTGAGCGTCGTGCTGGTGGCGGTGGAGTCGGTCCAACGGCCCGACCCGCCGTCCGGTTCGTAGTGGATCGCGTAACGAAGAATGGCCGACGAGCCCTGGCTGGGCGCGGTCCACGTGACGGTGATTGAGGTTGTGCTCACCACGGTCAGGATAGGCTGAGCCGGGGCTGAGGGAGTTCCGGTGCTGCCCGGCGCTGCGTCACCGCAAGTGGTGCTTCCGCCGTTGTTGCCGTTATTCCCGTTGTTGGAAGAACTGACCGTGCCCGACAGCATAGTGCCCGGGGACCAGCCGCCCCAACCGGCGGCGTTGCACGCGGCCACCTGGACCAGGTATTCGGTGCCCGCGGTCAATCCGGTGATGATCTCGCTCACGCCGTTCCCGGATACTTCGGTGCCAGTCCCGCCCGATGGCGTGTACCGGATGGCGTAATCAAGAATGGGTGACCCTCCGTTATCCGGAACGGCCCATCCGACGAAGGCTTGCGTGTCAGACCTTCTCTCAACGGTGGGCTGGGTCGGTGCGGCCGGAGTTCCGTCAGTGCCCCGGCCGGCGATGCCGCAACCGGAGTTGGTGGTGCTGCCCACAGTCACGCCGGCGCCGCCGTCACCGGCGGAGCTGGAAGTGGTGATGGTCGCGCCGTCGGACCAGTTGCCAAATCCCACCGAGTTGCACGCCGCCACGCGGATTTCGTAAGTGGTTCCCAGGCTCAGCCCGGTCAGGATCTCGCTGATTCCACCGGCGCTGACTTTGGTGCTGTCGCCGCCCTGCACTGTGTACATGATGGCGTAGTGCAGGATCGGGTTGCCATTATTCGCGGGAGCGGCCCACCCGACGCCGACTGACGTCGCCACCACAGTCCCGGTGAGAGTGGGCGCATCAGGAGCCCCGGGAGTTCCGGAGCTGCCCATGTTTGCATTCCCGCACCCGGGGTATTGCCCGGAGCCGTGCCAGTTGCCGCTGCCACCGCCCGTACCGCCGCTTCCGCTTTCTCCTGACCCGCCGCCGCTTCCGCCTGTTCCACCGCCGCTGCCGCCCGTGCCCGGCGTGCTGCGGCCGCCCGTTCCCGATGACCCGGAGTTGGCGGAATTGGAGATGTCAGGCTCGGATTCGTTGGGGAAATCGATTTGTGTGGGAGGGTCGCGGTCCTCGGTTTCCTCGGGACCCCGCACGATGAGATAGCAGACCTTGCTCGGTTGGTCGGTGACATAGCCAGCATCGTGTTCGTCCGATGCCGGATACGCGCGGACCAAAGAGTAGCCGTTGTCGTCGACGCTGCGGATGATGTACCACTCGACGCCATTGGCGTCGGTATGGAACCCCTCGAACGAGCCGCCCCCGTAGTCCGTTTCCAGGACGGTGTCGTCGTTCTCAACCACTGGCCAGTCGGCGGGGCACGCCGGAAGATTGGCACCGTGGCCGGTGTCAGTGGAGGCCAACACCGCCAGCGCGAGGGCCACCCCCACCGCGACTATCAGCGGGAGTTTGTACCTCTTGGATCTGATGACAGCCACTTCAGCATCCACACAAGGGCGCGATATTCGGCCCGGTTATGGTCCAATTCGTTGGCATTTCATTTGGTAACAACCGGCGCACAAGACATCACATATCGTGACGCTCATCATTATTTTACGTTTCTTGTATTTCGACCACACTCGGCGAACAGGACGTATTTGGCGAATATTTCGCTGACATGGGTTTGATCGTACGGAGCCATGAGGCCGCCGCGAGCGATACCGCGGATGTTGCGAGAAAACTCGCGGTACCGATCCCAATGTCCTTGACACCGGAATCGACCCATCCCAACGATGGCGGTGTAAACCGAGCGCCGCACCGATTGGACCTGTAAAGAGGCCGCCCGCCTTGAATATCACCGGGATCCGGTTGGCTATGCGGCGGTTACGGCCGCAGCCTGCCTGGCCGACGCCGCCCGCCCGGGGCTCCGCGTCAACACAGAAAGCGATCGCATTGCTCAACTGCCGTCCGGAACGCCCAGCGCCTGCGATCCTGAACCGATGGACATCCCCCGCCGGCATCCCCCGGCGTCGGTGCGACCGGTGGACAACACGCTGGCGGTTGCCAAACAGGCGCAGGCCCTCGTCCTGGTCTCGGAGTTGTCAGAGCTCGTTGACGCCAACTGGCAGGACGTGGCCCGCTGCATGACCTCGCCCCGGTTCGTATTCGATGGGCGCAGCGCCCTGCACGGGGTGGAGATGTATCGGCTGGGGTTGCACTACGTCGGCGTGGGGCGAAACGCCAGCGGCCCGGGACTTGACCCAGGCCGTCTAGAGAGCGCGTATCCGGCGGCCAGTTCCAGCGTAACGAGGAGTTTACGGAAACCGGACGCCGAAAACTCTGTTGATCATCCGCCAGGTCCGTTGACCGTGGCCGTTGTGGTATTGGACAGCATCCTCCCGCCTGGGGTGCAAATCGCGCCGTTGGCATTGCAGTCCGTGGTGGCGGGCAAGGTGATGGTCACGTCGCCGTTGCCGTCCGGTCGGACGGTGATCTCCCAACGCATGTTATTGGGCGGGTCCAGGCGGCGGGCTTTGACCACGTTGCCGCCGGACACCGTGAACGCGGAATCCCGCAGGGTACGGTAGCTCAGACCAGCGATATTTTCGCTGAAGCGCAACTCGAAGGTGAAAGCACCGGCGCTGCGGCGGGACGTGGGCGTGTCCCTGAACTGGGACGTCAGCGACGACCGAACCGTGTCCGTAGCGTTGCTGGTCAGCGATTCTTCGTAACCCGCGTCGTCGGTGAAATCCACCCGCACCTTGATGGTCTTGCCCACGTCGGCAGATTGAAGGGTGTATCCGTTGCCTGTGGCATTCCTGATGTCGGTTTCAGAAGTTCCGTCAACTCGGATCCACTGGTAGGCGAACGTGGCTCCGTCCAGACCGTCCGCGTCGGAGATGCCCGATGTGGACACGGTAAGGGTCTGGTCTATCTCGGTAATGCCTCCAATGGTTGGCGCGCCGGTTGCCTCATCGTTGCGAATGGTGATAACCGCACCGGGGTCGGTGGTACGGAGCGTGGTGCCTCCGGCGCGCATGATGACGAGGTTGTCCTCCCGGTCGTGGATGATGTTGGAGTTGGTCATGACGCCGTTGAATTGGGAGTAGACCGCGGTGATCCGTTTTGGCGGGTCGATGTTGCTGCCCTCGTCGGGCGGGCTGAGCGCGACCTCAAACACCGGTATGTCATGGGGTTTGATGACCCCTCCGCCCAGGATCGCGAGCATCGACTGGTATAAATCACCGCGTGGGTTGAACTTCGGGTTTTCGCCGTCATCCAGGGGGAACTTCAGGGACCCCATGTAGGTTTCCACGTCGTTGGGATCCGTGATCCACATGCCGAACCATCGTCCGTCCGCATCGTTTTCGCTCCCATCGTGGGCGATGCGGACCGTGTAGTCGCCGACGCCCCAGTCGTAGGGCTTGCGGATGCTGATGAAGTCGCCCAGAATCGTTCCGGTCACGACCCACCCATCTTCAGTGGGGCGGGCCAGTGTCTTGTCGTGGGTCCCCCAGCGGTTGAATACGATACCCTTGCCTTCGGAGCCATCGGTGTCCGGATCGTCCAGGTCGGTGCGGATCCCAAACCCGACGCGGGTGTCGCCGATGCTGCTCCATCCAAAAGCCATGACCAGGGCATGGTCCTCCGAGAAGTGGCCCGGGTCTTCCCGAATGGTGAAATCCATAGTGACGGAATCACTCCCATCAATCGGGGTTTCCCAGCCCCACTGGGCGTTGGCCATGATCTCCGGTGAGGCGGCGTACCTGGCGTCCACCTTGTGGCGCGCGTTGTTTCCCTGGCCCGCGCTGGCCAGATTAGCCCGCAGCGCGCCTCGTCGGTCCTGGATGGAGCCGTCGCCGTTCGTGCCCTGGCTGATATCCCCGTATTTGGCCAGCGCGTTTGCGGGGATGGCGATGCCGTTGCTGTCGTTGTCCAGGAACCCCACGTTGTACACGAAAACCAGGGTGGACGAACCGCCGCCGCTGAAGTAGTTGGCCTCCCGCGTGCCGGTCGTCCCGAGGGCGTCGACGCTGAGCCGCACGGACGGGTTGCCAGAGACCCTCACCGACCTGTTGAACCTGACTTCCACCTCCACTTGCTCGCCCCGCACGTAGTAGTCGGCATGCTTCGGCGAGGACTTGATGCGCACCCGGTTGACCTTAGGACGCGTCGAGCGGCCGTCAACCTTGTGGCTCGATTGGGTTCCCAGGCTGGAATGGGTGAGGCTGACGTTCTGGTTTCCGTCAGCATCACGGAAATACCCGGCAGGGTTGTGGTCCAGCGTTGAGGTGTTGTCCCCGATCCATACACCGTTAGTGTCCACGTCGCTAGACCGGATCAGCGTCGCGAAGATCACCGTCTTGTCCCGGTGGGACACGGGGACCAATCCCCTGGTACTGGAGCCGATCTGAATCTGGAACGTGGCGTTGTTGTTCACGCTCACTGCTTCGCTGAACTCGACCTCCACCGCGATCAGTTCGCCGTAGCCGTAGGTGTCGTCCCCAGGCAAACGGATGGGCCACCCTCCAGACTCGCTTGCCTGTACCTCGTACATCCGCACGCCGTCGGCGACGATGGCGGGCGTGACCAGTGGCCTCTGAGATACCCGTGACGAGTTGGGTTGGGTGGTCGCGTTGACGTTGTTGCTAAGCTTGATATCGCTAGTCGCGTGGTGTGGGATTTGTCCAGTGTCTTGCGTCGATGGGTTAGTCGGATTGGCGAAAGCCTGGCTAGGTCCAAGTCCGGCGATGATGAGAATCGACAGGGCGGCCAGGAACGCCGGCCACACTCCCTGGGGTCGAAACCGGTCCAGGCGGTTCCTGATCTTGAGCTTTTGAGTATTCATGGGTTGTCTCCCGTTCAACGCACAACGCCTCCGGTCATCCGGCGAGTGCCGTTTTCATGAAGCGTTTGTGATCAGAGTCGCGCCCGTTTCAACAAATACATGCGAAATGCAACCACCAACAAAACAATCCCCGATGCGGCATAGTGATATTTTTGTGCGCCCGCATAATTGCCCTCCAATTGTTGCGTCATATCGATCGGCGAAATAAACCCAAAGGCCGAAGTGCTCAGCGACAATCGCGACCGGAACGGTTGTGTCACCACTGCGGACCGGGTTGTTGCCGTCGGACCGATTCGCGCACGAAAGTAACCGATGTATCACCGTCAGTCCGTGCATAATAGAGATTCGACACGCAATGCCGGTGATGTTCAGAAAAAGGCTGCGTCCCGTTTACTGTGCAACGGTTAAATCAACCAATACCCATGCGGTTGAAAACAAACGCTATGTGCCGTGAGGAAATTTGGCGTGCTCGTCGACCTGCCAACAAAACGGTCACGATCCTGTTCATCGATGAGCCGGGCAATTTCCGGTACCGGAACAATTTACTGAGGGGTGGCGATCAAAAACCGACCCAGCCCTGGCAAAGGCCGACCCAGCGGCAAACTGTAAGTGGGGAACCAGGCCTCGACCGCGGAACAGGCTTGTAGGTGCGAGGCACATTTCGGGATGCAGTTCATCGGATTTGCCACCAGAGGCCCTTGTCTCTACAATTCATGCCTACTGATAGGAGGGAACAGACATGAAGGTTTTGGTAATCTCCGGTGGCCGACATCCCTACGAGGAGTCGACCCCCATATTGGAATCCTTTCTCCAGGGCGCCGGTCACGATGTGACGGTCACGGAGGACGCCTCGCCTCTGGCGGACCGGTCCGCCATGAACGGATACGACGCGCTGGTATTCAACACCCGCCGGGAGAACGTGCCCGATTTCGGCGACTGGACCCTTTCGGCGGCGGAAATGGAAGGCCTGCGCGATTACGTCAGCTGCGGCGGCGGGTTCGTTTGCATCCATATCGCCACCTGTGTTGCCGCAGCATGGCCCGAGTACCACGACATCACCGGCGGCGGCTGGATCTCCGGCACCAGCTACCACCCGCCGTATGGTGAGTTCACGGTGAACGTCAGCGACGCCGGGCACCCCGGCGCTTCAGGTATCGCCGATTTCTCGACCAACGACGAGCTCTACATGAACCTGGCGATCAGGGATGGCAACAACGTTTTCATCACCGGGACCGCCGAGGACGGCACCTGGCCCTGGGGCCCCGATCGGAACCCCACGCACATGCCGGGCGGCACCTACCCGCTGGGATGGACCCGCAAGTACGGCGACGGCAACGTCTACGTGCTGCTCCTGGGGCACGACGGCCGGAGTTTCGAGACGCCGGAGTTCCAGAGGTTGGTGCTGAACGGCGTGGATTGGGTTGCAGCGAAAGTCGCGGCCTAGCCCACCATGGCTCGCCCGCGTGCCCAGCGGAGCCAGCGGAACGGGCAGTTTACGGCAAAAATTCGGGGTGCGCCGCGACAGCGCACCCCGAACTCTCTGTGCGAATGGATCTGGCCCGTGCTATCCGGCGCGTTCGGCGTAGGCCTGCCTGGCGCGGTCGATGGCGCGCACCCGCCCGCTGACCAGGTCGTCCTGCCGCTCCTTGGCCCACTGGTTGGATGCCTGCGTGCTCAGGACGCTGCCCTGGAAGTGGGGCATGACGTACCGCGCCATGAGCTCATAGCTCTTCAGCATCTTGTCCCGGGGCGCCCAGTCGATGGTCTGGACCAGGAACGCGCCGAAGCCGCCGCTCTGTTCGCCCAGCCGCTCAATGGCCTCGATGCAGTCGTCAGGCGTGCCGATGATCCAACTGCCCGTATCGGCCATGTGGTCGATGACCTTGTCCAGCGGTCCGTCGAAGACGGCTTTGCGGCCGTTGGTTCCCTCGCTGTATTCCCGCAGGTAGCGGCCGGCGCCCATGCGGGCGTCGTCCAGCGCCTCCTTGCGGGTCTCGGCAATGTGGCAGGGCAGTACCAGCCGCCAGTCGTCGCGGTTCATGGTGTTGCCGTGTTCCGCAGCCGACTCCTCGGCGATGCTCCAGAGCCCCTGCAGGTCCGAGGGTCCCGCGGACGGGTCCCGGGGCACCGTGATCGTCAGGACGGAACAGCCGTGCTTGCCGGCCAGGGTCACGCCGGCTGGTGATTGCACCGACGCCACCGCCGTGTGCATGTAGGGACGCTGGTAGGGGCGGAGCTGGAGCAGGCCCTCTTTCAGCTCGAACCAGTCGCTTTTGTAGGTGATGGGCTCGGTCTCGGTGAACAGGCGCAGGATGATGCCGAGGGACTCATCCATGCGTTCCCGCTGCAGTTCGTGGGGGATGCCCATCATGTAAGCGTCGCCCGGCAGCGCGCCCGGTCCCACGCCGAAGAGCACCCGCCCGTAGGTCATGTGGTCCAGTTGGACCATGCGGTTCGCCACCATCAGCGGGTGGTGGTACGGCAGGCTGACCACGCCGGTGCCCAGCTTGATGCGGTTGGTGCGCTGCGCCGCGGCGGCGATGAACACCTCCGGCGACGAAATGATCTCCCAACCGGCACTGTGGTGTTCGCCGACCCAGGCCTCGTCGAACCCCAGCTTGTCCAGCCACTCGACCAGTTCAAGGTCGCGCTCCATGGCCAGGGTGGGGTTTTCTCCCACGCGGTGAAACGGGCCGAGGAAGATGCCAAATTTCATTCTTTCAGGAAACGCCATGTGGGAACCTCCTCCAATGGCGAATGCGAAGACGCATTCCGTTGCGGATCACAATGGAAAGGGGGCAGATCGCCCCGGATTGGCGCCATTCTGCGCTCGACGCTAACCCCTGTCAATCGCGTTGACGCTGGGGCAGCAGTTGACCTTCGGAGATGACCGAACCGCTTTGCCGCTTGCCGCAGGACGGTGGCAAAGCGCGCTCCGCCGGGTTTGGCCTCTACTCGTGGTGTCTCCGCACCGGACTGACCGGTCCACCGCGGCAGTGGTATGATCCCCTCCAACCCCGCCCGTCGAGGTTCAACATGACCACTATCCGACCCGCCAACCCGCCGGAGCCGCCAGCCAAGCGCTTCCGTCTTCCCGACATCCCGGAGCGCCACCCTGACGACATGACCAGCGTCGACAACCTGCACCAGCACGGTGCAATCCCCAATATTGCCCTGTACCTGGGCAATCCTGATACCACTATCGTCAGCGCTGAGCACTACATCGTGCCCGGCCCGGCTTATGTGGCCAACGAAAGCAGGTACCCGGACCTGCTGGTGGCCTTCGACGTGGATCCCGACGCTTACGTAGCCAGCAACGGCTATATTGTGTCCGAGCAGGGCAAGCCTCCGGACTTCGTGCTGGAGGTGGCATCCAGACACACCGCCGAGGATGATCTGGATGCAAAGATGGGCTATTACGAGCGCCTGGGCGTGGCGGAGTACTGGCTGTTTGACAGCGAGGGGCGGTTCTACGGGTTCACCCTACGGGGTTACCGGCTGGTGGGAAGCGGGTACGAGTCCATAGAGGTGGGCGAAGTCAGCCCCGGCGTATTTCAGGGGTACAGCGCGAAGCTGAACCTGATCCTAAGGGCGGAGAATCGCTACTTGGGCTGGCATGACCCGGCCACCGGTGAGCACGTCCCAACCCTGCAAACCGAAATGGCGCGGGCTGAGGCGGAACGTGACTATCGCCTACGGGAGACGGCCAGAGCCGAAATCGCCGAAGTCCGAGTGCAGGAGTTGGAAGCGGAGCTGCATCGGCTGCGCGAAGGCCAGTAGCACCGGTGCGTCGAACGCAATCCCGTTGCCGGACTGAAGTGAGCCGCCGATGTCCGCCGTCCCCAGGTTGCTTTTAGACATTCCCCGGTTCACCTCGAGCCATCTTTTCGAGGGTACAGCACGCCCGCCGGCTATTGTCTGGGTCCCGGCCCTGTTCGTGGCGGCTCTGCTGCTGGTCTCCCCGGTCTACCTTGCACTGCGCACGGTGGGGGCGGGCGAGGACGCTCTCGAACTGATCTTCCGGACGCGCACCCTCTGGGTGGTCGGCCGAACCGTCGCTCTTATGGCCGTGGTGATGATCGGATGTGTCATCATCGCGGCTCCCCTGGCGTGGCTCACGGTGCGCACCGACCTGCCGTGGCGAGGCTTCTGGCGCGTGGCAACCATGCTGCCCCTGGCGTTGCCGTCCTACATCGTGGGTTTCGCCATTGCGGTGGGACTGGGCCCCCGCGGCATCCTGCAGGGCTGGCTGGAAGCGGGCTTCGGCGTGGAGCGGATTCCCAGCATCTACGGTTTCGCCGGCGCGGCCTTCACGCTGATCATCATCAGCTTCCCCTACGTGTTGCTGCCGGTGCGGGCGGCGCTTTGGAACATGGACGTATCGCTGGAGGAGTCGGCCAGGGTACTGGGCCGCGACCGCTGGCAGACCTTCTGGAGCGTCACGCTGCCCATGCTCCGGCCGGCCATCCTGGCGGGTGGCCTGCTCACCGCGCTCTACGCCCTGAGCGACTTCGGTGCGGTAGCCATCATGCGCTACGAGACCTTCACCTGGAGCATCTTCATCCAGTACGGCGCCGCGCTGAACCGCACGCTGGCGGCCGCGTGGTCGCTGGCGCTTATCGTCCTGGCGCTGGGCGTGGTCTGGGGCGAAAACACGTCCCGCAACGCCATGGGTGGCCGATACTATCGCAGCCGCGGCGGCGCAACGAGGCTACCCGAGCCGATCCCCCTGGGCCGTTGGCGCTGGCCCGCTCTGGCCTATTGCGGGGCCGTGCTGGCAGTCTCCATCGGCTTGCCGGTGGCAGTGCTGATCTACTGGACCGTGCGCGGCGTGGCGGCCGGTGAGCCGCTGCTCCTGTTGTGGAAAGCGGCGGCCAACTCGGTGGGGGTCTCAGCGTTGGCTGCGGTCCTGACGGTGTTGTGCGCCGCGCCCATCGCGGTGCTGGCGGTGCGATATCCCGGCCTGTTCAGCCGGTGGCTGGAGCGCCTGGGGTTCGTCGGCTTCGCCCTGCCCGGCATAGTCATCGCTCTGGGCCTGGTGTACTTCGGGGCAAACTACGCCACCTGGCTCTACCAATCGCTGGCGATACTGGCGGTCGCATATGTGACGCTGTTCCTGCCGGCCGCGGTGGGCTCCCTGCGAGCCTCGCTGCTGCAGGTGCGTCCCGAGTTTGAGGATGCCGCCCGGAGCCTGGGGCGGCGGCCGCTGTCGGTCTTGTTCACCGTCACGCTGCCGCTCATCCGCCCCGGGATACTGACCGGCGCGGCCCTGGTGTTCCTGCTCACCATGAAGGAACTGCCGGCGACGCTGATCCTCAGCCCGATCGGGTTTACCACCCTGGCGTCATCGATCTGGGCTGCCGCGGAGGAGGCGTTCTTCGCCCGGGCGGCGGCACCGGCGTTGTTGCTGGTGGTGGTCTCGTCCATCCCCCTGGCGCTGATCACCATGCGCGAGGAGCGCCGCGAGGACTGACGCGCCCGGGATCAGAACCAGTTGGCCTTGTCCACCACGTTGCGCAGCTCTCTACCCTCGTTGAAACGTTTGCAGTTATCGATGAAAAGCTCGGTGCGCCGTTCGTCCAGATAGGGTCCGTTACCGGCCACGTGGGGCGTGATCAGCACGTTTGGCATGGTCCACAGCGGATGACCGGCGGGAAGCGGTTCGATCTGGAAGACGTCCAGACCGGCGCCGCCCAGTTCACCGGCCCGCAGTGCGTCCACCAGGTCGTCGAGAATCACCGTGGCTCCCCGCCCGATGTTGACGAAATAGCCGGTGTTTTTCATGGCCCGGAACTGCTCGGACCCGAACATGCCCTGCGTCTCCGGCGTTTCCGGGACCGTGACTACCACGAAATCGGCCCGGGGCAGGACTTCCAGCAGGCGATCCGGTCGGTGCAACTCGGCGACTCCGGCAGTCGGAGCCGGCAGCCGGGGGTCCACGCCCAGCACGGTCATGCCGAACTCGGAGCACAGGCGCGCCGTTTCGCCGCCGATGCCGCCGACGCCCACCACCGCCACGGTGGCCTCGGGCAGGTAGACGGTCTGGTATCCCTGCTGCCACACTCCGGCGACCTGCTGGGGAATGTAAATTTGCAGCCCGCGGGCGAAGGCCAGCAGGAGGGACATGATGTGGGCGCTGATGTGGTCGTTGTAGATTTCGCGGGTATTGGTGACCACGACGTCGCTGGACATCAATGACGAGTGATAGTAGCCGGCGCGCGGCCCGGCCTGCGGGCAGGCGATCCACTTGAGGTTGTCCGCCCGCTCCAGCAACTCGGGCACGATGTCGCCAAATGCGGCATCGGCGTCGCCGATCACTTCCATGGCCTCGCCAACGGTGGGGCAGAGGTGAACGTCGATATCCGGAATTTCCTCCTGGAGTCGCTGCGGCCAGTGCTCCTGGTAGTTGGGCGGGCAGATAACAAGCTTGAATCCCATGACGGCGCTCCTTCGGGTGAGGGTCGGACGCAACATTCTAGGCCGAACTCGCGATTGCGCAACACTGCGACCAATGTCCATGGCGCCTGCCTCTCCGCAAAATTACCGTTCCGCCGAAAGTTTGTAGTACAGTAACCCGACAAACATCGCCTCGGTTGTCGCTGGGGCAAAAGCGCGCGGCTGGCTCCGGTGTGGGCTGAGCACATCGTGCCGACCAGCAGGTTTCGAGCGAGCGCCATCACGTTAGGAAGGGAATAGACATGACTACAAACAGTAAGCCGGTCGCCGTCGTGATCGGGGCGACCTCCAAATGGCAGTCCGACGGGCGCAACACGCAATTGGTGCACGGCGGGGAAATCGACGACAGCGATCTGCCCGTCGGCGTGCGCTGGGGCGTGGGCGGAGCGGTCGCGCAGAAGTTCGCCCAGGAGGGGTTCCGCACGGTGCTGACCACCCGCAGCACCTCCAACGCCGTCCCGCTGCAGGCGGCCATCAACGAGCAGGGCGGCGACAGCGTCATCGTGGAGCTCGATCTGTCGATACCCGAATCCATCTCCAATGCCTTCGCCCAGATCCGTGAGGAGTCCGGCGACCCGGACGTTCTGGTGTACAACGCGGGATATATTGACGGACGCGACCTGCCGCCCGAAATGGAACTGCTGGAAAATACTCCGTGGGAGGTGTTCGAGACCGCCCAGCACATCTCCAGCAGTGGCCCGTTCCTGGTCGCCAAGGAGGTGCTGCCGGCCATGCGGGAGCGCGGCGAGGGTACCATCCTGATCTCCAACAACCCGTCGTCGCTGCGGGGCCGGAAGCGGTACACCGGCCAGTCGCTGTACTATCCCCGGGTGATGATGCGCACGTTGGCCCAGGTTCTGACCGAGGAATATTCCGAGTACGGCGTGCACGTCGCCAACGTGATCATCGACGGGACGATCGACTCGCCGGGCACGAGGGCCACTCCCCGCGCCCAGCAGAACCCCGAACTGCTGATCAACCCCGTGAAAATCGCGGAGGCCTTCTACTACCTGTATACCCAGGACAAGTCCTGCTGGACCCATGAACTCCAGCTGACGCCGTATCCCGTCAAGCCGGCCTTCTAGGCCCGTTTGACCTACGGCAAAGACTGCCTGAACCAATCTCAAGGAGTAATCGGATGGATGTCGGAATGATGATGATCTTCTCCAGCTACGGCTGGGATGAAGGTTCGGACGGCCAGATGTGGGAGGAAGAGCTGCGCCTGGCCCAGATGGCGGCTGACGAGGGTTTCGAATGCCTCTGGTCGGCCGAGCACCATTTCAACGATTACTCCTTCGTGCCGGACAACCTGCAGCTGATGACCCACGTCGCCGCCAGGCACCCCAACATCGACGTTGGTACGGCGGCGGTGATCCTGCCCTGGCACAACCCGCTGCGCGTCGCCGAAAACGCCGCCGTGCTCGACCTGCTCAGTGGGGGCCGGCTCCGCCTGGGATTCGGGCGCGGCCTCGCCCGCCGGGAGTTTGCGGCCTTCGGGCTGAGCATGGACGAGTCCCGCGAACGCTTCGACGAGGCGGCGCCCATGATCGTCGACGCGCTGAAGACCGGATTCATCGAGGGCGACGGAAAGTTTTACCCACAGGAACTGACCGAAATCCGTCCTCGCCCGCAGCACTCATTCGACGGACGAATCTATGCCGTTGCCGCCAGCGACGAATCGGTGCTTTCAGCGGCCAAACTGGGGGCGCACATCATCATGTTCGCCGACCGCCCCTGGGAAATGCGGATGCCGGGCATCGAACGGGGACGGGCCCTGCATCGCGAATTTCACGGCACCGAGCCGCCGGCGCTGATGCTCTCAGAGTTCGTCATCTGCGGTACCGATCTGGAA
>JAJEIA010000020.1 GCA_022823505.1 Dehalococcoidia bacterium
CTCGGTCTGCTCCACGCTGCCACCGCCACCCCCGACATCGGGAACCGCGCCGTAGCAGCACCCACATCCACCTCCTGCCAATGCTCCCTGAAGGGGTGGCGGTGCGAACACACCGAACTAAGCGCACCGGAGACAGAACCCCCCAACCGTGGACACGGACTGAGCCTATGGAGTGACGATCACGAGCGCGGCCTGTAGGCCGCTGCCGAGGGTGAGCGCCAGCGGCGGGCGCTCGTCGGGCTCGTAGCGCACGCCGGTCTCTGCAGACGGGTCAGCCATCGGAGGGAGCTCCCGGGTACGACACTGCCGGGTGCTGCTTGAGCGCGCATCCACGCCGCCGGGGGTTGGTGCAGTACGGTGGGGTAGACCGCCTCCGTGGCGGCAGTCTACCGTCTCGCTGTCGGGTGCGGCGTCTTCGGGAGCTGTGGGGTCCGAAGATGGATGGGTGGGTGCTAATGCCGAGGCCAGCGGCGGCGAGCCCTTCCTGCGCGTTTTATGCGGCGATGGAGGCGACCTGGAGGGGGCTCGGCCCCGACTGTGGGGAGCGCCAACTGCTCGCCGGCTGGCCGGGCCGGAGCCATTTCCTGGTTGTCCCGGTCTTCAGGCTCGGCTCCCATTAGGAGCCGACGGCGTGGCCGAAGGCGACCCCCGCCACGGCCGTGGGTTCCTGCCGCCATGCTTCCAGATCGCGCTCGATCTTGGACTTGAGACCCTGAGACAGGGCCCCATATTCCATCGCGGCGTTCGCGGGCCCGCTGTCCAGAAACCACTTCTTTGTCATCAGGTAGAAGAACTCCACCTCCTCAGGGGTCTGGTAGGTCTCCATGCCGAAGGACACTCGGATGTCCGCAAAGCCGGCCTGCTGCAGGTGCCCTTTCATCTCCTGGGCGATGAGCGGGCGGCCGCCGTCCGCAGCGATCAGGTCAGCGAAGACCTCCCATGAGCGTCTCATCACCCCCAGTTCGGGGTAAGCGAAGGAGGAGTCGACCAAGAGGTCCCGGCACATCACTGTGCCCCCCGGCTTCAGCACCCGCTTCGCCTCCGCCAGCGCCTGGACCGTATCGGAGATGTGGAGCAGGAGGCCGCCCATGTGGACGACGTCGAAGGAGCCGTCCGCGAAGGGCAGGTCCAGCGCATCGGCGACCTGGAAGGCGGCGTTGGAGCAGCCGCGGTCGGCGGCCAGCGCCCGGGCGAGGTCGACCTGTGACGGCTCGATGTCGACACCGTGCAGCCCCCCCGGGGTCACGGCCTCGGCCAGCCTCAGCGAGAGGAACCCGGTCCCGCAGCCGACGTCCAGCAGGTGCTGTCCGGGCTTCAACTGGGGGATGAAGAACATCGCGCTCGGCGACTGGGTGAGACGCTCCTGAAACAGCACGAATTCCTCGTAGCCCATGGTGTACACCGAGTCGGAGCTCGTCATTGTCATCCGTGCCTCTCTCCGGACAGGCCCCCGGCGAGTTGCTCAAGGTTGTCGAGCAGTGCCGCCACGACCTGCGTGGCCCCGAGTAGTTCCCGCTCGGGGACGCCGCGGCACATCTCGGCCGTCACTTCGTGGAGCAGTTGGTCCAGCCGCCGCACCAGCTGCTCCCCGTCGGGCGTGGCGCGTAGGATCACGCTTCTGCGGTCCGTCCGCGAGCGTTGCCGCGAGATCAGGCCTTTGTCGTAGATGCGCTGCACCGTCCGGCTGACGAGCGACTGTTCCAACATCACCTGCGGGATAATGTCCACCGCGGTCTGGGGGCCTCCCCGCACGATGACGGTGAGGACGCGATGCTCCCCCACGGAGATGCCGTGCGAGTCCAGCGTCAGGCTCCAGTGTCTCGCGGCGAGGACGCCTAGGTCGATGATCCGATACAGGTCGCCCTGGCCGTGAGATGACACCAAGGGAAGGGCTCCAGTCAACTTCGTCGACCGAGATTGTCAAGATGGACGCCCACACACCTGATACCTGCACAACAGGCCGCGCATCGCCTCGACGGCATTGGATGTTGCACCATAGAGCAAAATGCTATACCATCCAATGCCGTGACATTCATTCGTCCTCGTCTGGCCGACGGATTGGCCCCCCCCCGTGGCATACAAACTTATCCTTGCCGGTCACTCTACACGTTTTCTTTCGCCCGGGACTGCGCCCTCCTTATCCTAGCTCGCGGCGCTGCCGTCTCGGTCATCGGCACCCGCGAGCCGCGAGAGCGGTGAACGAGAGGAGCATCTCGTGAGCTGGCCCTTGCTGCAAGCTGGCGGGCGCCTAGTGCTCCTGATGGGCGCTGCCGCGATGTTGGCCCTGGTCGCCGTTGCCCTGTTTGCCGAAGCGGCGCGGGCAAGCGACCCGCCTGGACCCTGTGAAGCAGGCTACGTCGTCCCCACCCCAGTAGCGGTGGCGGTGACCGATGTTCCCATCGAGGTGGCTTCGACCAACTCGGACTATTTCGTGCTGTATGCGAAGCACACTCTCGATGGGGTAACCACCGATATCCCTGTTTCGGTGACGCGGGGTGAGGACGGCACTACCACGCTGTCTGACAATTTGGAGCCCTTGGCCGCAGACCAGTATCGGGTGGAGAAATACCAGGTCGCCATACCCGCTGACGTGGACGGCGACTGCGTCGACGACATCACCGAGCTGGACGACCTCGGTGCCTTTAACCCGATCAATTCGGCCAAGAAGATCAATCCGATCAACGGCGCTGTCGCCATAGGTTCCCATGCAGCGTTCCGGGAGTTGGCGTTCCAGGGTGTTTCGCATGAGTCCCACCTCGATGGTATCGCGTTCGTGAAATTCTGGATCTTTGACCCCTATTCCGACAGCCCCGAAGTCTTCTTCATGAACACGAAGAGAATGACGTACCACAACTCGTTCGTCAGGGTGATCGGTTACACGACAGAAGACATGGCAGACGCCATGGCCGGGCAGTTGGTCTGGCATCCTAACGTACCCGCTCCCGACGGGACCCTGGGTTCCTATCGGTTCGAGTGGGGCGCGTTCGCGGCCCGTTCGTTCGCAGGGACGGAGCGTGTGTACATGACGCTGGCCGCAGCGATGCCGGTCTTGGAGGACAACCTGTACTTCTACCCGGAGACGACTCCCT
Organism: Dehalococcoidia bacterium; assembly: GCA_022823505.1. Taxonomy (GTDB): domain Bacteria; phylum Chloroflexota; class Dehalococcoidia; order Lucifugimonadales; family UBA3495; genus Bin87. The sequence goes on from JAJEIA010000020.1 coordinate 3,090, forward strand.
ACTTCTCGAGCTACTGGGATGAGAGGGAACAATTTGACGCCTCCAGGATTCACATCCTGCTGGAGCACCAGGTGCTGGCGGACGTGGATTACATCGCCCTCAACGAGGCGGAGGGATACGGACGGCTGCGCTTGGTGGAAGGTGATGACCGCCCCAGCCTCTACGACGTGGCCATCTACACCAGCTTGCCCAACGACCTGCCCCGCGTGGCCGGAACCATCACCACCGTGCCGCAAACGCCGCTGTCGCACGTCAACCTGCGCGCAATCCAGAATGGACTCCCCAATGCGTTCATCCGCGACGTGCTCAAAGAGGAAGCGATCAAGCCGCTGATCGGCAAGTACGTATATTACGCCGTGACCGGCGAGGGCTACACCATTCGCGCCGCGACCAAAGGGGAGGTGGACGCGCACCACAACAAGCTGCGTCCCCAGAGCGTCCAAACCCTGCAACACGATCTGACGGTCACCGAGATCGCCTCATTGGCAGACGTCAGCTTCGACGACTGGACCGCGTTCGGTGTCAAGGCCGCCAACGTGGCAGAGCTCACAAAGCTCTCGCTGCCCGATGGAACGACGCCCGTCGGGTACGCGGTTCCCTTCTACTTCTACGATCAATTCATGAAGCAAGCGACGGTCGCCAAGGAAACCATCCTCGGCAAGAAGAAGGCGCCGGATGAGGAGAAGATCACGCTCGCGGCGGGCACCACGCTCGCCTCCGCGGTCACCCAGATGCTGGCCCACGCTTACTTCCAGAGCGACGCCGACATCCAAGAAGAGATGCTGGACGACCTGCGGGACGCTATCAAGGATGCGACGTCGCCCAAGTTCATCACCGACGCCCTCACCGCGATGCACGCCAAGTACCCGGATGGCCAGTCTCTGCGCTACCGGTCCAGCACCAACAACGAAGACCTGCCGTCCTTCAACGGAGCCGGCCTCTACAGCTCCAAGACCCAGGACCCCGACGAGACGGCCTCGGACGGCATTGACAAGTCCATCAAGGCCGTATGGGCCAGCCTGTGGAACTACCGCGCCTTTCTGGAGCGCGACTTCCACCGCGTAGACCACACCACCGTCTACATGGGTGTCCTCGTGCACCCTAACTACTCCGACGAGCGGGTCAACGGCGTCGCCGTCAGCTATGACCCCATCACGCTCCAGGACAATGCCTACTACGTCAACTCACAAGTTGGCGAGGACCTGGTGACCAATCCCGAGGCGAATTCCCTACCTGAGCAACTGCTGCTGGGCGCCACCGGCGCCTCCACCGTGCTGTCCCGCTCCAACCTGGCTAGTCCAGAGAGTCTCCTGATGACCGACGCCCAGATGCGTCAACTGCGCAGCAACCTCGAAACCATCCATAACCATTTCAAGACCCTCTACGGAGTTCAGGATGGCGACGACTACGCCATCGAGATCGAGTTCAAGATTACTGCCGCCAACAAGCTGGCCATCAAGCAGGCCCGGCCTTGGATCTTCGCCGAGCCGCTGGAGCTGACGCCCACAGTGACCATAGCTCTGGATGCGTCTCAGGCCGACGAAGGCGCCGGACTGGAACTCACCGTCACACGCGCGGGCGGCGTCCTGTCGACGCCCCTCACCGTCGACCTGACCAGGAGCGAGACCGGGGCGATGCTCGCCAACACCAAACCTACCTCGGTGACTATCCCGCGCAATCAGCAGAGCATCACCGTCACCGTGCCCATTGACGACGACCAGGAAGACGAGCATGACAGCGTCGTGACCGTGAGCATTGCCGCCAACAGCGACTATGTTGTGGGGACTCCCGGCTCGGCGTCCGCCACTGTAACTGATGACGACCTGACACAGATATCAGTGCGCGCTGACGCCGGAAAGGTGACCGAGGGATCGACGGTGGACTTCACGTTTACCCGCTCCGGCAGTGTATTGGGACAGTCCCTTACTGTGCCCATCACGATTAGTGAAACGGGGAACCGGCTCGTTGGCTCCTTACCCACCGAGGTCACCTTCGACGCCAACAACGCGACGTCTAGCGTGTCGCTCACTACAGCTGACGATTCAGTTGTCACGGAGGCAAGTGTGGTCACGGCACAGGTCACCGCAGGGAGCGCATACAACATCGACGGCGACGGGTCAGCTCAAGTGACGGTGAGCGAAGATGAAGTTGAAGTGGTCGAGCCAACATTACTCTTCGCCTTTGACCATGCGGTAAACGAAGGTAAGACACATGTCGTAGTGATGCACACCAAAAGGGCTGGTAGCGAGGGCTTGACCTACTCCAAAGCCGGACCGGACGTCAACGCTTTCCGCCTATACGGGTCTGCCGAACTTCTGGTGTTCAACGCGCACGACTACCACCCGGCGGGTGACGCAAATCAGGATGGCGTCTACGAGATTGACCTAACCGCGGAGAACAGCGGCGGCGGCGTAACAACGGCGCGTATTCGCTTTACCGTGACCAATGCCGAACTGATCGCGCTCGCGGAACAGCAATGGGATCAAACCAGCGCGGACCAGCGCAAAACGCTATTGCCGGACGAGAATAGCTCTCGCCTGCAGCCCACCTTCGCCAACTTACAGACCGACGTGAAAGCCATGGCGCTTCGGCTCGCCCGGCAGGGCCATCTCCCGTCGCCCGGCCCCACGGTCAGCGTCACGGACGGGAGCGGGATCACCGAGGGCGGCCTTGCGACCTTCACCGTCACCGCCACCCCCGCGCCCACCGCCCCGCTGGACGTGACCATTGCGGTGTCGCAGGACGGCGACTTCGGGGTCTCACCCGGCTCACAAACGGTCACCATCCCCACCACAGGCAGCACCCAGTTGACCGTAGCTACGAGCGATGACCAGGTCGGTGAATCCGACGGCTCGGTAACCGCCACGGTGAACGCCGGCACGGGCTACCTGGTCTCATGGACCGCAGGCGCGGCCACCGTCGAGGTCGCCGACGATGATGGGCCGCCCCCGCCAACCACACCGGAGATCAGCATCGTATCTGACGGAGACGTCACCGAGGGCACCAGAGCGTCGTTCACCGTCACGGCCACCCCCGCGCCCACAGCCCCGCTGGACGTGACCATTACAGTGTCACAGGACGGCGACTACGGCGTCGCGACCGGATCTCAGACGGTCACCATCCCGACCAGCGGCAGCTACACGCTCACAGTCGCCACCGTCAACGACACAGTAGACGAGGCCGACGGCTCAGTCACCGCCACAGTCAACACCGGCACGGACTACACCGTGTCCAGCACCACCGGAGCAGCCACCGTCGCAGTCGCCGACGACGATCCGGAGATCAGCATCGTATCTGACGGAGACGTCACCGAGGGCGACAACGCCAGCTTCACCCTCACCGCCAGCCCGGCGCCCGCAGCCGACCTGGATGTCACCATTGCAGTGTCACAGTCGGGCGACTACGGCGTCACCCCCGGATCTCAGACGGTCACCATCCCGACCAGCGGCAGCTACACGCTCACAGTCGCCACGTCCGATGATTCCGTCGACGAGGCCGACGGCTCAGTCACCGCCACAGTCAACACAGGCACGGACTACACCGTGTCGGCCACCGCCGGAGCGGCCACCGTCGCGATCGCGGACGACGACGATCCGTCGCCGCCACCGACGCCAGAGGTGAGCATCGCCGCAGGGTCGGGCGTCACCGAGGGTGCCAGCGCGTCGTTCACCCTGACCGCCAACCCGGCTCCCGCAGCCGATCTGGATGTCACCATTGCGGTGTCGCAGAGCGGCGACTTCGGCGTCACCCCCGGTTCGCATACCGTCACGATTCCGTCGTCTGGTAGTTCCACGTTCACCGTGGCCACCGTCAACGACACAGTGGATGAGTCGGACGGCTCGGTAACCGTCACGGTCAACACAGGCACGGGTTACACCGTGTCGGCCACCGCCGGAGCGGCCACCGTCGCGATCGCGGACGACGACGATCCGTCGCCGCCACCGACGCCAGAGGTGAGCATCGCCGCAGGGTCGGGCGTCACCGAGGGCGCCGGCGCGTCGTTCACCCTGACCGCCAGTCCCGCGCCGACGTCTCCGTTGTCTGTGACGGTCAACGTGTCGCAGTCGGGCGACTTCGGCGTCGCGACCGGATCTCAGACGGTCACCATCCCGACCAGCGGCAGCTACACGCTCACAGTCGCCACGTCCGATGATTCCGTCGATGAGTCCGACGGTTCAGTCACGGTGACCGTGAACTCCGGCACGGGTTACACAGTGTCGGCCACCGCCGGAGCGGCCACCGTGGCCGTGGCCGACGACGATGATGTGCCTCAAACGTGTGACTCGCAGGTGAAGTCGGCTGGTTTGGAGAGGGCGCGGGCTGCGTTCGACTGGCACTTGAGCTACGGCACGAACGCGCCGTTGTTCTGGCGGATCCTGAATACGTTGGGCGCGGGCAACATGCCAAACAAGCCGTCGGCGGTGACGGATGACACGGTCTCCGCTCAGGCCGTGGCGGACTTCAGCGCCGGCAAGGGCTGGGCAGGCTGGGCCCCGATCAACGAGGCGCTGGCGGACTGTGAGGCTTCGACGGGCACTGGCACGCCCGACACGACAGACAACGTCGTGCCGCCACCGCCGCCCACGCCGGAGGTGAGCGTCAGCGCAGGGTCGGGCGTCACCGAGGGCAACAGCGCGACGTTCACGGTCAGCGCCAGCCCGGCGCCCGCGGCTGATCTGGATGTCACCATTGCGGTGTCGCAGTCGGGCGACTTCGGCGTCGCGACCGGTTCGCAGACGGTCACCATCCCGACCAGCGGCAGCTACACGCTGACCGTCGCCACGTCCGATGATTCTCTCGATGAGGCTGATGGGTCGGTAACCGTCACGGTGACGGTGAACTCCGATACGGGTTACACCGTGTCGGCCACCAGCGGGTCGGCCACGGTGGCAGTCTCGGACGACGATGATCCGTCGCCGCCACCGACGCCTGAGGTGAGCATTGCCGCAGGGTCGGGCGTCACCGAGGGCGGAACCGCCAGCTTCGCCCTGACCGCCAGTCCCGCGCCGGCGTCTCCGTTGTCTGTGACGGTCAACGTGTCGCAGTCGGGCGACTTCGGCGTCGCGACCGGATCTCAGACGGTCACGATCCCGACTGGCGGCAGTTACACGCTCACAGTCGCCACCGTCAACGACAGCGTGGATGAGTCGGACGGTTCAGTCACGGTGACGGTGAACTCCGGCACGGGTTACACAGTGTCGTCAAGCAATGGAGCCGCGACCGTCGCGATCGCGGACGACGACGATCCGTCGCCGCCGCCCAGGCCGGTGAACGCGACGCCGTCGCTCTCGATCAGTGATGGGTCGGCGACCGAAGGCGGTGCCATCACGTTCACGGTGACCTTGAGTCCATCCAGCAGTCGCTATGTGTGGGTGACCTACTACGCGCACCCGGCGTACGGGACCGCGGCCTCGGCGACGTATGAAGACTTTGAGATGACGTACGGGATGCTCACGTTCAAGCCTGGCGAGACGTCAAAGACCATCACGGTAACACTGGTCGATGATTCCCGTCAGGAAGGAACCGAAACGTTCGTCGTCAGCCTCTACTCGGAGGCTCAGGCGCGGGTCGCTGACAGAGTGGGAACCGGCACGATCATCGACAACGACTGATCGAACAGGTCGAGCATGATGTTCCGGCATGCTAACTGAGCAGGAACTGTAGGCACGATGAGGTTTGCCATAATCGGCGTCACCGCGGCGTCGCTGCTGATCGTCGCTGCCCTGACCGCCGTCATGGCCACGGCCCAGACCACTACGCCCTTGTTCACTGTTGATCCGTCCTCGTCGGTGACGGTTTTGGAGGACGAAGGCGCCGAGGTCACCCTGACCATCAGCCGTGAATCCGGCAACAACGGGGCCTACCTCGACGTCAGCACCATCAACGGGACCGCACAAAAAGACTCGGACTTCGGCCCCATCGAGTCCAGCGTTCCTCTGACAAATGAAGACACGCGGCTCGACCTGCGCACCAATAGGATGGCAACCATCACGGTGCCTATCAAGTGGGATTATGAAACGGAGGGGGACGAGACCTTCCAGATCCGCCTGGAAATACGCAACTCCGACCAGCCTATCAACAATATTCGATTTCCCGGCAACAAGACGAGCTTCACCCTGGACGTCACCATCACCGAGCGCGAGAAGTACGTAGTTTCCCTAGACCTCGGCGGTGCCCTGACGGAGGGAGAAAACGGCAGCAACACCGTGAGGATAGAGAGGTCAGGCCAGGGCACGGTTCGGGCCAGGATAGGGGTTGCAGGCAGCACCGCCGGTTCGGCTGACTTCCAGAAATGGGCGCCCTTCGATCTGAGGATCAACGCCGACAATCCGTTGGGAGCAAACAGGGATTTACGTGTGGCCACCTATGACGACACCCTGGTGGAAGCATCCGAAACGATCATCCTGGAACTGAGCAACCCCACGGGCAACCTGACTTTCCCAGACCTGGACGGCGACGGAGAGCCGGACGAGGCTATCTATTCGAGTTGGGTCATCCTGGACGATGAACCGCCCGTGTTTGCGGAAATACCGGACGTTTCGGTAACGGAGGGCAGCGAAGCCCAAGTCACCTTCAATCTGGAGCGGGCTCTTCTGACCGGGGAGTCGGTGGAATTCTACGTCAACGTAGCGGGGCATCAATTCGGGAGTCCGCAGCCGTGCGGGTTCGGAGAGGACGACTACGCCCAGCCGAATATCGACTACCAGACTGCCGAGTACACCGAATATATGATGGGCGGAGGAGAGCAGAGCTTCACCTTTACCGTGCCCACCGCCTCCGACCCTCTGCACGAATCCGATGAGTGCTTTTACATCCGGGCCTTTGCCACCTCCGGCCTGCGGTTCCGCACCCAGACCGGCCAACCCATTCAGGGCGGCAACCGGCTGCTGTTCACCAAGGTCACCATCACCGACGACGACCCGAAGCCGCACTTGATCTTCGGGTCACCGGAAGTGATGGAGCCCGACCCCAACCCGTACGGGGAAGACCCTACCGCCATGCTGCGCTTCCCGGTCAGCCTGAGCAATCCCAGCGGTATCGAGATTACCGTGGACTATAAAGAGGGCAGCCCGGTTGACCCTGGATCGGACGCCACCGGTGGAGATGACTACACCACCATCAGTCCGGGGACGCTGACCTTCATGCCGGGAACGGTGCGGCGGCACGTTGACGTGGAGGTGAAAGCCGACTGGCTGGAAGAGCCCGACGAGTTGGTGAATCTCGAATTCAGCAACGCGGTCGAGGCCTGTCTCGTTGCGGGAGATGCCTGCTCGCCACCGAGCGGTTCCGTCACCATCCCGGGAACCATCCTCGACGACGACCGCAACCTCAAGATCACCCTCACGCCCGACGATGACCGGGTGCGCGAGGGCGAGCCCATTAACTTCCGCGCCCGGCTCTCCCACCCGATAGATTACGAAGTGCGTATTAAATCTGAATGGGGTGGTGGGACGGCGACGGAAGGCGATGACTATTTCCGTGACGTCTTTTCTCAAGCTCCGGAGCTAAGGATTTTTCCGGGGACGACCGAAGCCGTCCTTACCATCGCCACCCTGAAAGACGATGTCGCAGGGGAAGGCGTCGAGAGCCTTACCCTGCCCAATCTCAAAGTGGAGCTGCGCAGGAAGGATGGCAGCTTTTGGGCGCCAACCGAGAAGTGTGCCGGGGTCTTCGGCGTGGACTGCGACCCTTCCAACGTGCAGCACCCGATTCCAACGCCCACGGCGTACATCCTCGACGGGCCGGTCATCTCCGTAGCCGCTGAACGGGAAGACGTTGCCGAGGGCAACTCCGCGACTATCGCCGTGACCCTGAGCGGCCAGGTTGCCCAGGACGTGACCTTCACCATCAAGACCCAGGACGGCGCAGACGGCGCGACGGGCGCCGCCGTGGCCGTGGCGGGCGCCGATTACACCGCCCTTGCGCCCCGGCAGGTAACCATCCCCATGGGCCAGACCGACGGTGGAACCTACACAGTAACCACCCTCCAGGACCAGGTGGACGAACCGGACCAGGCGTTCACCGTCGTGCTGGACTCGGTCACCGGGGCCGTGGTGGACGAGGGGGCCGCGGTGGTTACGGTCCGCGATGACGACCCCCGTCCGAAGTTGTCCATCGCCGACGCCCGGGCCGACGAGGGCGACGCGCTGAGTTTCGCGCTCACCCTGTCCAAGGCGTCGGAGCGCACCATCATCGTCAACTACGTGACGGAAGACGATACCGCCACCGTGGGGCTGGACTACCAGGGGACAGAGCATTTTGAGAGCGTCATCTTCGCCCCGGGAGAGGTGTCCAAGACCATCACGGTGAACTCCATCATGGACAACGTCCCCGAGGTTGACGAGACCTTCCGGGTGGAGTTGGTGGACGACCCCGGCGTGCGGCTGGTGGACGCCACGGCCGTCGGCACCATCGAAGACGACGACGGTGTGGTCATCTCCATCGCCGACGCTGCGCCGGTCGCCGAGACGGAGGGCGTCACGCCCAGCGCCACCTTCACCATCACCATGACCCCCGCCCAGGCGGCGCCGGTGACCGTCCAGTGGGAGACCATGGACGGCCTGGGAACGGAGCATTACGTAGCCAAGGGCGGCGGCCTGACTATCAGCGGCGAGAAGGACTACACGACGGTGAGCTCAGGGTCGGTCACCTTCGCTGCGGGTGAAACGGTTAAGCGTATTTCCACCACCGTGCTGGACGACAGCGTTGCCGAGGTGGATGAGAACTTCCGCGCCGTCATCAGCGTGTCGGACCCCAACATCACTGTGCTCCGTTCCACCGCCTTCGCCACCATAGAAGATGACGACGCCTGGAACGTCTGGCTCGACGAGAACAACGCCGCTTGGGTGGAAGAGGGCACCGGAGAAAACAAGCGGGTTACGCTAACGGTGCAACGCACCGACGCATCTGCGGAGGAGGCTCCACAGGACGCCAGGTTCCATACCCGTTACAGCTACATCACCTGCTTCATCGGTGAGTTGCGGACGTTTTGGCCCTTCAGCGCGATAGACGATCCCGACCAGTACATCAGCACCGCGACTGTTGGGGCATCAGGATGGGACGTGAGGAAATATCACAGCGATAATCTTCGGTTGAAATACCCCCAGTGCCACAAGAGGGGGGACGACTCTTCCTTCAACATCGACAAGTTCGAGAAACTCAGCTACACCCTGCCCCTGGAATTCGAGATTCGGGGAGACTCCATAGCCGAAGAGAACGAGACCTTCACCCTGCTGCTGGAGTCATCGCTCTTTGGTCGGCACGCGTTGCGTTTGGACCCGGTTTCGCGCGGCTTCCAGTACATCACCGTCACCATCGTGGACGACGACACGCCCCAGGCCTCCATCACCGGCACGGGAATTGTCGTTGAAGACGCTGGCAGCGCCGAGCTCACCCTGAACCTGAGCATGGCGGCCACGCGACAGGAAATGGTGCGGGTGTCCATGGAGGCCGGCTCGGCCCAGCCCTGGGAGGACTACCAGCCGCTGTCCAGTCATGATGTCACCTTCGAACCAGGTGAAACGACGAAGACGGTCCGCATACCCATCGTGAATGATCATATTCATGAGGGGGATGAGACATTCACGGTCATGCTGTCACATGAATCGGACGGCATCAACATACACCCCGGCGGAGAAACCGCCACGGTCACCATCCAGGATGATGAATCCGATTACCTGCCCTGGCTCACGGTCCCGGACCGAGTGGTCGACGAAGGCGACGCCGACACCCTCCTCTTCAAGCTGAGCTGGCCGCTGCCGAACAATCAGTTTTGGCTGGGCAATATCCAGTGGAATGACGACGAGAAGCCCATGTCGTTGCCGGTGGCGACGGAAGGCGACGACTACGCCGAGATTACCGGGAACTCAGCGGATGCCGTCCACATAGGATATGAACAGCTTCAACAGACGGAATTCACCACAACCGTCAGCTCAGTCGAGGACACCCTGATCGAGAGTGGGGAGTACATTGGCATATCCACCCAGTGGAACAATGCCGTCGGCAACCCCATCCGGTATGCGAAACCCGGCGCCCTGGTCGCCATCCGGGACGACGACCACGGTTCGGTGGCAGTCGCCTCCATCGCCCCCGCCACGGTGGAGGAGAACGAGGACTGGACCCACGACGCGGACTTGACCGGCACCAGCAACCCGTTGGGAGACGTGAGCTGGTCGGTGGACGGCGACGACGCGGCCCTCTTCAACATCGACCAGGACAGCGGCGTCCTCACCATGTCCGCCCAGAACTACGAGGACCCGGCCGACGATGGCGGAGACAATGTCTACGAGATCACCGTGCGCGCCGTCGACGAGGACGGCAACGCCGACCGCGAGGACGTGCGGGTCACGGTGACCGACGTCACCTACGCGACGCTCGAGGTCAACATCGGCTTCGTCTCCGGAACCTACGGGGCCGCCGAAGGAGACGGCGTCGTGGTGTCGGTCACGCCGGTGTTCACTGCGGAGACTCCGGTCTCGGTCGAGTGGGCCACGGCAGACGACAAAAAAGGGGCCCATGCGGCAGACTCGGACGACTACACGCAGTCCGCGACCCCCACAACGCTCAACTGGCCGCAGATCCCCGGAAAGAGAGGGCCTGCCAGGTCCTTCACCATCGACACTACCGACGACACACTGCACGAGACCGACGAGACCTTCCTGCTCAGATTCACCAATGGAATAGCCGGCGACACCGACGACGTGGCGTTCAGTTTCGGAAGCGCTCCCGACGGCGCGGTCACCCTCTCCGGAAACGAAGCCGAGGCGACCCTCACCATCGGGAATGACGACGCCACCCCGTCGCTGACTGTCGGGGATGTCTCGGTTGCGGAGGGTGGGGCGGCTGAGTTCACGGTCACGCTCTCGGCGGTGTCGGGCCGGGACGTGACCGTGCAGTGGACCACCGGCGACGACGGCGCCCAAGGA
>JAJEIA010000104.1 GCA_022823505.1 Dehalococcoidia bacterium
GTTGCGGTCCACGATGACCGGGTTGCCGCCCCCTGGTGGGGCAGAATTGATGCCGGTGAGGACGACCACGGGGAACTCCAGCCCCTTTGACCCGTGGATGGTCATCACCCGGACGGCATCTTCGTCCGTTTCCGGGACCGGCGTCTCGGTAACGCGAGCGCCTTCGCCGATCTGATCGTCCACCCACTGCAGGAAGGAGCGCAGCGTCGCCCCGCCGGCCCGGTTGAAGCGTCCCGCCTGTTCCGCCAGGAACCGGTAGCGGCGCCACTGCTCGCGCATCCTCGGGTGGCCGACAGCAGCTTCCATCAGTCCGCGTTCCCGCACGAACCGGTCGATCAGTGCGCCGGTTGTTTCAACCAGGCGGGCGCGGTGGAATGACCGCAGAACCTCGAACGCCCCGAGCACCGCTTCATCCCCGCGATCCGGTGACGTGCTGGCAAGGTAGTCGAAACTGCCGCCCCGGGCGCGATGGCGCAGCAGGTCCACGTCGCTGCATCCGAAAGCAGGGGAGCGGAGCGCGGCCACCGCGGCGACCTGGTTGGCCGGATCGTCGATGGCGTTCAGGCAGTTCATCAGGTCGCGGATTTCCTGGGTTTCAAACACCAGGGATGCGCTTTCCAACCGGAAGGGTATGTCGGCGATTTCCAGCCCGCGTTCCAGCGCAGCCAGGCTGGTGCGCCGGGGCATGAGGATGCACACGTCGGAATAGCGCACGGGCCGATAGGTTTCATATCCGTTGCTGCTCGAAGCCGACTGGTCCAGTGTTTCCCATTGTTCGGCCATCATCTGCCGCAACAGCAGACCGATCTCCCTTGCTTCCTGCTGGCGAATTTCAGCTATCGGGGCATCCGTGGCCTCGTTGCCCAGCGTCCACACTCTGGGGGCGACCGGGTTTCCGGTGTCGCCGATCCAGAGGGCCGACATCGCGTCGTATCCCGCCTGAGGATCGCTGACGTCGTTCCCGTCGGAATGGGGTCCCTCCATCCACTGTTCAAATAGACGGTTGACCCAACTGATGACCGGTTCCTGGGAGCGAAAATTCTGCACCAGTTTCAGGGTCCGGCCGCCGGATCGCTCCATGCTCGATTGCAGGCGCTTCATCTGCCCCACGTCGGCGCGGCGGAATCGGTAGATAGATTGCTTGGGATCGCCGACCACGAACAACTTGCCGGGTTCCGGACTGATCTGATCCCACCGGATCGACGGGTCCGGACCCGAGGTTTCGGCGCCGGCCGACTCGGCCAGCAGCATGGCTATTTCCGCCTGGATCGGGTCGGTGTCCTGGGCTTCGTCGATCAGCAGGTGGGTATAGCGATTGCGGAAGTAGTCGCGCACCGGAGCGTTGTCCCGGAGCAACTCGCGGGCCCACACCAGCAGGTCGTGAAACTCGGCACGACCCTCGGCGCGGCGTTTCCGCGCGTATTCCAGCGCCAGTTGCCGCAGGTCCTCAAGGATGGGCATCAAGACCGAGCGGCGAGCGTTTTGGATCTCTTCTCCGGCCTCTTGATACAAAGGTGCGAGGGTATCTTTCAGTACGGTACACGCATTTTTGCGACTGTCAAGGTCCCGTTCCCAATTGGACGTATTGCCCCTGCTTCTAATGGATCCAAGGTCACCATTTCTATTCCGCGGAAGGAGTTCCAGCAAAATGCGATACCCGTCTACCAGGCCGGTTGTAGTCTCGGGCAATTGCCACAGCAATCGCAGATTGTTCATCACATGGACGTACAATGCGTCGCCGGGGACTTTCTTGGAAAACTCGCAAAGCCTCTCCATCGCGGGCACGGCGTCAAGGATTGCTGCCAATGCCGCCGACGGTACCGGGGCGGAAGCATGGAAGCTCAGGTCCAACAGGTCGCTGTAGTTCTGGTGGAACGCTCGGGCGATGGTTCTGAGGTGGGTCAGGGTCAAGCCCAGGGTCAGTGCCAACGCCAGGTGCGGCGCGAGATCGGTCTCGCCGTCGAGATGGCGGTCAAGCCAGCCGCTCCATTCCTCTTCGAATTTGATGCTGGCCAGGATCTCGTCGCTGGTCTCGAAGGAGGGAGGGAGGCCGGCCTCGAGCGGGCGTTCGCGCAGCAGGCTCCCGGCAAAGGCGTGGAGAGTACAGATGTCTGCCTGGTCCAGGTCGGCGATCCCCTGCCGGCAGCGTTCGCGCTCGGCCGGCTCGCGGCCGTCATCGACGGCCGCATCCTCCAGGTTCGCCCGGACCCGGTCCCTCAACTCGGCGGCGGCGGCTTCGGTGAAGGTGATGGCGGCGATGCGGTCCAGGGTGGTCGTTCCAGTGGCCACCAGGTTAGTCACCCGCTGGACGAGGCTGGTGGTTTTTCCCGTGCCGGCGCTGGCCTCGACGAAGAGCGTGGAGCCCAGGTCTTCCCTGATGGTCTTCCTGGCCTGGTCATCCACCGGGACGAAGCCGGCCAGACGGTTGGCCGAAGTCGACGCTTGCATCGTGGACATCAATCATCCTCCCCATCGGGTTCCGCCAGTTGCAGATAGCCCACAAGGACCGCATCGGACTTCTTGCGCTCCCACAGTTCGCTGCGCCGCGCCGGGCAGACCGCATCGAAATCGCAATACTGGCAATTGGACGGTCCGTAACGGCCGGGTGGCCCGGGATTGGCCGGGAACAGTCCTGCATTGATGCTGCCCACGATGCCGGCGACGCCCTCGCGGAACCGTTCCGCAACAGATTCGTCGGTGATCTTGAAGTGACCGGCGGGGACGAATTGAAATCGGCCGCGATTGGTGCTGAACCAGTAGGCGGCGGATACGTCGGTAGCATCAGGGAACAAAGCGCGGGCAGCCAGCGAATAGACTCCCAATTGGAGATGGCGGCCCTGATCGATGGGGTCATCGTCGAGACCCTTGTATGGTTCGGCACTACCGGTTTTGTAGTCGACAACCAGGACCCTGGTACCGTCTCCGCTGACGTCGATGCGGTCGATCATACCCCTGAAGTTGACGCCCGATGCGGGTTCGGCAACTGCCGTCCCGCCCGCACCGAAACCGAACCGCGTCTCCACGCGGACATCCGCGGTCTGGTGTGCCTCGCGCAGGCTCGCGTCGGTGTCGAGGAAGGTCTCGAGGTCGGCCAGGATTTCGGTCTTGGCCATTTCCCACAGCAGTCGCTTGCCGGTCACGCCCCGGGTTTCCGCATCCCGGAAGCTCTCAGCCGCGATGCGCATGAGGCGATCCCGATCGCCGTCGCTCCAGGGTGCTCCAGCCGGGGGCAAATTGCCGCTTCGGGCGCTCCGGTCAATGAACTGCTCCAGTATTTCATGGGTCAACGTGCCGCGATCCAGCGCGCTGATGGAGAAGATTTCCTCGGGTGTGTCCAGCGAGCCGAGCCTGAGGACGTGGCCCAGGAAGTACCGGTACGGGCAGGTTGCCCATGCTTCCAGGGCGGTGGGAGAAATAGACGATTCTCCGGGCGCAATGTTGAACCGGTGGCTTTGCTCAATCCCGGACAGATTCCCGTCGAACTCCGTCAGTTGCCGTCGGGATCGCCCCCTCGCCAAACGGAACGCCCCCGCCAGCGGGTCCCGGCGGGCGAAGGGATGCTCGCTCAGGTTTCGCCCATCATGGCGCCATTCCACCAGCCGCTTGAGCCGGAAATCCGGCGCGTCCGCCAGAGCCACGGCCGGCGCATTCGCGATGGCCCGTTCGGGCGAGTCGTCTACGGTGAACCAGTCATGGTCACGCAATCCGGCCAGATCGCCGCTCCTTACCGGAGCGCCGGCCAACGCCGACGCCTGTTCCAGGAACCAACGCGACGGGTAGGCCTGCCTCTGCGACGCGGCGTCGGCCACCGGATAGGTCAAGGTACGACGATGGGCCGATGCGACGGCGGCGAGGTACTCGTAACGTTCCTCGGACATGCGCGTGTGGATGCGATCCGGCCCACCGGCGGCCAGCCAGTCCGGCTCAGTCAACAGCGGATCGCGACGGGGAGCCGGGGGAACGGCTCCCTCAATCATGCCCACCAGCCAGACGGCGTCAAAGGTCATGCCAGCCGCTCCGGCAAAGGACGAAACGAAAACGCCCTGGCCGGTTGGGCCCAAATGACCGAAGGGGGCCTGCATCAACTCCGTAACCATCTGGCGGAAGTCCGAAAGGCTGGTACCGTTATGCACGCTGTCTGCCGCGGCGAATTCATCCAGCAGTCTCCCGACCCGTTCCAGCGCCGCAAGGTCAGACTCGCTGAGGTCACTCAAAATGTAACGGCGCATCAACCGCTGGGCCCAATCTGCGAACTCTCGCCAGGGGCTGCCGTCGGGCGGCGGTTCCAGGTCATCGGCGAGCCCGTCGATGAAGGCTCGAATATTCTGTGCAACGGCTGCCTCGGATCTCATCCCACGGGCCCGGGAGACGCTGATCTCGCCGTCGTTTTCGCGGCGGTCGGCATCCTCGGTCAGCCGTCGCGCGTGGGCGTCGAGCCGGTCGCGCCACTGCTGCCGGCCGCCGACGATGCCGGCCTTCCTGGTAACAACGTCCCACTGGCTGGGACTGAAACTCGCACTTGGTCCGACCGGGTCCCGCACCGGGCAACCGGTGAGCCAGGCTACCACGTCGGACCTTGGCAACTGGCTTCCGCACAATTCAAGCAGGCCGCTCAGTGTGCGGCCGACGCCGGTGTTCAACAGCGACTCGCGGTCCGGTCCCGCCATCGGGATCCCGGCCATGCGCAGCTCGTCGCGAATCAAAGAAGCGTACGGGTCGACCGTGCGATACAGGACGGCCATCCGGTGCAGCGGCGTGCGGTTTTCGTTGAGTTCCTGGATGACCTGCCGGATAACCCATCGCAGTTCGTCGTGCGCGGTGGGGGCGACGTGCAGCCGAGCCGGGACGGGAAGGACCGGAGTTTCCTGGTCGGGTGCCCTGGCTTCTGGCGGCGTGCCCATCTGCCGCCGAAGCCTGGTTGCCAGGTCCCGCGCCGACTCGTCAGCGACCTCGTCTCCGGTCGTTCCCAAAATGGTCGCGAGACGATGGTGTGCGGCCAATGCCTCCATCAACGCTGTCTCACCGGGCGAGAGCCCGTGTGGGAGGTAGAAAACGATCAGTCCCAAGTCTCCCAACCCCGGAGCGGCGCCGGCGGTTACAGTTGTTGCGGCCGCCTCGGCCAGGTCTTCTGAGTCGTACCATTCGTTAGCCGCGATCCGACGAAAGTCGTCGTACAAGCGGGCCATCTCGCCGGCGATCCCGACGCCGGCTGCCAGGGCGGAGCGCATGGTGTCATCGGCACTCCGCAACTGGCGGAACGCGGCACGCACGCTGGACTGGGTGCTGGGATGCCCGGATACGCCTTGCAACAGACCGTCGGTTTGCTCCAGCACCTGCCGCACGGCCAGGTTTTCCAGCACGGCGGTCAGCGGTTTGCGTCCCTGTTGATCCAACGCAGCGGCGCCGAGCAGCTCCGACAGGACGGGCACCGGCATGAAGCGGACGTTGGCAAACCCGCTGCTTCCCAGCCCCTGGCGCAAGGAAAGTCCGGCGTACCGCGAAGGGGTCACCACGGTCACCGGAGCGAGCACATCGTCTCGTTTCTCCTCATCGATCAGCCGCCATAGTTCACGGGTCAGGTCCGGAGATAATCGGTCCACGACGAGACGTGCGTGGTTGGCGCTTCCAGATTGGTTCATGTGATCGTCCATTGCGGGAAACGGTCGGGGAGGGTGTCACAAGATACAGCATACGGCCGCGCCGGCAAACGCGTTAGGACTGGCAAGACGCTGACAATTGCAGTTCGTCAACCTCGCATCGGGTGCCGCGAGTTGGCGCATGCGCCAATCCCGAATTGGTCCCGTTTCGGGTTGTCGTCAGTCGGTGAGGTTGGTGACGGTCACGGCGATGTCAAGGCGGGCCGTGTTGTCGTTTTCGTCGGTCGCCTCCACGGTCACCTCGTATATGTTGTCGGAATTCAGGTCCGCGGGCTCCTCGTAGTCGGGTGGGTCGCGGAAAGTCAGCGCTCCCTCTTCGCTGATTTCAAACTGTTCGAAGTCGTCGCCGGAGAGGCTCCAGGCTACGTCGTCGCCCTCGGGGTCGGTGGCGCGGTAGGTGAAGAGGGCGTCGGTACCGTTCTCCTTGTAGGTGAAGGCGTCCAGGCTGCTGCTGTGTAACTCGGGAGCTTCGTCTACGGCTTGAACGGTGACGGTCACCGTGAAGGAGCCGTAGTAGCGGCCGTCGGAGGCGCGGACGGTTACCTCGTAGATGCTGTCGTGGTTGGCGTCAGCGGGACGCTCGTGGTCGGGCGGGTTGCGGAAGGAGAGCTGCCCGTCCGCATCGATGGTGAAATCGCCGCCGTCCCGTCCGGAGACACTCCAGCGGGTGATCTCCAGGGAGGGGATTTCGGGGTCGCGGGCGGTGTAGGTGTACAGCGGCTCGTCGTGGTTCTCGGATACGGTTATTTCGTCGCAGTCCTCAAATGCAATGACCAACACCGTGTCCGATACGGTGTCGGTGCAGCCGGTGATCTCCGGCCCCTCGTTCACGTCGGTTACCGTTACCATAACCTCCAGGCGGGCGGTGTTGCCGTTCTCATCCGTGGCCTGCACCGTCACATCATACTCGGTGTCGTAGAACTCCCCATCAAAGCGCGCCGGATTCTCAAAGTTGGGCGGTTCGCTGAAGGTGAGGACGCCGGTTTCGCTGATGGCGAAGTAGCCGGCATCTGCGCCGCCGACCGACCATGTGACGCCGGTGCCCTCGGGGTCGGTGGCCCGGTAGGTGTAGAGGATAGATGTGCCGTTCTCTCGGTAGGTGAACGAGTCGCGGCTGCCCGAGCGGAACTCCGGCGCCTCGTCCACCGGAAGCACCGTTACCACCACGTCGTATGAGCCGTAAACGCGGCCGTCGGAAGCGCGGACAGTAAGTTCGTAAACGTTGTCCTGGTTGGAGTCGGCGGGCCGCTCGTGGTTCGGTGGGTATCGGAAGGTGAGTTCGCCGTCCGAGTTGATGGTGAAATCGCCACCGTCCCGTCCTGAGGTGCTCCAGCGGGTGATCTCGGCGCTGGTATCCTCGGGGTCGACGCCGGTGTAGTTGGCCAGCACCCGGTCCGTCGGGGTGTTCTCGTTGAAGATCAGGGTCTGGGCGCCGGAGATATCCGGCCCCTCGTTGACCTCGGTTACGGTGATGGTGACGGCCAGGACGCCCTCGTTGGAGCCGTCCGACGCCACGACGGTGATCTCGTACACGTTGTCGGAGTTGGCATCCGCGGGGAGTTCGTAATCGGGTGCGCTGCTGAATGTCAGCGCACCCTCGTTGATCTCAAAGTCGCCGCCGTCCGTGCCCCGCACCGACCAGGTGATGATTGCGCCCCGGTCGGCGTCGGTGACCCGGTAGGTGTAGAGAGTTGATGCGGTGTTCTCGCGGAAACTCAGCGTGCCCTGGCCCGACACCACCGGAGCCGCTTCGTTCTGGTCGGTTACGGTGACCGCCACCTCCAGCGAGCCGTAGTAACGACCGTCGGAGACCTGGACGGTTACGAGATAGACGTTGTCGCCGTTGGAATCCGCGGGACGGTCGTAGTCGGGGGTGTTGCGGAAACTCAGCACGCCATCCTGGGTGATGGTGAAATCACCGCCATCGGTACCGGACGTGCGCCAGTTGGTCACCGCGATGGTGGGATCCTCAGGATCCCGGGCGGTGAAAGTTGCGCCGACGAGTTCCTGGCCCTCCAGCAGGGTGTAGCTGGTCGTGCCGAAAATCTCGGGACCCTCGTCCACCGCCGTCACGGTTACGGTTACGTCCAGCCTGGTCGACCGCCTGCCGCTGTCCGTCGCCACCACGGTCAGGTCGTAGGTGTTGTCGCGGCCGGAGTCGCCGGGAATCTCGTAGTCGGGCGGAGCCTGGAACACCAGGCCGTTCCGGTCGTTGAATGCAAAGAGATGTCCGTCGGTTCCACCGGCGCTCCAGGTGATGACGTCGTCCTTGTCCTGGTCGGTGGCGTAGTAGGTGTAGAGTACCGATGCGCTTTCCTCCCGGTAGGTGAACGACGTGCGGCTCCCGCTTCGGATCACCGGGTCATGCTCGTTCACGTTGCTCACGGTGACGGTCACGTCCAGGCTGCCGTAGACCCGCCCGTCGTAGGCCCGCACGGTGATCCGGTACTCGTTGTCCCCATTGGAGTCGGCGGGCCGGTCGTAGTCCGGCGTGTTCCGGAAGGTGAGTTCGCCGTCTTCGCTGATGGTGAAATCGCCGCCGTCGGTTCCGCTCACGTGCCAGCGGGTGATCGGCTGGCCCTCGGGGTCAGAGGCGGAGTAGGTCGCCAGGACCAGGGAGGGGTCTCGGTTTTCCTGGACTGAGATGGTTTGCCGACCCGTTACCACGGCGCCCTCGTTCTGGTCGGTCACGGTCACGGTGACGGGCAGTTGGCCGACGTAGCCCTGATCGTCCCTGGCCTGCACCGTCACCAGGTACTCGTTGCCGTGGGCGCCCGACCCGGACGGGAGATCAAAGTTGGGCGGGACGGCGAAGGTCAGCACCCCGTGCCCGCTGCTGTCGGGGGTAATGTTGAAATCGTTGGCGTCCGGGCCGCCCAGCTCCCAGGTGAAACCGTTGCCCTCGGGGTCGGTGGCGCGGTAGGTGTAGAGGCGGGTGGTAACCGGTGTGTTCTCCCTGAAGCTGAAAGTGTCCCGGCCGGTGATCTCGGGCCCCTCGTTGACCGCCAGCACTGTTACGGTGACGTCGAAGGTTCCGTAGTTTCGGCCGTCGTGGGCGCGGACGGTGAGGTCGTAGACGTTGTCGCGGTTGTAGTCCGCCGGCCGCTCGTAGTTGGGCGGGTAGCGGAAGGTGAGGACGCCCGTCTCGCGCTCGATGGTGAAGTCGCCGCCGTCCCGCCCGGATGTGCTCCAGGTGATGGTGGTGGTGATCCCGCCGATAGCCTCGGGGTCGGCGGCGGTGTAGATGGTGCCGGATCCCGCCTGATTGTCGCTGAGTTTCTGGTTCTCGTTGACGGTGAAGGCGGCGGTGCCGGACACCACCGGACCCTCGTTCAGGGCGGTCACCGTGACGGCAACGGCCAACGTGCCCCGCAGCCCCGCGCTGTCGGTTGCGACCACCTCCAGATCGTAGATGTTATCGCCGTCGTAGTCGCCTGGGCGTTCAAAGTCGGGCGGGACGGCGAAGGTCAGCAGCCCCCGGCCGTAGCGGTCCTCGGTAATGACAAAATGCCGGCCGTCGGCGCCGCCCGCTGACCAGGTAATGTTGTCGTCCAGGTCGGAATCGGTGGCCCGGTAGGTGTAGATGGTGGAGGTGGTGTTCTCCCGGACGGTGCGGGCGGCGCTGCCCGTCACCACGGGGGCGCCCTCGTTGATGTTGGTGACGGTCACTACGACGTTCAGATATCCGTAGGCGCGGCTGTCGTGGCCCCTTATCGTCACCTCGTAGACGTTATCGCGATTGGAGTCGGCCGGCCGGTCGTAGTCCGGCGTGTTGCGGAAGGAGAGGACGCCGGTAAAGCGGTCGATGAGGAAGTCGCCGCCGTCCCGGCCGGAGAGAGACCACTGGGGATACACCCGCCGTCCGTCCTTGGCGTCGGTGGCGGTGTAGCTGCCCAGCGCCTGGGTGATGTCGTAGTTCTCCTCGACCGTGAAGGACGTGGTCCCCGCGATGACCGGGCCCTCGGACTGGTCGGTGACGGTGATGGTGGCCGGCACGGTGTCCCGCAGGCCCCGGTTGTCGGCGGCTACTACCGTGATTTCGTACACATTGTCCCGGTTTGCGTCCACGGGCTGCTCCAGATCGGGGAGCCGGCGGAACGTCAGCATTCCGTTGTAGATCGCGAAATCGTTTGCGTCGGCGCCCTCAATCAACCACCGGATGAGGTCGTTGCGGTCCTGGTCGGTGGCCCGGTAGGTGTAGACGACGGCGGTGGAGTTCTCGCGCACAGTGAACTCCGTCCGGCTCGTCGTGGTGATCACGGGCGGCTCGTTCACCTCGGTCACGGTGATCACCAGCGGCGCTTCCAGGGTGCCGTAGACCCGGCCGTCGTAGGCCCTGACCGTGACCTCGTAGACATTGTCCCGGTCGCCGTCGGCGGGCCGCTCGTAGTCCGGGGAGTTGCGGAAACGCAACTCGCCCAGGGCGCTGATAAGGAAATCGCCGCCGTCCCGGCCGCTGGTGCTCCACCGGTAGATGCCGGCCCCAGGGTTTTCCGGATCGGCGGCCGCGAACCGGGCCAGTACCCCGGTGTCAGGGTGGTTTTCCGGGACGGTGGTGATCGCCGTACCCAGCAGCGTGATATCCGGCCCCTCGTTCACGTCGGTCACCGTGATGGTGAAGCGCAGCCGGTCGGCATGGCCCGAGCCATTTCTCGCCACCACGGTGAGCTCGTAGATATTGTCCCGGTCCAGATCAGCGGGGTTCTCGAAGTCTGGAGGGTTGCTAAAGGTCAGGACGCCCCGGCCGCTGGCGTCGGTGGTGATGGTGAAGTCCCCAGCGTCGACACCTTCCAGAGACCACGCGATGGAGTCACGTTGCGGGTCGCTGGCGTGGAAGGTGTAGACGGTGGTCGTGCGGTTCTCCTGGTACGTGGTGGGCGGACGTCGAGTGCTGATGGTGGGTTCCACTCCCTCGTTGTGGTTGGTCACCGTGATGGTGAAGGACATCCGGTCGGTGTATCCCTCCTCGTCGGTGGCCACCACGGTCAACTCGTATGCATTGTTACGGTCGGCGTCGACGGAGTTCTCGAAATCGGGCGCATGGTTGAAGGTCAACGCGCCGGTTTCGCTGATGCTGAAGTCGTTGGCATCCGGCCCGGTCAGCGACCATGTGATGACGCCCCGCTGCGGGTCGGACGCCCGGAAGGTGTAGACGGTGGTTGTGCGGTTCTCCTGGTAGGTGGCGGGCGGTCGCCGGGTGCTGATGGTGGGCTGGACGCCCTCGTTGTGGTTGGTGACTGTGACCGTGATCTCCAGGCGTGCGGCGTTGAATTCATCGTCCCGGGCCTCGACGGTTACGTTGTACACATTGTCCCGGCCCGAATCCGTCGGGCTTTCGAAGTCCGGCGGGTTGGTGAAGGAAAAGCGCCCCTGCTCGTCGATGGTGAAAGCATGACCGTCAGTGCCATCCGGCCTCCAGCTGACCGTCCCACGCTCGGGGTCGGTGGCGCGGTAGGTGTAGAGGACGGTGTTCCGGTTCTCGGGCTGCGTGAATGTGGTGCGGCCGGTGGTGGTGATCACCGGTGGCTCGTTGACGTCGACCACCGTCACCACCTGGACCTCCTCCAGGGTGCCGGTGTAGCGCCCGTCCGACGCCCGGATCACCACCTCGTAGACATTGTCCCCGTTGGAGTCGGCGGGCCGCTCGTAGTCCGGCGAATTACGGAACCGCAGCTCGCCCAGGGCGTTCATCACGAAATCCCCGCCGTCACGCCCCGATGTGCTCCATCCTGTGATCCGCACGCCCGGCCGCTCCGGGTCGGCTGCGGTGTAGGTGGCCAGTGCATCGGTTGTGGGATGGTTCTCCGGCACCGTGCCAGGCGGACTGCCGGAAATGCCGCCCTGGCGGGTGATAACCGGTCCTTCGTTGGCGTCCGTCACCCTCACGATCACCGCCAGGCGGGCGGTGTGTCCCTCAGGGTCGCTGGCCTCGATGCTGACGTCGTAGGTGTTGTCAGCGCCCGAGTCCGCCGGGGAGTCATGGTCCGGCGGGCTGTTGGGGTCGAAGGAGAACTGGCCGCGCTCGTCGATGGTAAAGAACCGGCCGTCTGTACCTCCCACCGACCAGCCGACTTCGCCTCGCTCCGGGTCCGCCGCGCTGAAGGTGTAGAGGCGGGCGGCGCGGTTCTCCGGTTGGGTGAACGAGGTCCGGCTGCCGGAGCGGAACTCCGGCGGCTCGTTCACGTCGGTCACGGTGATGGTCACCGCAAAGGAGCCGGTGTTCCGGCCGTCGTAGGGCTGGATCAACACCTCGTAGACGTTGTCCTGGTTGGAGTCCGCCGGCCGCTCGTAGTCCGGCAGTTTGCGGAAATACAGCGTGCCGCCTTGCGTGATGAAGAAATCCCCGCCGTCCCGACCCCCCACGCTCCAGCGGGTCACGTAGGCTCCCTCCGGATCAATCGCCGTATAGGCCGAGCCCGTCAGACCCTGGTTTTCGCTGATGGTGAAGCTGGATCGGCCGCTGGTCACTTCCGGCCCCTCGTTCACGTCGGTCACCGTCACGGTCACCGGAAGCGAGGCGGTGTGCGTGCCGTCGCTGGCCCGCACCGTCACGGCGTAGATATGATCCTGTCCCGACGCCGCCCGCGCCTCAAAATCCGGCGGGCTCACGGGGTTGAATGAGAACTGGCCCCGCTCGTCAATCGCGAAGTGCCTGCCGTCCGCACCGCCCACCGCCCACGCGATGGCTGCTCTTTCCGGATCGGTGGCACGGTAGGTGTACAGCCGCGAGGTCCGGTTCTCCGGATGCGTCATGGTGGTAGCCGACCTGCTGTTGGTCGTGATGATCGGCGGTTCGTTCACCGGTGTCACGGTCACCGTGACTTCGAATGATCCGTAGTACCTCCCGTCGTAGGGCCGCACCTGGAGCTGATAGACGTTGTCCCCGTTGGAGTCCGCCGGCCGCTCGTAGTCGGGCAGGTTGCGGAAGGTGAGCACCCCCTCGTTGGTGACGGTGTCGTGGGTGATGGTGAAATCGCCGCCGTCCGTGCCGCCAACGGTCCAGCGGGTAATCGTTCCGCCCTCGGGGTCGAAGCCCGAATAAACCGCGTTGGGCAGGTCCCGGTTCTCCTGGACGGTAAACGACGACCGGCCGCGGGTCACCTCAGGTCCCTCGTTCACGTCCCGTACCGTGACCGCCACGGTCAGCGACGCCCGGTTCCCACCGTCGTCCTCGGCCTGGATCAGCACGTCGTACACGTTGTCACGCCCCGAATCGCCGGGAATCTCAAAGTCCGGCGCGCGGTCCTCTCGGAACGAGAACTCGCCGCGCTGGGTGATGGCGAAAAACCTGCCGTCCACCCCGCTCACCGACCACGTGATGGTGGCGCTCCCCTCCGGGTCGGTGGCGCGGTAGGTGTAGAGCCGGGAGGTCAAATTCTCGTTCTGCCGCAGCGCCGTGGCAGAACTGCTTGTCGTCGTGATGGTGGGCGGCTCGTTCACGGGCGTTACCGTCACCGTCACGTCGTAGGAGTCGTAATACCTGCCGTCCGTGACCTGTACGGCGAAGGTGTACACATTGTCCTGGTTCGAGTCGGCCGGCCTTTCATGATCAGGGGTGTTCCGGAACGACACCTCCCCCTGCGCGCTGATGGTGAAATCGCCACTATCCGTGCCAGCGAGCCGCCAGTTGGGATTCACGCTCAGGTCGCCGCGGCCGGTGGCCGCATACGTCGACAGCGTCCCGGTAAAGTTCTCATCTCGGCTTAACGTGGACGGGCCGGTGATCTCGGTGGTGTCCTCCACGGTCAGGGTGATGGCGTGTGAGCCATAGTACCGGCCGTCGTATGGGCGCACCTCCACCTCGTAGACGTTGTCCCGGTCTGCGTCGTCGGGACGTTCGTGGTCGGGAGTGTTCCGGAAGGTGATCTGGCCCGTATTGCTGATGGTGAAATCGCCGGCGTCCCGGCCGCCCAGGCTCCAGCGGGTTACGCTGCCGCCCTCCGGGTCCGAAGCGGTGAAGGTCGCTCCCGGCCAGTTCCGGTTTTCCTGGACGGCGAAGGTATCGCCGCCGCCGGTCACCTCCGGCCCTTCGTTCACGTCGGTGACGGTGATGGTGAACGAGAGGCGATCGGCGTGGCCATCAGGGTCGGTTGCCACCACGATCAGGTTGTAGTCGTTCTGTCGGTCCCTATCCACTGGATCTTCAAAGTCCGGTGGCGTGGCGAAGCCCAGTACGCCCCGGCCGCCGCTGTCGATGGCGAGCGTGAAGGCTCCGCTATCATCGCCCTCCAGCCTCCACGCGAGGGTTTGACGCTGGGGGTCGGACGCGCTGAAGGTGTAGACCGTCGACGTACGGTTCTCGGGGTAGGTCGACGGCGGGCTCCGGCTGCCGATGGTGGGCTCCACGCCCTCGTTGTGGTTGGTCACGGTGATGATGACGTCCACGCTGTCGATGAGGCCCTGATCGTCGGTCACCACCACGGTGATTTCATAGCTGTTGTCGCGGCCGGAGTCGGTGGGGTTCTCAAAGTCTGGAGGGCTGGCGAACGTGAGCACACCGCTGGCGCTGATCTCGAAGGCGTGGCGGTCCGTGCCGGTTATGGACCAAGCTACGGCGCGGCCCTGGGGGTCCCGGGCGCGGAATGTGTACACCGCCCCGGTGCCGTTCTCCCGGTAGGGCGATGGGTTGCCCGTGGTGGTGATGGTGGGTTCCTCGGCGCCGGTGGAGTTGGTCACAGTGACCACCACGTCCAGCGTGGCTCTATTGGAGTTGTCGTCTTCGGCAACCACCGTTACGAGGTACTCGTTGTCGCCATTTGCGTCGTCCGGCATCTCGAAGTCAGGTATTTCGGCAAAGGTCAGCACGCCCGCACTGCTGATGTCGAAATCGTTCCGGTCGGTTCCAGACACGGACCAACTGATGGTATCCCGCTCCGGGTCCGTTGCTCGGTAGGTATACAGCGCGGCAGTGCCGTTCTCCGCATAGCTGAAAGAAGTCCTGCTCAGGCTGCTGGAGTTGAACTCTGGCGGTTCGTTCACGTTGGCTACCGTGACCGTCACGTTCAGCGTGCCCGTGTACTGCCCGTCCGATGCCCTCACCTGCACCAGGTACTCGTTGTTGCCATTGGAGTCCGCCGGCCGCTCGTAGTCCGGCGTGTTGCGGAAGGTCAGAACACCGTCCTGGTTGTCGCGGGTGATCTGAAAGTCCCCGCCGTCGGCGCCGGACACGCTCCAGGCGAACGTCGTGCTGCCGCCCTCCGGATCCGTGGCGGTGTATCTCTCGTCAAAAGCATCGTCGTTCTCGCTGAGAGCGAGCGCCGTCCTGCCATCCACAGTCGGCGGTTCGTTGACGTTGGTGACGGTGATCGTCACGTACAGCTCGTCGAAATTGCCTGCGGTGTCGGTGGCAACCACCGTGATCTGATAGAGGCCGTTGCTATCATCATCCGCCTTATCCTCGAAGTCGGGAGGATCATTGAAGGTCAGGTAGCCCCCGCTGTCCGTGGTGAAAAAGTTGGCGTCAGCGCCTTTCACCGACCATTCGACGGAGTCTCGTTCCGGGTCCGTGGCGGTATAGCGGGTGATGTTTCCGGTGCGATTTTCCTGCCAATCTACGGTGGCGTTTCCGTTGACCACGGGCGGCTCGTTCACGTCGGCGATCTCGATCCGAACCTGGATGGTGTCGGAGAGGCCGTTTGGGTCTTCCACGCGGAGGTTCACCCGCTGCGTCGTTCTGCGCTCGTAGTCGAGGGTGGCCCCGGCGCCCACTCGGATCTGGCCCGTCGTGTCGTCGACGGTGTAGGGGCCGCCCTGCTGGGAATCAATCGAATAGGTCAGCGTGTCGCCGTTGAGGTCAGTGGCCGCTACCGGCGCTCCCACCGCCGTTCCCTGCGTGGAGTTTTCGTCGATCGACCGCGTGGCGCTCGTGTCGTCCTCAAACTCGGGGGCGCGATTGTTGTTGACATCATTGATGGTGACCGTCGCGACGGAGTTCCCGCCCAAGAGGTTCGTGGTGGCAGTCCCGACGTAGTCCAGTGTCGCGGTGAATGTCTCGTCGGCTTCGTCAGCATCATCGCTCAGGATGGTCACGCTGAACTCCCGGGTCGCCCGGTATCGATAGCCGCTGCCGGTGGACACGCGCTCGAAGTCGCTTTGCTGGAACGTCAGCGTCCCGTTGGACGGTGCCACGTAGTCTTCGGATTCTGTGGCAGTGCCGTCTTCAGTGGTCACGGTCGCATCGAAAGAGAAATCGGACGGCAGCGCTGCATCGACGTCCGTGGTCGCAGTCGCTTTGAGGGTCACGGAGCCGGCGTCCTCGTTCACGTCCACCGAGGTCTTCTCCCACTGCAGCGTCACGCGCACGGCGGAGTTGGTCGGGGTTCCCGTTTTGGTTGCGGACCACGGGCCGGGGCCGCCCGCGTTCCACCCCCGAACCTGCACGTCGTACTGCACCCAGTTGGTCAGGCCATCGATGGTGTACCCTTCCCGACTGGTCCACACGCCGGTTTTGACTGTCCAGTTTGCGTCAACGGCCTCGTCTTTGCTGGTCTCGATGTAGCGCAGGTCGTACGAAGTGACCGGAAACTGGGAAGTACTGACCGCGTGTGCCCACGGCACGTTAATCTTGCTGCCGCCGGGATCGGCGGTAATGGTGGTGATGGTAGGCTCGCTAGGCACTGTGACCACCGTGCGGGAGGCTGACCACGGGTGTTCGGTGGACCCAACGACCGCCCGCATTTGGACGTAGTGGGATCTGCCGTATCCCAGGAAGCTGGATGGGGTGTGGGTGTACTCCAAGTTCCCGTCTCCGGTCGCCCAGATGCCATCAACTGTGGTCCAGCCGCCGAAGTTGGTGAATTTGTGTCGGAGGTCGTAGGAAGCGACCGTCCCCAGGCCGGAGTTGGCGGGCGGTGTCCACTTTGTGATCAGCGTCTGCTCCACTGAGGTGACGGAAGTGATGGTCGGCGCGTCTGCCGAGTCTGCGGTTACTTTACTGGTCCTGGACCACGGGCCGTTGCCATCGGAGTTGACCGCCCGCACTCGTACGTCATATCTCACACCGCCGTCCAGACCGGTGGCCGTGTATTCGCGCGCGCTGGATGCAACGCTGGCCGTTGCCCATTGACCGTCGGCCTTGTCGGCAGCGTCGCTACGGATGTAATGCACGTCATATCCGGTTATGTCCGATGCGCCGGGGTCCGCGGGCGTCTTCCAGATCGCCCTGAATCCGCCCGAAATCGGTTGCACTTCGTCGATGCCCGGGGCCGTGGGCTTGGTGCCGTGGCCGAACACCGTGATGTCCCAGGATTCCAGGGTTCCCTGCTTGCCGTGTATGTGGTCGGTAACGCGCAGCGTCCACTCGCCCTCGGCGCTCTCGCCCAGATGCTTCGCTGACCCAAGCCGCAGGGGATTGTCCATAAAGGCGAATGGGATATCCGAGCCGAAGGCAGTCTGATCGAAGTATGGGGCCAGCTTGGATACCTTGCCGTCCGGGGATTCCAGTTCCACGTCCAGATGCCGAAATGAGTCGTGGTCAAAATGCGCATCAACATGGACGTACTCGACGAACTCAACGTGACTGCCCACGGTCAATTTGCTGGTCACCGTGGCGCCCGGATTCGTGCTCGTGGCGTCGGGAATGGTGACATTGATGGTTCCCGCCTCGACCGTTGACCTGCGCAGGCCGGGCACGTTCGTCCAGCCGTTGGCCAGACTAACCGCAGCCTGGGCGTCGACCACGCCGAAACCGTATTCGTGGTTGAAGTTGTAGGTTCCGGTGTCGCCGTACTTCGATGCGCCCGTTTCCCAACCGGAGTTTGAGGCGTCGTTCTTGCGGGCCGAGGCGGCCAGGATCAGCTTCACGTCCCGCCACGTGAGGGCGTTGTTGGCCTTTCGGACCAGCGCAGCCACTCCCGAAACGATGGGCGCCGCCGCGCTGGTGCCTCCGAAAGCGTTCGTGTACCGGTTGCTGTTGGTGGTGGTGGCGATGCCGGCCGTGCCGCTGTCGTTGGAGGGCGCGCACACCCACAGGTTCGCGCCCTTTTCCGAGTAATACGTTCGCTTGCCCTCCTGGTTCACGGCGCAGGCGGCGGTCACGGCGTGGAAATTGTTGCGTTCATCAAGGGTGGAATAGTCTCCATTCCGCGCCCCGTTGCCGGCCGACCAAACGTAGAACACACCCTTGCCGCCGTAACCCGTATTTACCGCGTTTTCGATCACCTCAGCCCACATGCTGGGTGCATACTCCGGCGATCCAGTGTCCCCCTGCCCCCAGCTGTTGTTGGATACCGCCGTCGTAGCCGCATTCAGGGACATGGCGTCAAACTCATCGTTTAAATGGCCGGTGCTCAGCAGGTTGTATCCATAGATTGTGGCCCGCGGCGCGACGCCTCGCGTTCCTATCGAGTTGTCCCGAGCGGCGATGATGCCGGCAACCGCCGTGCCGTGCGTTTCAAACGGGTGGTAAACGCCGCCCTGGCCGACGAAGTCGTGATTCCTGGATGTATCTACATTGTCCGTCAGGTCCTCATGCTGGTGGTGCATTCCCTGGTCCACGACCGCCACCGTGATCCCTGCTCCACGGTTCCCTCCACTCCATACGCCCTCAACGTTGATGTCCTCCGTTGAACCCGAGCCGGACAGTCCGTCATCCTGCAGGTGCCACTGGCACCCGTACCAAGTGTCGGATATTCCGCCACGCGCGACGTCCTTGCAGGTATCCACCATCCTCGCGAACCCCCAGTCGTCGAGAATGATGACGGTGTACCTGCCGGTGCTGTTCCCCGCGCCGGTCACCTTCATGTAATGCGTGCCGGCGTCGAGTTCGTGGGCGATGCCGAAGCTGAAGATCCTTGCGTAAGCGCCAGCGAAATTTTCGTTGAAGTCGGCGTCAATCGGGGTTCCGCCAGCGTCCACAATCTCTGCGTCAACATCAGTGCGGGAGTCGTTGGGCGCGGCCCAGATTTGCACGTAGGTCGTATCTTCCACGGTGATGCTGAAATAGTCCACGTCGCTGGTGGAGGTGATGTTGCCGCCGACAGCGTTGTCGAGAGTGATGGCTTGCGCCGTAGCCGCCGTGTTGCCCGGGTTTCCGGCGTCGCTGGTGTACACGGTGTACCCACCACTGGTTAAACCGCGGTGACTGCTGACCTCGAGTTCATAGGTGCCCGCGTCGAGGGTCCGGCGAATCAGGAAACCCTCGGGTTTGGGCGCGAGGTTGCCGTCGTTGTTCTGGGCAAGCACGGCCCCGTGTTCGTTCAAGAGCCGCGCGGTAACGTCGGGCCTTCCGAAACCCCGTATGATCACGTCCGTCCGTTCCGTCAACTCCAGGTTGAAAGAGTCGGTATCGCCAACCGGACTTATCAGCCCGCTGGTGCTTCCGCCCAGTATCAATTTCTTGGGATCAGCGGGGCCCGTGGTTTCGGGGGCGGCCTTTATCCGGAGTACATATTCGCCGGTTACCCCAGAGTCCGCGAGAACTCTGATGTAATAGGTTCCCGCCTGCAGAGTGTACCGGATGAGAAAGTTATCAGGGTTGGGCAACCCCGGGCCGTTACCCACCTGGATGATGGATTCGCCAACAGCATTGAACAGCGTGCCCGAAGTGTCCATGCTGCCCTCGGTGAAGATCTGGAAATCCAGGGGCTTCGGAGCATGGTCATCAGTGATCACCATCTTGAAGTAGTCCCAGTCGGACGAATGGATGACTCCGTCGCCCACCGCACCGTCCGTGATCTTGCCCCAGAAATAATTGCTTCCCACGGGATCAATTTCCCCGGAAGACGTGGTTGCCAGGGTGATTTCCCTGGCGTCGTTCAACTTCTGTCCGTAATCCGCCGGCGTGGCGCTCATGGTGTTCGACCATGGCCCGGCGGTGGCAAATTCCACGGCCCGCACCTGCACGTCGTACTCCGTATCGTTGGTTAGCCCGGTGAGTCCATAAAGCAGCAGGTCATCGGTGCTCGCGCCGGTCGTCTCGGTCCACTCGCCGTCCGATTTGTCGGTGGCGTCAGTCTCGATATACCGCAGGTCGTAGGTGGCGTCGGGGTCGACGAGGGTCGTGGGAGCTTTCCAGGCCACCGCCAGCGCTCCGTCGTCGCCGCGCACCATAGTCAGAGTTGCCCTGGTTGCCTCAGATATCTCAGGCGTACCCGTAACCGTCGCCGACCACGGGCCGTCACCCTCCGCGTTCACGGCCCGCACCTGCACGTCGTACCCGGTGCCGTTGGTCAGGCCATCCAATGCGTACCGCAGATCGCCGTCGCCGGCGGTCCAAATGCTTTCCTTCTCGGTCCACTGACTGTCGGCTTTGTCAGTGGCGCTGGTCTCGATGTGCCGCACGTCGTAGGCCGTGACGGTCGAGCCGCCGTCGGTTGATGGGGCCGACCATTTCACCAGAAGCCAGCCGGCACGGGCCGTCACCTCATCGACGGCTGGCGTGCCCGGGACGGTCGCCTGCGCCCTGACGTCCAGCGGCATCAGCAGGCCCAGCAAGACCAGCGCCGCCAGTAGCGGCGCCGCAGGCAACGCGATCCTTGTCATACCGAAAGTTCGCGCTTACGCCGCGTCGCCAACGAGAAGCGACGATCCCTTGTGGACGCGCGTGGCACTATTCGGCCACCAGATCGCGCTGCCAGTTGGGGGTCGATATCCGGACCCCGCGCTGCTCTGCCAGGGAATTAGCCAGCTCCAGGGATGGGAACCCGGGTTCGGTTTCCACGTAGAAGCCGTTGGCGATATAACCCAATTCCGAAACCTGAGCCGGCTTGATTCCGTTACGTCCGAAGAACGCGTCGGTCTGCTCCGCGCTCCACGTTTTGTCCAGCGCCAGCAGCACCCCGCCGGGCAGCGTCATCAGCGCCCCGGATTGCGACTGGAACACGGGCAGGTCGGAGGGGATAGCCTGACTACTAACTTCGGACCGGGCCGTCCTGCCCTGAGTTTCATTCCGGGCCGCTCTGACGACAGTGTCGGCGCGTGTCCCGATCGTGCCACCCGGTGTCACTTCCAAATCCGGTTGCAGCAGCACGGTGAGAATGCGGTCGCCGTCGCGCCAGGTATAGGCACGCTCTTTCTCCTGCTGTTTTCGGACCGATTCGCTGCCCGAATCCGATCTGCCCGCCTGATTTATCACCCGACTATCCACATGGTCCTCAGGAGTCTCATAGCTGGGTCCGGTGGACGGATTGAGCGCCGTGACGTGCCTGGCCCGGAACTGCGCATCGCGACCTGCCATGGCCGGAGAACGTTCCGTAAACTCGTCCGAGGCGGGCGGTGGTGATGTGACTCCGAGAGATGGTCCGGGACTCACGTCCGGGTCCACCTGTTGCTGCGGAGCAGGGGATGGAATGAGTTGTTCGGCGGTGGGCGCCGCCGGTCCGCAGCCCCACAGGGTGGCCGGCAGGATGATTGCCAGCCCCCAAGCCAGTCCCCATCGTATCGGTTCAGTCATGTCGATTTTCACCGTCGGATTATTCACACCGAGATGTGCTATTGCTCAATTATGGGCGATCACGGAGCATTTGGCATGGTGCAAACTGTGATTTGACTGTGCATTTGATAGTAACGAACGGCGATTATCCATTTCATCAATGTGCATTATGCACATTTGGCAGTACAACATGTGAGTACCGCTCTGATCTAGGTACAGCAAGCAGAGCGACGCGAAAAATTACGGGGGTGTACGGGGTATACGAGGAGCCGTTGGCCCCTTGCACCCTGGGGTACCTCGCCGGGCTATCCGTGATGGGCTGGCCGCCGGTACGCGGTTTTGCGTCCGGGCTCGGTGCGTCCGGCGATGGCGGGCCTGATCCCGCGGGAGTTGGCGCTATGCCGTCGAACGGGAGCCGCGAAGTTGGGTCGCGGGGCGTCGAATCCCGGATGGGGTGTGTCGCCGCCGCGATGGCTCAGGGTGCGCCGCTGCCGGGGCGGGCGTTGACCCTCGGTTGCCGGACACCGCGCCGGCCGTTGGAAACTCGGATGCGCTGGCTGCCTGTCAAACGCAAATGTCGGCGGGCTCGGCTACTCCGGACCGCTCTGTCTGCGGTGGCGACCGGTCCGCCTCAGGGAGCACCGTGGCGGGTTGGGGCAGGAGATGGAAGAGCCGTCAGGAAGCGGCGCCCAGGCCCGGAATTATCCTTTCACGGAAGGCGTCCACCTCGGCGCGCGGCATGTCGTAGCCGCCCTCCTGGGTGTGGGTGGGAAAGATAAAGACGTGCTCGATGCCCGATTCGTCCCGCGCCCGCTTCAGCCTGGCCAGGCACTCCTCAGGGGTGCCGAACAGGCCAAAGGCGTCGCAAATTTCCGCCGCCTGAGCGTCGCTGATGGATTCCGGGACGAAATTGTCGTCCAGGTCGATGCCGGCCTCGCGGAGCCAGAACAGGTTGGAGTCGCTGGGGTACTTCAGGTACGGCTGGTCGGGTCGGAACCACTGTTGGGGAAAGCGCCGGGCCGCCGGGCCGTCGTCCAATACCGTCGTTGGCGTGATGAAGATCGTCTGAAATCCGTCGAGGCTTCGACCCACCCGCGCCGCTCCGATCTCCAGGCGGCGACGAGCCGCATCGACTGCCCGGGGATGGAGCCCGACCAGCAACAGGGCGCCGTCGGCAACTTCCCCGGCCAACTCTACCATCCTTGGGCCGGCGGCGGTCACGAAAACCGGCGGCGGCGGGTCGCTGATATTGCGGAGCCGGGTTTCAATGCCGTTGAACTCCACCTGCTCCCCGCGCAGCAATCGTCGGATGGTCGATACGGCGCGACGCATGGCGTCAACGGTGGCCCGAGGGCGGCCGATATTGCGTACCGCGAGGTAGCCGGGAGCAATGGTCAGGCGTGCCCGCTCCGGCGCGACCTCTTCCAGCGAGTGAGCCAACGACGCCAGTACCATCGGATGACGGGTGACCGGGTTGGAGGTCGCCGGGTACAGGGTGAGCCGTGAGGTCCGCTCGGCGGCCAGCGCGAGGGTGAGAAAGACGTCCCGCCCGCTGTGCTGATGATCGTGGACGCCAACGCCGGAAAAGCCCGCGGCCTCACATCCCGCGATGAACTCGGCGGTCTCCTGGACCGGCAGGCCGACGGGCACCCTGATATCCACCTTCATGAATTACACCTGACTTCCGTGCCAGAGATGGGCGAGCCTGCTGGCGACCACCTGCTCGTATGCTACGTTGCCGGAGAGCAGCCCAAGGTTGCGGCAGAACCCATTGAGGCTGGTTACCGAGTCCGTAGAAATCTCCGCGGAGTAGTAGTCCGAGTCCCGCCGGACCAGATCCTCAATCAACAGTGCCTCGTCGGGCGGAAACAGCCGCCGGCCGACTTCGACCGCCTGAGACGGCTCATCCCGCAGGGCCGTCTGCGCCGCCACCACCGCGCGCACCGCACCTTCAGCGGAGCCCGGAGAGTCCTCGATCAACCTGTCCGTGGTGATCAGCGCCGCAAAGGTGAAGTCCCTGGCCGCCGGTGGGCCGAGACCCTGCCTGGGGTCGAGCACCACCGCGCCGATGCCGCTCCGCACCGCCACCTCCGCGCCCATCGCGTTGGCCCAGAACCCGTCAATTGTTCCGTCCCGCAGGGCCTGGGCGGCGTGGACGCCGAAAGACACGCCAGGGTCGCCGCTGCCGGGCACCGGGCCCAGCGTCACGCCGTCCGCTTCAGGATCGACGCCCGCTTCGGCCAGCAGTTGGCGCAGGGCAGCGTCGGGCCCGGGAGCCGCGCCGATCCGCAAGCCCTTGATCGCGGCAACGTCGCCGGGTTGAACTCCCAAATCAGCGCGCAGCACCAGCAGCCAGAAGGTATGTTGGGACAGCGCAGCCAGCAGTTTGGCTCCCTGCCATCCGGGGAAGGCTGCTGGGGTCGCGTGGGCAGGACCGGCCACGAAGTCGATGTCGCCGTCCCGCAAGGCTTGCATGGCCCGGCCCACCGGGAACACCATCTCCAACTCCACATCCATTCCCTGTTCCTTGAAGAACCCGAGCTCCACCGCCGCGACGGCCGGGAAGTAGGAGTTTGACACCAGGTCTGGTACCGCGATGCGCATACGTGTTGTCTCCTGCCGCCCTCCGGGATCTGAGACTTGGGGCAGCGCCGAGTTTACCACCCGTGTCACAGACGCTATCCTCTGCCAACGAGCCGCGGATTGAACTGGAAGGGGATCTGACTGATACCCTTGATCCAGGAGACAGTGGAGCAGCGCCCGATGAACACATCCTACCGTCCCACCGGATTGATCCGCTATGACTCGTCCGGCGCGTACCGCGGGTACACGCTCTTCTCGCCCAACGGCGGTGACGACGCCTACCTGGTGGATATGGGGGGCAACTTCGTCCATCGTTGGCATTATCCCGGCGGCATCGCCTATGGCTTTTTGCTGGACGATGGCAACCTGCTTTTCCGCGACCTGGGGGCCAACCCGCCAGGCGCCGACCACATCCGCGAACTGGACTGGGACGGCCGGCTGGTCTGGGAGCACCACGACCCCAGCCTGCGCCGGCACAACCGGCTGCCCAACGGCAACAATCTGTTCCTGCTGCAACGCGACCGAATTTCGGCGGAACTGACCGGCAGGGTCCGGGGCGGGTTCACCACCGCCGGCGACCCGGAGCGAATGCTCGGCGACCAGGTGGTGGAGGTTGCGCCCGATGGAACCGAGGTGAGCGTTTGGAATTCCGCCGACCACCTGGACCCGGAAACGGACGTGATCTGTCCCCTGGAGCGGCGCGATGCCTGGGGTAGCGCCAACGACCTGACGGCGTCACCCGACGGCAGCACCTTCCTGATCAGCTTCCGCATCCTCGACACCGTGGCGTTGGTGGACCGGTCAACGGGGCAGTTCACCTGGAAGTGGGGACCGGGCAACATATCCCACCAGCATCACCCCACCTACCTGGAAAACGGCAACGTGCTGCTGTTGGACAACGGCTCCCACCGTCGCGGGCTCAGCTACTCCCGGGTCATCGAGGTCGACCCGTCCACCAGCGAGATCGTGTGGCAGTACCAGGGCCGCCCGATGGTATCCTTCTTCACCCACTTCACGGGCGGAGCTCAGCGGCTGCCCAACGGCAATACCCTCATCACCGAGGGTCAGCAGGGCCGGATTTTCGAGGTCACGCCGGCCAACGAGATCGTCTGGGAATACGTCAGCCCATTCTTCGTGCCGTCCCAATACGGCATGGCCAACGCCGTGTTCCGCGCCCACCGGTACGGTCCCGAACATCCCGCCCTGCAGGACAGAGATCTGGACCCCAACCGACTGGGCAATCTCAACCGGCTATACGGAACGAGATGAGTCCGACCCCGGCCGGCCTCGTCAGGACAATTGCCGGTTGACAAACCGATTGCACGAACACCATTTTGAGACGCTCGATCCATTCAACGCCAATTTTCAAGGAGACGGAACCATGTACAACAAGGCCATGATCAGCCTGGAACAAGCCCAGAACGCCATTACGGCCATGATCGCCGATTTCAACCGTGACCCCGACCGGCGCAAGGTCGATATGGCCGTGGTGGACGACGCCGGCAATCTGCTGGCCTACGCTCGGATGGACCGCTGCCTGCGGCCCACCTTTGCCATTCGCAAGGCCTACACCTCGGCGGTCCGGTCCATGGACACTGCCGCGTTCGCCGAGCAACTCAGCAGTACGGGCCGGACGCTGGACTCCTTCGGGGACCCGCAGTTGATAGCGATACCGGGCGGGGTCGCCGTTTTCCACGACGGCGTGGTGGTCGGCGCCATCGGTGTGGGCGGCCTGCCCAGCGGGTTCGACGACGAGGCCATCGCCAAGGCCGGGGTAGCCGCACTGGGCATCTGACGACGGTGCGCGACCCTCGTAACCGACCTGATACAGCAACCTATCCACAACTCGCTCGCCGCCGGCGTGTACAATCGGGGTTCGGCCAACGAGGAGGTTGCTTATGGCTACGGGACTGCTGGCAGGGGTAACGGTTCTCGATTTCACGGCGGCGTTCGTCGGGCCCTTTTGCAGCCGGATCATGGCCGACATGGGCGCGGAGGTCATCAAGATCGAGCGGCCGGTGGCGGACCAGGATGAGCGGTTCACGCCGGAATCGCTGCCCACGCGCAACGGCGTCCCGTATCTGCACCTGAACGGCGGGAAGAAGAGCCTGTGCGTCGACCTCAAGACGGAGGCCGGGCGCGAGATCGTTCACGCGCTGGTCAAACGGGCCGACGTCTTCGTGGAGAACTACACCCCCCACGTGGTGCGGAGCTACGGGCTGGACTATCCCAACCTGCGGAAGCTGAACCCGGGCATCATCATGTGCTCCATGACGGGCTACGGCCAGGAGGGATTCGCGCACAATCCCGAGCACGTCTGCACCGACCCGGTGGCGCAGGCGGTGAGCGGCCTCAACTGGATCACCGGAGAACGAGACGGCGCGCCGTACACCATCGGGGGCGGCATCGGCGACACCGTTACCGGCATGACCGGCGCGATGGCCGTGGGCTACGCCCTGTTTCACCGGCAGCGCACCGGCGAGGGCCAATATATCGACCTGTCCATGATCGACAGCCTGCTGTTCCTGGACTCGCTGGCGATGCCCCATGTGGCGGCCAACCACGGTGTCCCGCTGCACTACCGCAACGGGGAGCAGAACACCTACACCTTTCCCATGGGCATACTGAAGGCGAGAGAGGGCTATATCTCGCTGCAAGCGCCGGGGCAGGGGCCGAACAGCGCGTGGGGCCGGCTGTGCGAGTGCATGGGACGGGAGGATCTGATCGCGGACCCGCGTTACCTCACGGACGACGACCGGGTGGAGCGGCGCGACGAAATCGTGGGTATCATCGAGGCATGGCTGCAGACCCTGCCGGACGACGAGGCGGCGCTGCTGGTGCTGGCGGAGGCGCGGATCTCGTCCGGTCCGGTGCTGTCGCAGGAGGAAATCTGGCGGCATTCCCACTACAACGCGCGCGGGACGTTCCAGGAGATCGAGTACCCGGAGGTCGGGCCGGTGGGGGTGGTGTCGCCGCCGTATCGCTTTTCGGCGACGCCGGCGGCGGTGAGCGGACCGGCGCCACAGCTGGGCGAACACAACTACGAGGTGCTGGCCGAGCACCTGGCGTACTCGCCGGCGGATGTGACCGCGCTCATCGATGCCGGGGTGTTGTACGAGTCTCCGGGGGCGAGGAGGCGCCGGATGGTTGGCTCCGGTCGCGAAGCATCCGGCTGATCCATCGCCAGTGGTCGGCTCCGTTTCACCCGTGGCCTCAGGGGCGAAACCCCCACGAGACCGTCCCGTCAGGCTGGACACGGCCGCCAACCCGGGACCGGCAGCAGGGACCGAGTACGATCCCGGGAACTGGGACCGCCGATCATATCGCCCCTTCGAAACTCGCCAATATTAGTCCGAGATCAAGCCGATACCACCGCTGGGGGTGTGCCCGTCCCGTCCCGTCCCATTGCATTGCCGTTGCCATCCGGCTCGCGTGGCGCTGTGATCGGGCAAGCCGGTGGAACCCCTGCAACATCACCCTCACGGTAAGTCCGTTTTGCGTCGGCCTGGGCGTTCCACGCGTTATGGCGGCACCGGTCTGGCTCCAGGATCAACAGGGGGCTGCGCCCGGAGACGCGGGGCGCAACCGCAGTTCGTTAAGCGTTTCGTCGTCGAACGGGTTGCCGCCCGCCTCAAGCGCGCCAATCCACGACTCCCGGCTGGGCCCGTAGTGTGGACGGCAGGTCGGTTTCTCCGATGCATCAACCCAGTCCAGAAACACCCTGAAGTCCGTCACGGCTTCGTCGACCGAACCCATCACGCCGTACACCAGTCCGCGGCTGTCCCGCGCCGGCCCGTCCGGCTCCCGCTCCAGCGCCAGGTTGCAGTAGAGCATGGCCTCATCGGGTCGACGCTGTACTCCCAGTTGCCAACACAGCGCGCTGTTGATCGCCGGGTCTCGCGGATCACGTTCCTGGGCCGCGCGCAAGTCGGAGTTTGAAAGGTCCCAGTTTTCAGATTCAGAGTACACCAGGGCACGGTGGTAGTAGCCGAGGGCGATGTCGGGCGCGAGGTCTATGGCCTTGGTGAAGTCGGCGATGGCCTGCTCAACGTCCCCGTCTTCACCCCTCTGCAACCGGGCGTTGCCCCGGTTCACCCACGCCGTCGCCAGACTGGGGTCCATTTCGATCGCGCGCGCCAGGTCCTCGAAGGCCAGGTCAAGGTCGCCTTCGCGGCCGCGTTCCAGGTAAACCGCCGCCCGATTGACAAACACGCCTGGCCCTTCCACGCCGGCGGCGATTGCCCGTTCCAGGTCGCGGAGCGCACGGCTCTGGTCACCGGGGCGACCCCTGGCGATATAGGCGGCAGCCCGGTTGAAGTACGGGGCCGCCAGGTGGGGAGCCAGTTCCGACGCCCTGGTCAGGTCGGCAATGGCCAGATCCTCGTCGCCCGGTCGGCCGCGTTCCAGGTAGGCCAGGCCGCGGCTGCTGTAAGTGTCGGCGGACCGGGGCTGCACCGATAGCACCTCGGTGAAACGCCAAATGGCCTCGTCCAAATCGGCGTACTCGCCACCCAAATATGCCTGGCCCAACCGGTAGCGCAGATTGGCCAGCGCGGCGGGATCTGCCGGCGGATGCTCCAGGGCCTGGAACAGCACGGTCTTGGCCGGCTCAAACTCGCCGCGCTGCAGGTACACCTGGCTCAGGCTCAGCAGCGCCACCGAACGCACCTCCGCGGTCAGGTCGATGTTGATGGCCGTGGGCAATTCGGACGGCGATGTGGCGATTTCAACAACCTGCGGGCCGAGAGACTCGCTCTCGGTTGGGGTCGAGGTCAGGTTGGCCAGCACCCTTCCGCTGTCGTATTCGCCCCAGATCACGATGGCCGCACCCGACTGCCTGGCAGCCGATAGCGCCGCCTGATGCCCCGGGACGGTTTCGATCCAATCGTCAATCCTGATGCCTTCAAGTCCTGCGGCGGCGATCTCCTGGTTGATGCTGTCTCTGAGACGACCGCGGATGTTGAACTCCAGCTGGCCGGCCGTGTAGTTGGCGAATGGTGCGATCAAGATCAGCGCCTCGCCGGCTTCTGCTGTCGGATGGTCCGGCTCACCGGGAACATCGATCGGAGCCTCTTCAGTTGGCGTCACGGGACGGTCCGGCTCACCGGAAAAACCGACCAGCGCCAGCGTGACCGCCGCCACGATGGCGGCCACCACTGCCACCGCTCCGGCGGCGATGACGACCCGGGGCCTCCAGCCCTTGCGGGTTTGGACCGGGGTTTCAACAGGCTCGGCCGGCGGCACCGGCGACGGCGTATGGACCGGTTCCAGGGGCGAAGTTTCAGCAGGAGCGGCTTCCGGCTCGAAATCCGCCGCCGTCAACAGCTCGTCTCGTTCTTCCGGCGTGAGCCTCAGCACCTCGGCGCAGCGGAGCACATCCTCGCGGTAGCGCGGCCTTGCGGTGAGACCCTCCTTCCAGCGGATCAGGGTCGCGCGACTCACGCCGATGCGTCGCGCCAGGTCGGAATCGCTGATCCCCGACCGGCCGACGTGGGAAGTGAGAAGTTCCCCGAATTCTGGCAAAAGATACAATCCTGCTGCACGAAATCGGCCGAGTGTTACACATCTGTAGTTCAGTGTACAGCCAGTGAACACCTAACCTTGACATCGCCAAACCCAAATCAAAGGAGGCGAAGAGATGAACCCAATCTTGTCAAAGGCAATCGTTCCACTGGCGATCGTGGTGCTGCTGCTGGCCGTGATGGCCTGCGGCGGCTCCGGACACCCCGCGCCACAGGCGGCCCCGGCGCCAGCCTCAGAGCAGGCGGCCCAAGCGCCCCCCGCAGCGACTTCCGCCCCACAGCAGGCGGCCGCTTCCGCCCCCACCGCAGCGCACCCCGCGAGCGCACCCGCCCAGCAGCAGGCAGCAATGCCGGCCTCCCAGCCATCCCAGCCAGAGGGCTTCAACAACGTCGGCGGCTCGGCGACCGTTAATGACGCCCCATACGACCTGACCTTTTTCCAGCACTACGGCGTCAACCCTTTCATAGATACGGAGGACGACCAGCTCTCGACCTTCGCCATCGACGTGGACACCGCTTCATACACCATTGCCCGCCGGTTCCTCGATGATGGGCACCTGCCCGATCAAAACGCCATACGAGTGGAGGAGTTCGTCAATTACTTCGACCAGGGCTACGCGGCCCCCACTGAAGATGCCTTCGCCATTCACATCGACGGTTCACCGTCCCCGTTCGGCAACGGCAATCTCTGGCTGATGCGTGTCGGCCTGCAGGGGAAAGAGCTCACGGAGCAGCAGCGGCAGGACGCCACGCTGGTGTTCACCATCGACGTTTCAGGCTCCATGGACCGCGAAGGCAGGCTGGAACTCGTGAAGCAATCGCTCCGGCTGCTGGTCGACGAACTCCGGTCCGACGACCGGGTCGCCATTGTGACCTACGGGGACCGCGGCTCGGTACTGCTCGATGTCACCGAAGCCAGGGAACGTGGCAAAATCCTGCAGGCCATCGACTCCCTGCAGCCCGGCGGTTCCACATACGTTGAGGATGGCCTGAAGCTTGCTTACAAGCTGGCGGTTGACGAGGTGGCGTCGAATCGCATCACCCGCGTCATGGTCCTTTCCGACGGCGTGGGCAACGTCGGCAACACCGGCGCCGACTCGATACTGCGTCAAGTCCAGGACTACGTCGACCAGGGCGTGACCCTCACCACAGTCGGATTCGGCATGGGCAACTACAACGACATCCTGATGGAGCAACTGGCGAACGATGGGGACGGCGCGTACTACTACGTGGACACCCTCACGGAGGCCCGCCGCATATTCGTCGAGGACCTCACCGGGACCCTCCAGGTTATTGCCAGGGACGCGAAGGTGCAGGTCGAATTCAACCCGGAGGTTGTCAGCCGCTACCGGCTCCTGGGCTACGAGAACCGGGACGTTGCCGATGAGGACTTCCGCGACGACGAGGTGGACGCCGGCGAAATCGGCGCCGGACACAGCGTGACGGCCCTCTATGAGCTGAAACTCCGGGAAGGTGCCGAGGGCGTCATCGGGACGGTCTACATGCGCTACGAGGACGTCGGACTCAACGAGGTGGTCGAAATCAACCGGGCGTTCCACCAGGGCGACCTGACCACCGCCTTTGAAGAGACGACTCCGACGTTCCAGCTGTCGGCGGTGGTCGCCGAATTCGCCGAGGTGCTGCGCGGGAGCTATTGGGCCCGCGAGGGCAGCCTCCAGGCGGTGGCCACGGAGGCGCGCCGCGTACAGCTACTCCTCCCCGATTCGACCCCGGTGTCCGATTTCACCGGCCTGGCGGTGCAGGCAGCCAGATTTGAGGCCGACGCTCCCGGCAGCTGACGGCCGGGGTTGCGGATTTAGCAACGAGCAACCCGACCACAAGGAGGATAGCCTCACCTGCAAGCTGACCACTGGGATAAAGGCCTCATATCAGTCCGGGTCCCTGTCTTGCGACGCCGTCCGGTGCCCCGGCCCCCGCGGGCCGGTGTGCCGGACGGCACCAGCGGTTTCTCGGGCACCGTGGTGGGAGTTGCCGGTGATAGGACTGGACGTGAAGCACGCTCTCGGCCGGCAAACCGGCGGGTAGGTGTGAATGTCGAGGCAGGCAGTGATATTGGAGGTGCTCACGCGACCGTGGTGCGGGTAGAATGCAGTCGGCGTTGGCGCCGTTCGAGATCCGTTGGGCACCGTCTCGCAACCGGTGAGCCTGTCCGGTAGCCTGATCGCCGCCCGGGTGAGGCATCACATCCGGCGCCGGCGGTAGTCGCCGTTTGGACGGGCCTACGGTTTCGAGGTCATCAGAAACAAACCGGAGTTGAAGTATGAACGATCGCGAGGAACTCAGGCGCAAAGGCAATGAGATACGGGAGCGCCTGCAACACGGCCGCTATCCCGTGCGGGAGAGACCGAGGGCCACGACCAGTATCCCAGGCATGAGGAACTTTACCGGCGAGTCCATCTTTGGCGCGGTGTGGGCCCGACCCGGCCTGGACATCCGCTACCGTATGCTGGCGACTCTGTCGGTCCTCTCCTCGCTCCAGCGTCTCTCGCAGTTTCAGACCTACGTCCACAGTGCGCTGAGCCTGGGGCTGGGCCCGGAGGGGATCCAGGAGGTGCCAATCCACTGTTCCCTCTACGCCGGGTTCCCCTCCGCAGTGAACTCCCTGGAACTGGTGCACGAAGCTTTCCGTGAGCGCGGCGTCGAGGCTCCGCAAACCGAGGTGCCTGAGCTTAGCCTCGAAGAGATGGAGGCGCGCGGGCGCCAACTGCGGGAGCAACTCTTCGGGGCTGAGGGACAGGGAGGCTACAACAGCGCCCTGGAGGACCTTGCGCCGGACCTGCGCGTGCTCACCTACCAGTACGGGTTCGGGGAGATTTTCTTCCGCCCCGGTCTCGATCTGAAATCCAGGGTGGTGTGCACCACGGCCGCGCTGACGGCGTTGCGGGCGGATGGCCAGTTGCGGAACTTCCTGCGGGCCGGCCCGCGGGTGGGTTTCTCCAACGAGGAAATCGTGGAGGTGCTGATCCAGACCGGAGGATACGCGGGCTATCCGGCGGCATTGAATGCCATCTCCCTCGCGGCCGAGGTCTGGAGCTGACGCTGCCACAGCCCGGTCGCTTTGGTTCCCAATTACCCGCGCGACAATTGAATCCGGCTCACTGCCCAGGAGGGACCGCCATGGCCGCCGTTGACTACTCCGTGCTGGACAACCCCGAGACCTCGGCCCGATCGTTCCATCCCTTGCGCGGCTGGACGGACACACCTCCCGGAGCGGTGGACTACGGCGTGACCGTGGCTGACGGCGCCACCTTGTCGTGCCGTTTTTTTGCGGTGGGGCGGGAAAACCCCACCGTGCTGTTTTTCTACGGCGGCGGCGAGAACGTCGCTCGATACGACGAGATCGCGCCGCACTACAACGGAATCGGCGCGAACTTTTTTGTCGCCGACTACCGGGGCTTCGGCGCGTCCAGTGGGTCGCCGAGTTTCAACGCCATCCTGTCGGACGCCCACGAGGTGCTGGACTGGCTGCAGGATACGATGCGAGCGCTGCGGTTCACCGGCCCGCTGTACGTGATGGGACGC
Organism: Dehalococcoidia bacterium; assembly: GCA_022823505.1. Taxonomy (GTDB): domain Bacteria; phylum Chloroflexota; class Dehalococcoidia; order Lucifugimonadales; family UBA3495; genus Bin87. The sequence continues at coordinate 32,676 of JAJEIA010000104.1, forward strand.
TCCATGGGTCGGCACTCCGCTGGCGAACTTGCCATAAATGCCGGCGACCGCATCAACGGCGTCATCATCGAGAGCGGGCGGCCGAACCTGGGACGCATCGCCCAGGGGCTGGAGCCGGAGGTGACCGAGGCGCTGGAGGACGACTACCAGTCCAGGTTCTATTCCATCGACATCCCCGCGCTGGTGATCCACGGCCAATGGGACGAATCGGCGCCGCTGGCCGAGGCGGTGGACATGTTCAACAAGCTGGAGACGGCCCACAAGCACCTGGAGATCATTCCCGGGGCCGGGCACAACGACCTGATGTACGTGGGGTTCCAGCAGTACTTCACCGCCATCAGGGGATTCATGGCCCGGTACGCCAGGCCTGACGCGGAGATTTCGCCCACAGGAGATTCCGTCGAGTAGCGGTGGGGCTGACAGATCGTGACGGGCTCATGCCCACTCGAAAGGCTGTGCAACGCAAGGCAACCGTAACCGCGGCAGCCGGAAACACGGGGACGACCCGGCTGAGCCTACGCCGCTTCCGCCGCCAGCGGCGCCCGGCGCTCCGGTCGCCGCGCCAGCGCCATAAGGATCATCCCCGAAACCTGCGCCGTTGCCGAGAACAGGATCAAGATGGTGTAACTGCCGGTCAGGTCGTACACCACGGGTCCTATGATCTGGCCCACTCCCAGTCCGCCGGCCTCGAAGGGACGCATGGCGCCGGCGATGGCGCCGTAGGAGTTGCGGCCGAAATAGTCCGCCAGCACCATGTACATCAGCACCTCCAGCGCGCTGTGGAACAGCCCCCAGAACACTCCGTAGGCGTAGGCTGCCGCCAGCGAATTCACCTGAAACAGCCACAGTGTCGCCAGCGCCGAGACACCCATGGCCGCCACGATGCACCAGCGCGGGGTCAGCCGGCCCGCCACCTGACCCCACACCAGGCTGCTCAACGCCAGGAAGGTGCTGATGCTGAGCACACCCGTCGCCTGCGGAGTGGTCAACCCGGCAAACTCGTGCAGGTAGGGAACCAGGCTGAACCCCAGTCCGGAACTGCCGCTCACGTTGAGAAAGGCTACCGCCGACACCATCCAGAAGGCCCTGGTGCGCATCGCCTCGCGGGATGTCCAGCTCACCTCTTCCCCGGGGCGAGTCGCCGACCCGCGCCCTCCCCGGGCGGAAGCGGCGCCGCCTGATTGCGTCGTCGCGGCGGTCGCTCGGGCGCCGTCCGGCAGCATCCCGATGTCCTCCGGCCGCCGGCGCATGATGACAATCATGGGAAGGGCCACGCACAGGCTCAAATATCCCATCAGCCGGAAGGCCATCCGCCAGTCGGCCAGGAGCGTGATCACGGAAAACGCCTGGACGATCAGCGCGCCGCTGATGGGACGATAGATGCCCGTCAGGGACAGCGCGATGTTGCGGCGCCGGTTGAAGAAATTGACCGCCATGGTCCGCGGCACCACGCCGATGAGGAAGGGCTGGCTCACAGCTCGCCCGATGATCGCCGCGATCATGAACTGCCAGGAGCTGGTCACTTCGGCGATCGCCAACATGGACAGGCCCAGAACAACCGCACCGATGGGCATCAACCACCGGGGGCCGTATCGGTCCGCCAACCGTCCCGCGAAGGGCGCAAAGACCCCCGATAGCCCCACCCCGCAGCTTGCGGCAAGGCCGATCTGGGTTCGTGCCCAGCCGGTGTCGTCAATGATGTAGGTCTGCGCGCCGCCCAGCACCACGCCGGCCGGCGCCGTTGCCACGAACGCCCCGGCGCCCGACAGGCCGAGCACCAGCCAACCGTAATAGAACGGCGTGTTGGGACGCCAATCGAGGAGAGCCGCCAGAGAAGAAGCCATGAGTTGACACTTTTATCAGACCGCCGCCACCGGCACAAGAAGCCCCTACTCGCCGTGCGCGTTGCCGGTGCCAACGGGCACGTCTATACTTCGCCCAGGATCAGCATTGTGAAACTACCTGCAAGAATGCAGCGACGACCGAAGGGAGGTGGAACAATGGCTACTGCGAAAGTGAACGGAGCCGAGCTTTACTACGAGGAGACCGGCAGCGGGCCGCCCATCATCCTGTCCGCGGGCGGACTCCAGGGCCAGGCCAGCAGCTACCAGCCCGTGATCGAGGCGTTGTCCCAGGAGCACCGCGTCGTGACCTACGACCGCCGCTTCGGCGGACAGTCCCGCAGCCCCATGGTGGTGCAGACGTGGGACATGGTCTGTGACGACGTTTTCGGGCTAATGGACAACTTGGGCATCGAGCAGGCCTACCTGGGTGGCGGCTCTTTCGGCGCGGCCATCTCCCTGGGCTGCGCCGTGCGCCGTCCCGAGCGGGTGCGCGCCATCTTCCCGTCCAACATCGCCGGTGGCACCATCTGCGACGCCTACCTGGCCGCCAAGCTGTTCAAGAGCATGGACTGGGCCGAGAACCGCGGCATCGCCTCTATCGTGGACGCCTTTGATCCCGATGACCGCTTCTCGCCCTTCAGCCCCGAGCTGGCCCAGACCGACGCCGACTACCGCGCCAACCTGGAGTCCATGAACACCGAGGACTTCATCCAGGTGATGCGCGACACCATCCACGCCCTGTTCGACGGCCCTTACCTGACCCTGGGCATGACCGAAAAGGCGCTCAAAAGCGTCTCAGTCCCCACCATGGTGATGCCGGGCAACAACGACGTCCACCCGCGCGGTCTGGCCGAGGCCGTCCACCGCCTGGTCCCCAACTGCCGCTGGGCCGAAGTCCGCCCCCACAGCGAGGAGCCGGAGAAGTACGTCAAGCGCGTGTTGGAATTCCTGGCGGAGGTGGAGGGGTGAGACTCAGCCCCCCAACACGAGGTCGCCCCAATCCTCCGGAAAGCCCTGGTTGATCATCTTAAATATGCCTTGGCGACAGAGGTTTTGTGCTACCTGAAGCAATCCAAGATTCTCGAGATTGTGCTCAACATATCCGGTGTGGACCGCCCCCGACGCTCGGTCGTACGCGTCCCGTAATGTCTTCCGGATGCGCTTTCTGTCTTCAAAGTCAATCCCCAAATACCAGGCACCAAATAGCGCGAGCCTGAATCGCATCTCTTGGCTATTTTCGTCCGCGAAATCATGGAGGTAGAGAGTTTCCAAGGCCATACGCAAGTCGACGAATTGATCGACAAGGCCATCGTATGAGTCTTTCGATTTCGCCCACCTCGAGGCCGCCGATCTCACTGGACTGAAATCTGGGCGGGCCAGTGCATTGAGGATCTTAGCGATCTCTGCTTGAGAAGGATCCGACACCAGATGATCACTCACCGACAAATTGACGACACCAGTTTTATGATCTGTCGACAAGTGCCGACCAACTCGGGTCTGGGGCTCTAATCCGTGGCGCGCGCCGCCATCGAGGGATGAACTTGATGGAGGGAAAAGCTCGTATGTGTCCGGGTAGTCGTTCCAGTAAAACGCAACATCGACAGGCCCATCGCGTGTTAGCGCAAGTGCTTGGCACACGAGGTCTACTCCGATCTCGGATCTTTGCGTGGCGCTAACGGGTGAGTCCCAAGCACGATATTGGGGACGGAATAATGGAGGCGAAGCTTGGCTGTCGATAGCAATCACCGTCCTGCCGAGGAAGTCCTCAGGCTCTCTCGCGACTGGAGTCGGAAGGAAGCTTGGCAGTTCGTCAGTAGACCACGGCAACGCAATGATTTCCACCCCGGATGCTGGACGCAACGACCGCTTGATCGTGACACCGTTCAAGATGGCGCAGGTACGGAACCGTATTGGCTCGCCGCTGACCCAACCATTCAGCATAGATACGATGCGCTGAGATCCAGCTATCGCCGCACCTTTCACCAAGGCTCGCGCGAAGACTTCCAGCGGCGTAACGGTTGAAGTCACTCGCACATCTCGGGGTAAAGCGTTATAAAATTCCGAGCCGCCGTCGCCGCTAACCTTCGGGAACGCATGTCCGATTGTGTCCTCGGTTGGGTCAATGTAGTCGGCTAGTGCAACGCGAAGGAATTCCGTGAGCTCAGAAATGTTGCCCTTAGAGCAAATTAGCCTAGCCCTACGGGCAGAAACTGCGTTGGGTTCACCAGAGCCGCCGATGTCAAGCAACTGACGGAATTCAGGCACGGAGACCACTTCGTTTGATAGGCTGGAATATGTACGCGAACGTCTGCCTCCATGCGTGCTGGGATGTCCTATATCGAAGACTGTTGCGCGCAGCACACTGTCTAGCATTAGTTTCAAGCCGTCCAAATTTATCACCCTGTTCTACAGAATCGCATTTTGCCGGTACCGTCTGCCGTAGGCATTAATACCCTACCACGCACATATCGGTGGTGCTCATAGTCCGAAGGGCCGCTGCGGTGCCGGACTGGGCAGCCAAAGCACGCAGTTCCTATCGGCCCATCAGTCGTGGCAGCGCCATACCCAGATCACCTCGGCAACACGCGATCACCCGTCCCACGTGGCCGACCGACACGCCCAACCCATAACAAGAACCCCGTCCACCGCGCAGAGCTTGGCGCCCGCGTCGGCTCGCTAAAAGCCTGGGCATCGCCACCGAACGCCAGCAACACGTGGATACGTTCGTTGAGTTCGCGTCCGCTTACCCCGCCACCAGCATCTCGTCCGTGCTAATCAGCGGCGACAGCAGGCGCGGGCCGTTGGCGGTGACCAGCACCATGTCCTGCAGGTGCCAGCAGGGGCCGATGTGCGGTTCCAGGGCGACGACCATGCCCTCCTCAAGCACCCGATCGCTGGACGGCACCATGTATGGCTCCTGCTGGTGCCACCACGCGCCCACGCCGTGGCCGGCCAGGGCCACGTTACCGTCGAAGCCGGCCTCGTGGAACGCATCGTTGGCGAAGTGGTAGATGTCCGCCGTGCGCGCGCCGGGGACGCATCGGTCGATGGTGCCGCGATAGATGTCCAGCACCACCTGGTAGGTTTGCTTCTGCTCGACTGAGGGCTCGCCCACGCACACGGTGCGCGACTGGTGACCGGGGTAGCCGTTCAGGTACGCCACGTAGTCGTTGCGAATGATGTCCCCCGCCTCGAAAGCCAGGTCGCTCTCGCCGCCGTAGCCCACGGTGTTGCGGCTGGAGTTCAGAATACCGTGCGTCCAGTTAGCGCCCCGACGCAGGCAGCTCTCGACGATGCGGCTGTGCACCAAGCGTTCCGTGTCGCCGGGCCGCACGGTGGGCAGCACCTCCAGGTAGGCCTCGTCCAGCAGCTTGGCGCCGGCCTCCAGGGCCGCCACCTCCTCGGGCGTCTTGATCCAGCGCACTCGGTCCATCAGCTCGGTGCAGTCGACCACCCGCGCCCGGGGCAGCAGCCGGCCGATTTCCTCCCACCGGTTGGCGCTGACGTAGCCCTTCTCGAACCCGATCGTCTCCCCGGCCAGGCCCAGTTCCCGCAGCACGGCGGCGGCGCGCTCATAGGGCGACTCCGCGTAGTCGTCCACCACCTCGATGCACTCCAGCCACGAGTCGCGGCGGGCCAGCGGCGCGGCGTAGGAGTTCAGCACCAGCACCGGCTCGCCGTGCCGCGGCCACACCAGCAGCACCTCGCGGGGCGAGTCGGGAAACTCCAGGTGACGCGCCAGTGTGCCGGGGTACGCGAACCCCGCCAGGTAGGTGAAGTTCTTGCCCGAGCGCGCGACGACGGCCGATACGCCCTCCTCGTCCATCAGCCGGTGCAGCCGCTCCACGTTGGCGATTATCTTGCCGAAGGCGTTTGCCATGACTCTGATGCTCCTTGTGGAGGTTTTTCGGTATCGCGTGGCCCTTGGGTCACGGTTTCGGCGTCTACTGTCCGGTGTCGGGCACGAACACCGGCAGGACCACGTCGGGATCGTCCGCCGCCGGCACGAAGGTCACCCGCACCGGCAGGTCGATGCTGATGTCCTCGGGCGCCACGTGCAGTACGTTGCTGCACACCCGCAAGCCCTCCTGCTCTTCCAGCTCGATCACGCAGATGTTGTAGGGCGTCTGCTCCCTCTCGCGGATCGCCGGGTGCACGGGATGGCGCACGATCACAAACGAATAGACGAACCCCCGACCGCTCACCCTGGTCCAGGCGTATTCCAGCGATGAGCACTCGGGACACATCGGCGTCGGCAGGTGCCGGAATCGTCCGCAGCCCGCGCACCGCTGGATACGCAACTCGCCGGCGCGCGTACCTTCCCAGAATCCGTGCTCGTAATCGGGCACCCGTTCCAGATCAGGCAGGGGCACGGCCTCCAGCGGCTTGGTCATCGCAGGCGACTTGGCGACCGGTTCCGTCTGCTGGGTCATCGCAGTACCTCGCTATCCTCGACGAATGATCACGGCGCCGCTGAGCTGCGCGACGCTGCTGCAGGACAGGACACGGTTGATCGTTTTGTCGGGGGGCTGCGCGGTCGAATCTCCGCGGATCAAACGCACCGCCTCCTGCACGTGGGTCAGGCCGTGGATGTACGCCTCCGAGTGGTTGCCGCCGTGGGTGTTCACCGGCAGCATCCCGTCAAACCGGATGTTGTCGCCGCCTTGCACGAAGTCCTTGGCCTCGCCCGGCGGCACAAACCCGTAGGTTTCCAGGTTGATCAAACAGAAGGGCGTGAAGTGGTCGTAGAACATCATCGCGTCCATGTCCGCCGCGCTCAGGCGGGCCCGCGCCCACAGGTCCCGCGCCGTGTGCTCCGATTCCGCCACGGCCAGATCAGGGCGATATATGATGCCGTCGTTGCGCGGGCCGGAGCCCTGGGCCGCCGCCTCCACCAGCGTCAGCGTATCCGAGTGACGCAGTTCCCGCGCCCGCTCCGCCGTGGTCATCACTACTGCGGCGGCGCCGTCGTTCTCCTGGCAGAAATCCAGCACGTGCAGCGGGTCCACCACCATGCGCGAGTTCTGGTGGTCGTCGATGGTGATGGGCTCCCGCCGCAACGCCCGCGGGTTCCGAGAGGCATGTTCCCGCAGCGTCACGGCCACCCAGCCGAAGTGCCGGCTGGTGGCCCCGTACCGGTGCATGTACCGCCGCACGAACATACCGAAGCGATGGGCCGGCGCCATGTTGCCCCACGGCACGGCGAAACTGTCCGCCCCGCCGGGAATGCTTTCAGGACCACGGGCTCGCCCCAGTCGCACGCCGGAGCGCAGGTTGGCGGCCCGGAAGCAGACCACGTGGTTGGCGTACCCGGCGGCGATGGCCGCTGCGGCATGGCCCACCGTGGCGTTGCCCGCGCCGCCGCCGTAGGAGATCGATTCCCAGTGCCGCAGGTTTTTGATGCCCAGCGACTGCGTCAGGAGCGTCTCGTGGTTCGACTCCATGTCGTAGCGGATCAGACCGTCGATGTCCTGCGGGGCGATGCCAGCGTCGTCGCAGGCGGCTTTGATGGCCTCGGAGGCCAGCTGCAGCTCGCTGCGGCCCGAGTTCCACGAGAACTCCGTCTCGCCGATGCCGACGATTGCGGCCTTGTCCCGTATGCCGTTGGTGTCGGCGGGGATGATGTTGGGCGCCATCATCTGCTATTCCTCCTCCCAGTCCACCACCCTGCGTTGCTTGAAATCGCGGATCTGCTCGTCGCTGTACCCCAGCTCCCGCAGGATGGGCCGCGTGTGCTGGCCCTTCAGCGGACCGGGGCCGGCCTTGCCCGAGGTCTCCGAAAACTCCACCACCGGCGCATACCGCCAGAACTTGCCGAAGCGCGGCGCCGACACCTCGGTCAGCATGCCCTGATCCCGCACGTGGGGGTCGTCGTTGAAGAAGTAGTACATTCCCCGGTCCTCGGCCCTGACGCACGCCACGTCCGCAGCCGTCAGCAACCGCTCCCAGTGCAACGGCTCCTCTGCGGCGAACACCCGCCCCAACTCGTCGGCCAGCGCGTCGTCGTGCTCCTGGCGCTTCTGGGCGCTGGCGAACCTCGGGTCATCCAGCAAATCCGTCCGTTCGATGGTCCGGCACAGCGCCTGCCACTCCTCTTCAAACGGACACGCCAGGAACACCCAGCCAGTCTTCGCACGGTACAGGCGGTACAAAGCGTGGAGCCCGTAGCCGTCCCGGTCCGGCAGCGGACGCGCTGGCTTGCCCTCGTGCCGGTAGAAGTCGTCGATGTTGGCGTAGGCGTTGGCCGCGATCATGGTGGACTCGACGTATTGCGCCGCGCCGGTGCGCTCTCGCGCGTACAGGCCCAGCAGCAGGCCGACGGCGTTCACCATGGCCGTGTTGTGATCGGCGGTGCCGTCGTTGGCCCGCTTCAGTTGTTTCGATACGGCGGCGATTTCGTCGATGGTCATGGGCTGATCGGCCGACGGGAAGGCGTCCCGGCCCATCTGCGCCACGCCGCCGCCGGACACCGCCCCGGCGATGGGCGCCATGGACGGCCGGTGCGAGTACGGCCCGGTGGATCCATACCCGCCGGCGTAAAGGTACACCAGGTTGGGATTGATCTCCCGCAACTGCTGGTATCCAATCCCCGTCCGTTCCGGTGCGCCCGGCCGCATGCTGTGCAGCAGCAGGTCGGCCCTGGCCGCCAGCTTGCCCATGATCTCCTGTCCCTCCTCGGTCTTGAGGTCCAGGCAGATGCACTCGGAGCCGGCCATGGTCCGGTGCGCCGAGAAGGGCAGCCCCTGGCGTCCCCAGTCGCCGCCCGGCGCCTCGATGCGGATCACTCTCGCGCCCAGCTCAGCCACCAGCGCGCAGCCCAGGGGCCCGTTGATCACCGTCGCCAGGTCCAGGAGCGTGATCCCCTCCAGCGCGCGCTCGGGCATCGGCGCATTGGAGCCGTTGGGTCGTTTCCCGTTGCCGCTACCCAACCGCTCCAGAACCTCCTCGGTATGCTGGCCCAACGCCGGGGCGGGACCCTGCGTGCTGCCCGGGGTTTCGCTCATGCTCACCATGGAACCCAGCTGGCGGGTGTCGCCAACTGTGGAGGCGTGAACACGCTGCACGTTGCCGTTGTGCACGATTTGCGGATGGTCCAGCGCCCGTTCCGAGGTGTAGTAGGGCTCAGCGGCTACGTTACCGGCCTCGCCCAGGAAGATGTCCATCCATTCGTCCAGCGTCTTCTGCTGGACCTTCTCCAGCATGATCCGCTCCAGCGCGGCAACCGCATCCTGGTCCAGCCGGGGCGCGGTCTCGAACCGCGGGTCCTCGTAGATGAAGTCCATGTCCAGCCAGTGCATCATCGACCGGAACAACCGCTCCACCACGTTGCCCAACTGGATCCACTGGCCGTCCTTCGTGCGGGCCGGCAGGTAGCCCGTGGGGTTGGGCCGCCCGATGCCCACTCGAGGGTCTGGTGGATATTCCTCGGGCCGGTTCTCCACCATCTGCCCGTGGACCCAGGACACGTGGTCGTAGGTGGTGACGGCCTTCAGCATGCTGGTTTCGACGCGCTGGCCCCGGCCGGTCTTTTCGCGCACGTACAGGGCTGCCGTGATGCCCCGTAACAGGGCCGTGGCGGCGGCGTGGCAAACGCCCTGAACCACCACGTAGTTGGGGCCTTCGCGCGGGTTCTGCTCGGCGAACATCATCATCCGCCCACTCTTGGCGGCGACCACCGCGTCGTAACCCTTGTAGTGCGCGTAGGACCCGTGGGACCCGAAGCTGGTCAGCGTGGCGTATATCAAACCGGGGTGGCTCTCGCGCAGGTTGTCGTAGTCCACGCCCAGCCGTTGGGCGACGCCCGGCCGGAAGTTCTCCACCACCACGTCGGCCAGCCCTGCCAATTTGCTGGCATGATTCCGGCCCTGGTCGGTCTTCAGGTCCAGGACGACACTCTTCTTCCCTCGGTTCCACTGGATCGAGCCGGGCGCGTCCCGGAATTTTTCTCCGCCCGGCGGCTCGACCTTGATGACCTCCGCGCCGAAGTCGGACATCACCATGGTGGCCACACCACCGGCCCGCCCGCTGGTGAAATCGAGGACGGTTAATCCGTCAAAGACCTGGGCCATGGCTCCCCCTTTGCTGTTCTCCCGTGTGTTGCGGTGAGCACGCGCGGTGCTACGACCCTCGCCGGCCAATGGTACGGCCTTTTGACCGCCGACGCCATCCGCAGAGTCTCGCGAGTCGGGCAGTTTCATGCATACCCAGTTTGCGGCCGGGAGACATCAGAATCAGGATTTTCAAGAATTGCGGATTATCAGGATTGGAACCGTTCTGTGAGGGAGATCACCCAATCCTGCCGAATCATGAAATCCCGTAAATCCTGATGCTGACGAATCGCGACAGCGAGTCCACGTGAGAACAGGCGGCGCGTTGACGGGTATAACCTCGCGCACTACACTGCCGGCCACCCTGCGGGATAGCCCGCATGGGTTTCCGAACCGCCAACCCTCGGGGAGGTGTCCGCCATGCCATTGCCGCCCAATCGCGTAGATTACAGCCCCATCATCGACCGGCCCGTCATCAAGTGGCCCAACGACGCCAGGGTCGCCCTGTGGATCGCCCCCAACGTCGAGCACTACGAGTACGAGCCGGAGTTCGACGGGCACCGCAACCCCTGGCCGCGCACGCCATATCCCGACGTTCAGCAGTACGCCTACCGCGACTACGGCAACCGGGTCGGCTTCTGGCGCATGGCAGATGTGCTGGACAAGCACAACATCCGCTGCTGCGTGTCCCTGAACATGGCCGTGCTGGAGCATTTCCCCGAAATCGGCGAGGCCATGGTGCAGCGCAACTGGGACTTCATGAGCCACGGCATCTACAACACCCGCTACCTGAACCACTACACCGAGGAACAGGAGCGGGAGTTCTATCGGGACACCATCGACACCCTGAAGCGGCACACCGGCAAGCAGCTCAAGGGTATGCTGGGGCCGGCCATATCCGGCACCGAGCGCACCCCCGACCTCATGGCCGAGGCCGGGCTCATCTACCACACCGACTGGATGCACGACGACCAGCCCGTGCCCATCCGGGTCAACAGCGGCAAGCTCGTCTCGGTGCCCTACTCCATCGAGCTGAACGACGCCCCGCTCTTCCGGCAGCACTACGAGGGCGATTACTTCGCTGAGATCTGCAAGGCGCAGTTCGACCAGCTCTACCAGGAAGGCGCACACAGCGGCCGGGTCATGTGCATCGCCCTGCACCCGTATCTCATCGGCCAGCCCCACCGCTCCCGGTATCTGGACGAGGTGCTTGGCTACATCATGTCCCACGACGGCGTTTGGCAAACCACGGCCGACGACATCGCCGAGTACTACATCGCCAACTACTACGACGAGGCCGTGGCCCACGCGGAACGGTTGAACGGCTGATTTCGTCCCAACCGTCGTTCCCGCGAAAGCGGGAACCCAGCGGATACCAATCGGACGCATCAGCAAGGAGTCCAACCGACCCGATTGCTGGATTCCAGCGTGCGCAGGAATGACGGAAATAAGTGGGCAACGGCGAGGATATAGAGGGCTCAAACAGGAATCACGGAGGAAAGTCATGCCCGCAGAACGGCGCTTCGGGATGGACCACCCGCACTACGACTGGTTGCCCTTCAACCGGAGGGGCATCCTTCGCTGGCCGGATAACGCGCGCGTCGCCCTGTGCGTGATCGTCAACCTGGAGCACCCGGAATGGGACCCGCCGGAGGACAGCTTCACCACGCCCTTCGCCGGCGGCCTGGGTGCCCGGGGCTTCCCGGACTATGCCCGGCTGTCCCATCGGGAATACGGCCACCGCGTCGGCATCTTCCGGGTGCTGGAAACCCTGCGCCGGCACGGCATCCCGGCCACCGTGGCCATGGACGCCATGACCGCCGAGAACTACCCCTACCTGGTGCGCCACTGCCAGGAGGCCGGCGCCGAGATCATCGGCCACGGTGTGTCCCTGTCCCGCATGATCACCAGCGACATGACCGAGGACGCGGAGCGCGAGTACATCAGCCAGTCAGTAGCGGCCCTGACCCGCGCCACCGGAGGCGCTCCCGCCGGCTGGCTCGGACCGGAGTACGGCGAGTCCAACCGAACCCCGCAGCTCCTGTCCGAGGCCGGCCTGCGCTACGTCTGCGACTGGGTTAACGACGAGCAGCCCTACCCGCTGCACAGCCCCCACGGGGAGATGTTCACCCTGCCCATCATGTGGGAGCTGGACGACGTGTCCGCCCTGTGGGAGCGCCGGGTGGTCGTTGGACGCTACCAGCAACTCCTGGAGGAGGGCTTCGAGACGCTATACCAGGACGGGCAGCAGAACGGACGACTGATGGCGCTGAACCTGCATCCGTGGCTCATCGGCCAGCCCTTCCGCATTGGCTACCTCGACCGCGCCCTGGGCCGGATGATGCGGCGCGGCGGCGTGTGGGCCGCCACCGGCTCACAGATCGTAGACTGGTACCGGGACAACCCGCCGACGGCGTAGTCATTACCCCCGTGCATACCCACTTTCGTGAATCGTCAGAAGCAGGATTTTCAAGATTTGTGGATTACCAGGATTGGAACCGTTCCGTGATGGAGTTCTCCCAATCCTGTCAAATCATTAAATCCCGCAAACCCTGCTTCTGACGTTCCTCCGCCGTAAATTGGCTCACCGCGTGATCGCATAGAGAAACTGGTCGATGACCTGCCCGTCCTTGGAGACGCTCTTCTTCAAACGGCCTTCGCACTGGTAGCCAACCTTCTCCATCACCCGGGCCGAGGCGGGGTTCCACTCGTACACGTAGCCGTACACGCGCACCAGGTCGAACTCCTGAAACACCCACTCCGTGAACGCCCGCAGCGCTGCCGTGGCAATCCCCCGTCCCCAGAAAGGCTCCCCCAGCCAGTACCCGATCTCACCCGACCGGCGGTGCACGTCCCGCTGCAGCAGGATACCAATCCCTCCGATGAGTTCCGACGCCGAGGCCAGGGCGAAGTCGGTCTCCCGCGGTTCCTGCGAAACCAGGTCGATCCAGGTCTCGGCATGAGCCACCGTGTAGGGGTGAGGAAACGCGTCGCGCAGGTTGCGCGACACGTTGCGGTTGTTGGCATACCGGGCCAGCGCCTCGGCGTCCCCGTCCTGGAAGCTCCTGATCTGCCACTCGCCCAAGTCTATGCGCATCGTTTCTGACCTGCTCCGTCCGATATGCGCGACAGGATACGCCCTCACGACAGCGATTTGCTGAACATATCCTGTACATCTCATCAATCCTGCTCATCCCGGTAAAATATTCCACCTGGCATCTGAAACCGGGTACCCATCGGAAACCAACCCACGCCGACCATCGGAGATCACCATGGCGCATGTGTCCAACCCGAATCTAGACCCGCAACCGGTCACCCTGACCGGCCGCTTGGTCCGCTTGGAACCACTGGGTCTGGAGCACGCCGACGACCTCTACGCCGTGGACACCGACGATTCCATCTGGCGTTATCTGCCGCGGCCGGCGTTCTCCGGACTGGAGGATGCACAGGAATGGATTGAGCAGAGCATGGCCCAGACCAGCCGGGGCGAACGGGTCGCCTTCGCGGTAGTGCACCGGGAAACCGGCCAGGCCATCGGTTCAACGGCGTACCTGGACATTGACCGTCCCAACCGCGTCCTGGAAATCGGGATGACGTGGTACGCCACCCCCTGGCAGCGCACCGGGGTCAACACCGAGTGCAAGTACCTGCTGATGGGACACGCCTTCGAAGAACAATCCGCCCGGCGGGTCTGCCTCAAGACGGACAGCCGCAACCAACGCTCCCGTCAAGCGATCCTCAGGTTGGGCGCCGTGGAAGAGGGCACCTGGCGGAACCACCGCATCGCCTGGGACGGCGCCGACCGCCACTCGGTTTTTTACAGCGTTATCGACACCGAGTGGCCCGACGTGAAACTCCGCCTGGAAGGTTTCATGCGGCGGTGAGCGGACATCGGCCGGCGTCCTGTCCCGATGCCACTCACACGAAGCGGTTATACTGGCACGGCGGACCGCTACACCAGAAGGCGAACCGCCCCGGCCTTTGTTGGCCCACCCGAAGGAGGAATACGTCAATGCACTGTGGAGTGATGGTCACCGGCTACAACCAGGGCGACTGGCCGCGCCTGATGGCGGAGGACTACGACCGGCCGCCGGACAGGCCCGACGCCAGCAACATGGACGACACCCTGTACATGGGGGAACTGGTCGAACCCCTGGGCTTCGATTCCATCTGGGCCACGGAGCACTACGGTTCCGCCTATTCCATGCAGCCCAACCCCCTGCAGTACCTGGCATACTGGGCTGGCCGCACCAACCGGGTCGATGTGGGCACGGCGGTGGTCGTGGCCCCGTGGTGGAACCCGGTGCGCCTGGCGTCCGAGCTATCCATGCTGGACATACTGCTCAGGGGCCGGCGCCTCCATCTGGGCATTGGCCGGGGCATCGCGCCCCACGAGTACGCGTCGCTGGGCTACCCCATCGGCGAGTCGCACAAGTACTTCTACGATGTGATCAACGCCATCAAGGCGGCCGACGGCGCCGAGCGGTTCGAGTTCCAGGGCGAGGTCTACGACATCCCGCCCACCACCATCCGGCCCCAGGCGCGCCACAAGGGTGAACTGACCCGCGATATCAAGGTGGCCTTCACCACCGAGGCGTCGGCGCGCATGGCAGCCGAAAACGGCCTGGGTCAGATGTTTGTCGCCGGCGACGACGTCGATGAGATGATCGCCAAGGTGCGCCGGTTCAACCGCATTCGCAAGGAACTGGGCCTACCGCCGGATCAACCCACCACCCTGCTGTGGATGTACTGCGCCGAGACCCACGAGGAAGCCGAGGAGGGTTGGATCTTCTTCCACAATCAGCTCATGGCGGCGCAGCACCACTACTTCGAGTGGAACAATCCCGGCTACGAGGGCATCCACGGCTACGAGGAATACCTGACGCGGCAGCAGGCCGACGTGGGCACCGCCGACGCGAGTTTCAACGCCCGGCGCGCCACCCAGCCCATCGGTACGCCGGACGAGATCATCGAAAAGATCCGGAACCTGCAGTGGACCATCAGCCTGGAGAAGGTCGTGATCCACATGTTCTACGGCGGCATGCCCCGGGACAAGGCCGAAAAGAGCCTCCGGCTCTTCGCTGAAAAGGTACTGCCGGCGGTTCAGGCCATGCCCACACCGATCAATCCCGACTCCCTGGAGTAACCGGGAGCATCGGGAACCACTGCCGCCAATAGCCTCGCAGGAGCATCAGCCATGACAGAGAAGATTCGCCTGGGGTTCGTGGGAGCCAACGTCAACTCGACCTGGGCCGGACAGTCGCACTTTCCCGCGCTGCTGGCCAGCCCCGACGTGGAGTTCACCGCGGTCTGCACCACCAGGCCCGAGAGCGCAGAAGAAGCGCGAGAGGCCTTCGGGGCGAAGCTGGCATTCCACGATTTCCGAGAGATGGCAGCGTCGCCGGACATCGACGCGGTGGCCGTCGTGGTGCGGGTGCCCTCCCACTACGAGCCTACCAAAGCCGCCATCGAGGCCGGCAAGCACGTCCTCACCGAGTGGCCCCTGGGCCGTAATACCGCCGAAGCCGAGGAACTGGCCGATCTCGCCCGCGAACGGGGAGTGCAAACGGCGGTGGGTCTGCAATCCCGCGTCAGCCCCGCGCTGATGTACGTCAAGGATCTGATCGAAGCCGGCTACGTGGGCGATGTGATGACGTGCACCGTCACCACGTTCCGCGACGGCCCACTGCAGCGGCAGTCCGGCGGCACCTGGCAGCGCGACCCCGCCATGGGCGCAAACACCCTGACCATCGCCACCGGCCATGTCATCGACGCGCTGCGCTTCGTGCTGGGCGACTTCAAGCGCGTGGCCTGCATGGTGACCAACCAGGTTGGCCAGTGGTACGAGGTTGACACCCAACAGTATGTGGACGTGCTGTCGCCCGACAACGTGCGCGTATCCGGTGAACTGGAACGCGGCGCCGCGGCGGCGGTCCACGTTGGCGCGGTGCCCTGGGCCGGCAGTGGCTACCGCATGGAGATCTACGGCCGCGAGGGTACGCTCATCGTCACCGGCAACGTCTCGTCCCAGCGCGGCGAGATGCTGCGGATTCAGGGCGCGCAGGGTGGCCACCAGCTGCACGACTTGGAGATCCCCCGGCGTTTCGTGCATGTCCCGGACGATTTTCCCAAAGGAGACCCTTTCAACGTGGGGCAGCTGTACGCCCTGTTCGCTGAGGCGATCCGTACCGGGCAGGCGAACCTGCCAACCTTTGATACGGCTGTTGGCCTGCACCGCTTCCTGGACACGGTCAAGGAGGCATCCGACAGCGGCCGGGAGTTGCCGGTCGGCTGACCGGCCTATTGGCCATCCGATTGGTTGCCACGCCAGCGCAGGAAACCAGCTTTCCGATGCTCGCTGCGCAAGGCAAGCTGTTTGCGAGTTTCATCGCATGTTTAAACCGGAAAACCACTCCGGTTGACACCTTTGTCGCAGAACCGTATTCTCTGGCATAGGATCATCTGCATTATCAGTGCTTCTACCCATCAATACATAGCCTGATTCAATAGTCGGACTGCACGTACCACATCTAGGTGCGGCTCACCGACAACGAATGTCTACAATCAGCCCCGCGGGGGTCATTCGCCGGTCGAGGTGGATCGGACCCGGCGACATCGAAGAAAACCAAGGGCTTTGAATCGAGCGGCAGGTGGAGTGGGGTTCCGTTGCTTCCTGCCCCAACTGGAGCCATACAAAAACGGCCGCAGCGGGTCGCAGCCGCTACGGCCGGCGTCCTACCGCCCTGACGAGGAGGAAGACGTTGTGAATAGTATCGAAACCGCCGGCTCGACCGCAATCATCCAGGGACGCCGTTTATCGCGATTAACGTAGCCCGTGAGCTGATCGAATAACTGACCCGCCACATGCGGCAATTGGAGCGAACAGTATGCGCCGCCTGATTGCACTCACGCTGGCCGGGATCGCTGTGTTGCTGGTCGGGTTCACAGCCTACGTCTGGGTTGGCAACTGGTTCACCGCGCGGACGGCGAGCGGGTCTGCGCTGTTCGGGAGCGGGTCGTGCCTGAGCAACGGAGAGAGCTTCAACTACGTCGTGCACGTCGCCATCGGGGCAGTCCAAAGCTCGGCCAACCGCGGACCGCGAGTGGAAATCACGACGGAAAGCCTGAAGGTCCGCAGGTCGCCGTCCATTACCAACGCTGACGCCGCGGACGCCGGCAGACCCGGGTGCGTGATCCGCAAATCGGACTGGCCAGGCGTGACCGCGTTTCTGGCGAATAGCCCGCTGGAAGGAACCGCCCTCACGCCTCTGGGTCAGACGCTGCAAATCCGGGACTTCGACACCGACCACTGGCAGATCTCGGCGTCGCGGGGTCGTTTCCCCATCGAAGTGCGCTGGCAATAGAATAGCAAGCGCCGCTGCACCCCGAGCGGGTGGGCGCCGCCGGCCGGCGATGCTGTCGCATGCCGACTCCGACCCGGTCGGGTCACGGCGGCACGAAAATCCCCGCCGCCCGGGACCGGACGACGGGGTGCCAAACAAGCCGGCCTATCGGTCGGCGCGCGGGATAATAGCCGGCGATCGGTGCACTGACAAGACGCCAAGGCGACCGTATTCGAGATTCAGGGTATACCAACCCGTACAGCGTAACTCAGGTGCGGACGCCACGTTCGGTGTCCTTTACACTTGACCAACGCCACAAAGGTCTCAGTTGTACATTTCCTGCGGTGACTGACCATTTGTCTCGCGGCGGGCGAAATTTCGACGCGCTCTCGTCAGATGCCAAGCAGGGCCTCGAGGTTTCTCCAAGAAATCTTTTCCTTTTCATCCTGGGAGAGGCTTTGCAGGCTTTCCAGCCAACCGCCGGGAGACGGGTCCCAGCCCACGAAGGGCCAGTCGCTTCCGATAACGACGCGGTCAATTCCCACGCTATCGATGAGGAACCGCAGGCCGGCCTCGCTGCTGGTGAGGAAGTCGTAATAGATCTGCTTCTGGTACGCGCTGGGCGGCTTGAGGATGTTCACGCGCGCCTCGGAACGCACCTGCCAGCCGTGGTCCAGGCGGCCCATGCCGAAGCAGGCTCCGCCGCCGCCGTGGGCCACGCAGACCCGTAGGTTGGGGCACTCGTCCAGGACACCGCTGTGGATCAGCGTCGCCACCAGCAGGGCGTCCTCCAGGACCACGCCCACGCTGTTGGGGATGCCGTACCGCAGTGTCCTCTCCGCCGCCATGATGTTGTCCTGTGGCTGGGGGTGGAAGAAGAGCAGGGCGTCCAGTTCCTCGGCGGCCTTGAACAGGGGCAGGAAATGAGGCTCGTCCCAGTTCTGGCCGTTGACCACCATGTCCAGCTCGGCGCCCTTGAGGCCCAGGGTCCTGACGGCCCTTTCGAGCTCGGTGATTGCCGCGTCGACGTCCCCCATGGGCAGCGTCGCCAGGCCGGCGAAGCGGTCGGGCCACTTCCGGGCCATGCCGGCGATCTCGTCGTTGACTTCTCGCGACGCCTGGACTGCCTCGGCAGTGTCCCAGTGGTAGGGAAACAGCGGAGTGTGGATGGACACCACCTGCACGTCGGTGCCTTCGGCGTCCATGTCGGTCAGGCGCTGCTCGGGCGTGTAACGGATCTTGGGCGAGTTGATGAGAATGCGCTTGCCGTGCCCAACGATGAACTCGAGATCGCCCTGGGCCTCGTGGCGCATCCCGTGCCAGTCGTCTCCATTGGCGAACGCCGCCCAGAGACTCTGGGGCGCCAGGTGGGTGTGAACGTCGATGTGTCTCACTGGTTGTCCTCCGGAAAGGGAGCGTGGGAAACGCGGTACCGCAGGCCGGCAGCAATCAGATGCCCAGCAGGGTTTCGAGGTTCTTCCACAGGATGGCGTCCTTCTCGTACTGGGTCAGGCTCTCCATGGCCAGAATCCACGAAACGGGCCAGTCCTGGGCCATGTCGTAGGGCCAGTCGGTGCCGAACACCACCCGGTCGATGCCCACGCGGTCGATCAGGAACCGCAGGGACTGCTCGGTGTACACGATGCAGTCGTAGTAGAACCGGCTCAGGTACTGGCTGGGCGGGTCGGCCGCCAGCCGCTGGGCATCAGGGAGGCGCTCCCAGCCCCGGTCCATGCGGCCCGCCCCGTAGCAGGCGTAACCGCCGCCGTGGGACAGACAGATGCGCAGGTCGGGACAGGCGTCCATGACGCCCCCCATGACCAGAGAGGCGAAAGTCAGGGTGCGGTCTGCCAGGTTGCCCACTGAGTTGGGCAGGTGATAGCGCTGGATGCGCGCGTCAACGATGGTGTCGCCGGACTGGTGGAACAGGACCACCGCGCCCAGCTGCTCGGCGGCCTTCCAGAAGGGCATGAACTCGGGCTCGTCCAGCAACTTGCCGTTGATCTTGTCGTCGATCATCGCGCCCTTGAACCCCAGGTTCACCATGACCCGTTCCAGCTCGGCGATGGCGGCGGGCACATCCTGCATGGGCAGCGTGGCCAGGCCGGAGAACCGGTCCGGCCAGGACTGCATCATCTGGCTGATCTCGTCGTTGCACTCCCGGGAGGTGGCGATGGTCACATCGGTGTCCATGTCGTAGTTGTAGAACCCGCCGAAGGGTGAGACCACGTGCACGTCGACGCCCAGGGAATCCATGTCGGCCAGGCGCTGCTCGGGCGTCCAGCTGGCCTTGGGAGGCAGTTGGCCACGGGCGCTGCCCGACACCAGGACCGGCCGTCCCAGGGCGTTGGTTTCCCGCCGGAGGGTGTGCCAGTCGCCGCCGTTTTCGGTGGCCCGCCAAAAGCACTGGGGCGTCAGGTGGGCGTGAATGTCAATGCTGCGCATTTGTTTCTCCTGCTGGCTGACTTTCCAACAAGTCCTCTAGTTTGTCGCCGGAGAGGAGCGCCCGGTCAGCACCTCGCTCCGGCTGGACCACGACAGATCCACAATGTGAGCCAACGCATCATCCGGCAAATGATGGCATTGCTGCACCCACTCGATTTCATCGGCCAGCGTGGTTCCAAATATCCCCGGGTCATCGGAGGCGATTACGAAAGGGGCATCGCTGGCGATGAACTTTTTCACCGGGTGATGTTGGGGGTTGGTGATCCCGCCGATTCTGCGGTTTGACGTCGGGCACACTTCGATGACCGACCCCAACTGTCGAACGCAGCGGATGGCGTAATCCTGGCGCCGACTCAACGCGTCGATCTTGGCGTCGTCGTATTCAACCGTGAGCCGATGGTCGGTGGGGAAGGTGCTGATCCGTTCGAGTTCGGCCTTGATACCGGCAATGTCCACATGGACGCCAAATTCGGCCAGCCCTTCTCGGTGTCTCAAATCATACCGCAATTGATCCGCGCGCTCTGCGACGTTTTCGGTCCGGACGTGCCTGCCGTAGCGGTCCGGGTCAACGCCCAGCGCGATGGCGTGGCCCAGGCGATGGGCGCCGAATTCCGCCGCTTCGTGCACCCAGCGCACGGCGCTCTCCAGGGATTTGTCGTTGAAGCTCTCCCCGACGTGGTACAGGATGGCCAACGCCCGCCCTGGATGCCGGCGGTTGAAATCCTTCACCGCGTCGAAAAACTCACGTTGCTGCCTGGGTGGGTAGCCCTCTTCCAGGTAGCAGAAATCGATGCCGGTCAACAGGTGACCCAGCGGACCCAACGCCGCCTCCTGGACCACCTCCCACGCCGGCCAGGGATCTTCTCTCGGGAGGCTGATGGCGAGACGCGCCTGCACGTCCGCATCCTCGTACTGCGCGTATGATTGCAGCATTGCGAGGACGAATTCTTTCGACTGGCAGCGCGAGAATTCCGGACCCAGCGCCATCCGGTGTTCTATGTAGCCCACGTTTTGCTGGCGCTGCCGCGCAACGATCTTGTGAATGAACGCGCAGGCCTCGTCGATGACTGCCGACACCGGCACTTGACCCCTCCAAAACCCGGCCAGAGCGCTGCCGTGATTCAGGATTTCGAACTTGGCCTGGAACCGGTCAAAGTTGCCGGCATCGCCGTCACCAAACACGAACAGTCGGTCGAATTCGTCACGGGAGCCGGCGACGCCGCTCCGACAGCGGTCCAGGATCTCAGCGATGGGAGGGCAGACACCATAGACGCTCTCATAATTGCGCTGGTAGGCGGTCCAATCCACGTCCCGTTCGAGCAAGAACTCGAGAAAATCCACAGAATGTATGCACCCGTACAGGTGCGTATGAAGGTCCGCCAGCTTTCTGTGGTGCTTACTCATCAGAAATGTATCGGTCTCGGCGGGCGCGCTCGCGGTCTGCCCGGCGGTTCAGTGACGCGGGTGCCGCGCCAGGAAGTCGTCGGCGATCTCCTCGAAGGTCACGAAGCGGACGCCCTCGTGGGCGCGAATGTACTCAACGACGCGCTCCAGCATCAGCAGCACCTGGGGGCGGCCGCTGACGTCGGGGTGGATGGTGATGGGAAAGACCGCGTCGTCGTACTCCCGGTACACCCAGTCGAACTGATCCCGCCACATCTCCTCGATGTCCCGGGGGTTGACGAAGCCGTGGCTGTTGGGCGACTTCTTGATGAACATCATCGGCGGCAGGTCGTCCAGGTACCAGTTGGCGGGTATCTCCACCAGGTCGGTCTCCTGGCCCCGCTCCAGGGCGTGCATCCAGTAGTCCGCCGGCATGGCGAAGTCGATCTTGGTCCACTTGTCGCCGACGCGCACGTAGTAGCATTCGAAGTCCCGGTGCATCAGGCTGTGGTCGTACTTGATGCCGTGCTTCAGCAGCAGCTCGTTGGTCACGTGGCTGAACTCCCACCACGGCGCAACGTAGCCCCGGGGCCGCTTTCCCGAGAGCTCGGTGATGAGGTCGATGCAACGCAGCAGCACCGTCTCCTCCTGCTCCGGCGACATGGAGATGGGGTTCTCGTGAGAGTAGCCATGCATGCCGATCTCGTGGCCCTGCTCCACGATCATGCGGCACTCGTCGGGAAAGGTCTCGATGGAATGGCCCGGGATGAACCAGCTGGTCTTGATGCCCAGCCGCTCGAAGAGCTTCAGCAGGCGCGGCGTGCCCACTTCGCCGGCGAACATGCCCCGGGAGATGTCGTCCGGCGAGTCCTCGCCCCCGTAGGACCCCAGCCAGCCGCCCACGGCGTCCAGGTCAACTCCAATGGCGCACAGGATTTGTTTATCGGGCATGGCGCTAATCTCCTAGGTAGGGCGTGCTCACGGTATGAAGACGTGGGGCGTATAGTACCCGAAACCGGGCCAGTTGATACAACAAAAAGGGGCGACCGCCGGTCGCCCCAAGAATTTCGTCGTTCAGGAAGCCGGTTAGTCTCCGGACGTATCCCCGCTCTCCTGGATGACCGGAACCGCAGGCTCTGTCATTTGCGGTGGCGGTGGGGCCGGCCGACGCGTCGGCTGCGGGCGGCTGGCCTCGGCTTCGGCCGCCAGCTTGGCCATGATCAGCGTGGTCAGCTCGCCGCGCATGGGGTCGGCGTTCAGGTTGCATCCCGCGAAGACCTCAAATCCCGGCGACAGCTCATCGATCATGCGGCGCACCCGGGTGCTGCCGTGGCGGGATGCCACCAGCATCCGGATGGACTGAGCGTCCCGCTGGATGGGGGCGTCCTGATCTTCCTCCTCATGCTCTTCCATGGCCCGATCGAGTTCGTCCTCGTAGTCCATGCGGTCAACGACGCTGAGGGCGGCGGTGGCCTCGCGGCGGAATGTATCGACCTCGCGCAGGGTGCGGGCCAGCTGGTTGACCAGGTTGGCGGCGTTGGCGACCAGGTCTGGTAGCTGCCGCTGCGATTCCGCCGCCAAATCCAGGGCAAGGCGGGCGTTCTCGATTGCTTCCTTGCGATGGTTATCCCGCTCTTCTATGCGCTGAAGCAGGCTGACCTGTTCCCGCAAGGTGGGCGCCTCGGATGCCAGCGTCTCCAGGCGTTCCATATAGCTGGCGGCCTCTTCGGCCTTGCGCGGTCGCTGGGCCAATTCGTGCGAACGTTCATCTGGCATGGTTGGTTCCTACCTCTACCTATTGGGCTCCGAATGTCGAGCCGGTGATATTAGAATTGGCCCGGGGCGGCAGCGAGTTGTGCGAAGCAACCGGCGAGAGGCTGCCGTTCCCGGTAACGAGTCCCTTATAACAAAGGGCAAGCCCACGGCGAGACGGGGGGTGTTGACGTGTTTGCGTGAATTTTGAAAATTCGGATGATGAACATTGCCAGGCGGTTCGGTGCGCTAATTTCCCGTCGATGTTCCGTGGACGGCGGCGGACAGACATCAGTTCTCTGGGTCCGGCGGCGTGGAAAATCGCCAAATCGGGCTCCGGTTCGGGGTTGACAAGTATTGCTATACGGTATAATCTGTATTCAAGATGCCGGGGTTGGAGTCGGAAACCCCGCTCATCACAGCCCGACGGACAAACCGTCGTCATCACAGGAGGTAGAAAGTGGTTTCTCTGATCACGAGGCACCACCAATGGCATTTCCCGTGTCAGGTCCCTGTCGGTGGCGTAGCGGCGATCCGATAGTCGCACCGACCGACAGGGACGAGAGACAGGGTCGGGGGCATCGTGGCCCCCGGCGCGCGAAGGCCAGGACCGGCAACGGTGCTGGCCTCGTTGATTGTCCCCGCGGCCCGGCGCACCCGGCCGGCGGTAAAATTCGCCCATGGTCCACTGTGGCCCGGCGCACTTGGAGAGTTAGCCACGCCATGTATTCGAAGGTCATCACCCCGCTGGACGGCTCCGAACTGGCCCGGCGTGCCTTGCCCCACGCGAAGTTGGTTGCAGCCGCGTTTTCCATTCCCATCGAACTGGTGAGAGCCGTGGATGGCGGCGCCCAGGACGCCATGCAGTACCTGGCCCGGGTGCGCGACGATCTGCGGGCGGAGGGTTTCGCGGCAACCACAACCGCGCTGTCCGGGCAGGCCGGCTCAGCCGTGGTCGACTGGGCGGGGGCCGATCCCGACGCGCTGGTGGTGATGTCCACCCACGGGCGGGGCGGCATCGCGCGGTTGGCTTTGGGGAGCGTTGCCGACCGGGTGCTGCATACCGTGTCCAACCCCGTGCTCATAGTCAGGGCCGGCATCCCGGAACCGGACGCGATCATCAGGACGGTGGTGGCCCCCCTGGACGGCTCTCCCCTTGCTGAACTTTCCCTCCCCCACGCTGCCGGCCTGGCGGCCGCCTGCGGAGCAGACGTCGAGCTTTTGCGGGTCACCACTTCCACCGATGGCTATCGCGATCGACTGGGAGACTCAGGTCGCGGCCGGACGGCATTCGGCGGTTCCGCCGAGGACCTGGCCCGCGAATTTGCCCAGGCCGATGACGAGGCGGCTGAAACCTACCTGGACCGGATGCGCCGGCGCATGGCCCTGGATTACCCCGACGCGGGGCGGGTCCGAACTCTGCACTTGCAGGACGAGGACCCGGCGCGGGCGATTATCCAGCGTACAGCCCACGGCTCCAGCGTGGTGGTGATGGCCACCCACGGCCGCGGCGGCATCGGCAGGATGGTCCTGGGCAGCGTCACCGACCAGGTATTGCGCTATGCCAACGCACCGGTGCTGGTGGTGAGAAGACACGACGTACCCGGCGCCGTAGGAACTGAGGCGCGCACATCCGAAGGGTTTTCGGCGGACTTCGGGAACGCGGCTGCCCGGCCCGCATGACCGTAAATCGGCCAATGGCAGACCAGGCATTCCCTGCTTACTACCTGGCTGCGCGCCGGGCGGAACGTAGTTTTAGCGCAGGGTCAAACCCCAGCACCTCACGGTACCCCCAGTCGTGACTCCGCAGGAATGTAGGTCGGCCGTCGAGATGGAGGTGAACGTGACGCCGGAAGGCGGCTCGGTCTCCCCGCTGTGGCCGTGACCCCAACACTCGACGGCGCCATCGGGCCGCAGTCCGCAGCTGTACACCCCGCCCACGCCAACCTGTTGGAAAATGCCGGCCGGTGCATCAATTTGCCCGACATAGTTCGAACCCCAACAGCGAACCGTGCCATCGGTGACGATGCCGCAGGAATGGTGACTCCCGACGGAGATTGAGCTGAACGCTACGTCCGGCACCTCTGCCTGGAAACGGTGCGAGTGCCTGCTGCCCCAGCAATCGACTGCGCCATCTGTGGTCAACCCGCAGGCGAAATTGTCAGCGAGGCTCACCTGTGTGAAAGCTCCCTCGGGCGCGTCAGTTTGTCCGCGGTGATTGCGGCCCCAGCATTCCACGCTCCTGTCTGGTCTGATTCCACAGCTATGGTGGCCGCCGGATGCCATGGATATGAACCGACCGGCTGGCGGGGTGGCTTCACCGTAGGTGTTTTCGCCCCAGCAGTAAAGCGTCTGGTCCATGCGCAAGGCGCAGTTATGGTGGCCACCGACACTGATGGCAGTGAACTGACCTGGCGGATCATCGCTCTCGTTGAAATGGTCCGAACCCCAGCATTGCACCGTGCTATCGGGCCTGACGCCGCAGCTGTGTTCCCAGCTCGTGCCCACGGCGGTGAACATTCCGCCGGGTGGATCCTCAGGACCCGGACCGTCCCAGCCCCAGCTGACAATGCTGCCGTCTGGTCGCACGGCGCGGGTTCGGTCGCGGCCCGCACTGACGGATATGAAGGTCCCACTTGGCCGGTCCGCAAATCCTGCGAAGTTGTCGCCCCAACAGGCGATGGTCCCGTCGATCTTGAGCCCGCACGTATGTATCTGGCCGGCGCTCACTGAGTGGAAGCGACCATCGGGTCGGTCCGCCTGGCCATTCCAGTTTCCGCCCCAGCATTCCAACGTGCGGTCGGCGCCGACGCCACAGGAGTGCAAAAACCCGACACTGACCGAGCGAAATTCGCCCTCCGGCGGGTCGGTAGCCCCAAACAACGGGAAGCCCCAGCAATCGACACCCCTATCGGATGCCCTGATGGCGCAGACGTTCAGGTAGCCCATGTCCAGCGAACTGTACTGAACCTCAGGTTCCCGAATTTCCCGAATGGGTCCTGCGTCACCCCAACACTGCACGCCGCCGGCGCTCAGGATGCCGCAGCTCCACGTGTTATCGGCGGCAACGGCAACGAATTTCCCTTGTGGCGCGTTGGTCTCGCCGTGGGTGTTGTTGCCCCAGCACTCCACAGATCCATCAGGGCGCAGGCCGCAGGTGTGCAGGGCCCCCGCCCTGACCTGCGAGAACCGTCCCTCGGGCGGTGAAGCCTGGCCGAACTGGTTCCGGCCGTAACACACCGCGGCCCCGTCGTCGAGCAACCCGCACGCATGGAAACCGTTCGCTGAGAGGGACAGCGACCCTGGCACCAGCATCGGCTCCTCGCCAAAGTCGTCGTCTCTGACAATCACCGGCCCGTCGAAGGAGCCGTCCCGGCGGTAGATGTAGATACAGAGAACGTCGTCTTCGATCCAGCGATTGCGCAGGTGATAGTACCCATTGCTGGAACCGGCCATGATGACCCCGTCCGTCTCGCGGATCATCTCTCCGGACGCGACGAACTCCGCCATCTCCTCGGCGAAGTCGGCCGGCTCAAAGCTGCACACGTGGTCGTCGGCGAACGCCGCCTGCGCAAAGAAACACCCGGCTGTCACGGCCAGGACCACGGCGGCCAGCGCAAGTATCGCGATGCCGGGTCTGCTGTCGGAAAAGACGTCCAGGCCGAGCCAACGGGAGAATCGTCCGAGACGCCGGGGGTCAGGAGACGCAAGTGCGGTTGTGTAACGTACAGGCCCGCCGACAATCGTCATGTGTGTCGTTTACCGCCTTTGTGCAGATGTACGCACGCCTGATTTCACGCGGCCCGGCCTCAGCCTCGCCGCTCCAGGAAGATGGGCATGCCGCCCCGGGGCCGCAGCGAAACCAGCGGCTGAAGCCGTACCTCGCGCCGCGAGTCGTGGCGCATGGACCACCGCTGGCCCAGGGTTGCCAGCAGCAGCATCGCTTCCATCCACGCGAAGCCCTCGCCGATGCACAGGCGCGGCCCGCCTCCGAAGGGATAGTACGCGAACCGGTGCAGGCCGGCCCGGAACTCCGGCGTCCAGCGGTCGGGCCGGAACTCCAGCGGCTCGTCGAACCAGCGCGGGTCCCGGTGGACGATCATCTGCGGTGCGCTCACGACGGCGCCGGCCGGTATTTCCCAGCCGCCCAGCGTGATCGGTTTGAAGGTCATGCGCCCGGTGCTCCAGATGGGCGGGTAGAGCCGCATCGACTCCGTGAGCACCTGCTGCGTGAATGGCAGGTTCGCGAGGTCATCGGGCGTCGGGTCACGCTGGCCCAGCACGTCGTCAATCTCCGCGTGGAACCGGGCCTGCACGTCGGGATGGGTGCCCAGCAGGTACCAGGTCCAGGTCATGGCGACCGCCGTGGTCTCGTGTCCGGCCGCGAACAATGTGATGACCTCATCCCGCAGCTGCTCGTCGGTCATCACGGCGTCCTCGGGGTTGTCGGCCTCCTCGTCCCGCACGTTCAGCAGCAGGGACAGCAGGTCGTCGCCCTCCAGGCCCGATTCGCGACGCTGGGCGATGAGGCCGTAGACGGTCTCGTCCAGGTAGGCCAACCCGTTGCGGAACCTGGTGGTGAAGGGTACGGGCAGGCGGTGGAGCGCGTTGCGCAGCGGCGACGGCATGTTGCTCCGGGCGGTGATGTACTCGTTGCCCAGCTCGAAGGCCTCTCCGATCCGGCGCACGGCGTCGGGCAGATCCAGCCCGAACAGGGTCTTGACCACGATGTGCAGCGTGAGTTCGCTCATCTCGTTGGCCATGTCGACGCGGGCGCCGTCCTGCCAACGGCCTTCGTGGCGTCGAGCGAAGTCGGTCATGATCTCGGCGTAACCGCCGATGCGCCGGTGGTTGAACTGGGGCTGCATCAGGCGACGCTGCCGCAGGTGCAGCGGCCCGTCGGACGTGACCAGGCCGTTCCCCAGCAGGTAGCGCATGGTCGCGGTGAGCCAGCCTCTTCCCACGGACTGGTGGTTGGTGACGAAGAGTTCCTGCACCAGTTCGGGATGGCTGACCAGATAGGCCAGGGCCGGCTTGACCGATAGCGTCGCCAGGTCGCCGTAGCCGGCGGTCTCCTGCATGAGCCCCAGGGTGTCCCTGATGTACCGAAAGGACTGCCCGACCACGGGCAACTCCGGCGGCCCGGGTGGCAGCGAGGCCCGGTCAATCACCGGCCGGGGCGGATATGCAACGGTGGGCGTGGCCATGATCGTGTCCCTCCAGCGCACTGGCGTACATCCATTGTCGCATCGCCCGGCAAGGGCGGCAAACGTACGTCGATCACGCACCCACCGCACCACCAGCGGTGGTTCTAGTCCCAAGCACGGATCTGCCGGACGGGCGACTGCTTCGCCGGACGGGGCGCTGCTCAGGCGCGGGACGGCTCAGGCGGAGGCAGTCG
Source organism: Dehalococcoidia bacterium (assembly GCA_022823505.1). Lineage (GTDB taxonomy): Bacteria > Chloroflexota > Dehalococcoidia > Lucifugimonadales > UBA3495 > Bin87. The sequence continues at coordinate 60,892 of JAJEIA010000104.1, forward strand.
TCCGCCGCCGCCGGATAGCCTCCACCAGCGCGGTGGCAATGGTGGCCACGGACACCAGGCCAATGGTGAACGGCGCCGTCATCATCGCCATGAGCACCCAGGCCTCGGGATACACGCCGGCAATCATCACGCCGGAGACCCGCACCACCGCAACAAACACGGCAATCACGGCCAGGAACGCCACGCCGCCGATCGCCACCCGCAACGTCCAACGATAACCGTTCATGATGCCTCCAAAGCAGTCGTGCGGTTGTGGCGTGCCTCCAACAGGTAATGCGATTCTAGCACTCGCACAAACCGGTATACGCCACTGGAGAACACGCGGATTTGGGCGGATTGCCGCTTGATGACCGAGGGAGTTGGCACACGGGCCTGGCGGGGCCGGGCATGTAGCGGCGCGGGAGTTGGGTGAAAGGTTCAGCAGAGAAAGAAGATCAAATCACTGGGTTCCGCTTAAAATCTGCTAACCTGCCGCTCTCGGAAAAGGAACTAACTGGAAGAACAGATGGAGTGAGAACTTTATCATTTCACAGTCAATGGTCATCCGGATTTTGGAGTGCACAAAGTGACCCTGCCCCCGATCCCCAACTCGAACATATTGACCCGCGTGTTTTGGCTCTCTTTCAAAGGCCGACCCCGCGGAACAGCTTTTGCGGTCGATGTCGAGGGTAGGCAGTACGTGGTTACCGCGTGGCACGTCGCGAGAGATTGCGAACACCGACCGGCGATACTGTTCCGTCAAAATGAGCAATTGGTATCGTTCGAAAACAAACTGCGTTTCATCGGTGAAAATATTGATAGCGACGTAGCTGTATTCGCTGCGGACCAGATCCTTGTGCCCAAGGATTTTGACGTCTCTCTCGGGAGTGCGGACTTGTACTACGGATCGATCGGTTACGCTTTGGGTTTCCCAAGCGCACTGACGTCCAAAGAAATTGGTTTCTTGCCTGAAGGAAAGCCCCTGCCCGTGCCTGCTCTTGCGGTTGCGTATTTCAACTCAGAAGGCGAAACCACGTGCGTTGCCGGATACGTTACAAATGGTTTCTCTGGGGGACCGATAATTTTCCCAAAACTCGGATCTCGCCGGACTGAATGGGCGATAGTGGGAGTCTGTGTTGCGTTCCCAACTTTGCCGCGGCCCATTGATATGAAAGGGGCTCCTCTGGAATTCGAGGTTAGAGAACCCACAGGGTTGATAAGGATGGCAAAAGTCTCGGTAGCCATCGAAATCATAAATGGGAATCCGTCAGGGTATCCGTTGGGCGAGCAATAATCTAGCGAACGCCAAGAGGCTTCGCGCAACCCACGGCTAGATTTGCCGTGATGGCCGATGTGCCGAGCCTCTGTTACTGCGTCGGAGTTCGTTGCGAACTATCCCGTTTCCAAATCTTTGTACGGACCTGTCCATCGGTCCCGGAGTAGTTCCGGCGACGAATCAGCGGTTTGATGGCAGCGTTGCCGACAAAGTCCGCCACCACCAAAGAGGCATTATGAAGCGGACTACAGATCTAAAGCCCTCCCGGCTACCGCGCCACCCGAATAATCCGGTGCATGTGCCGGTAGGTCTGCCAGGTGCCTTTGAGGAGTGGCCACGGTGCGGCGTTGGCGTCGGGGGAGACGTGGCGGAAGATGTCGGTCTCGGTGTAGGAGACGCGCACGTCGGGGCGCCGCTGGGCGAAGGCAACGACCAGGCGGCGGGATTCGCCCACGGGGATGATGTTGTCGCCGCGGTCGTGCATGACTCGCAGCGCGGTGCCACTGTGCCAGGCGTCGAGGTGGCTGGAGGGTGAAATGGCGGCAACGTCGGAGCGGAAACCGGCGGGCATGGCGCCGTAATGTCGCCTGGCATCGCCGAGACCGTCCGCGCCGGCCAGCAGTGCGTCCCGAGGAGCGGACGGCGCCTCGGCGAGCAGGGTGCTGTCGAACACCTCCATGGTGAGCTCTTGGGGTTCCCAGGGAACCTCGGCCGTGCTGTTCAGGGCGCGGCCGGCGGCGATCTGTACGATGAGATCGGCCAGGTCGTGGTAGCCGCCGAAGGAGTTTACGAAGGCGATGTCGGCGGCGATGCGCGGGTCCGCGGCGGCGACCATGGCATAGGACGAGCCCACGGAAAACCCGGCCAGGCCGAGGCGGCCGGGGTCGACGTAGTCCTGGCGGCTGAGATGCTGGAACGCGGCGACGACATTGGCGACGTCGGCGGGATCAATGCGGGATTCAACGCCCAGGGTCTCCGACCAGTAGTACATGACCACGAAGCCAGTCCGGGCCAGCGCATACCCCAGCTTGACCGCCTCGGCGTCGTCATAGCCACCGCGAGTCGCGCCGAGGAACATCAGCACGGCGGCGCGGGGCCTGTCCCGGGGGATGACGTAGACCTCGGCGACGTCCGGCGTGCCGTCGTGGCGGAGGAACGGCGAAGTGAACCGTTGGGGTTCCGGCGTAATCCAGCCCTGGACTTTGAGGGGCACGGGCAGCATCTGGGCGACGAAGGCGGTGGTGTGGATGGCGGTGGCGGCAGGTCGCCACACCAGCGCGGCCGCGACGATCATGGCGACCAGCGCCAGGGCCACGCACAGCCGGCGGGACGGGCGCGGCCGGCGGGAGTCCATGCGCAGATGGCGTCGAACTGCCGGTGGGTGCGGCTAGTCTGCTCGGCCGGTCAGGCCGGCTCAGGACGAACGGGCCGGCCGGCCAGGTGCCCTGGGCCAAAGAGGGACTTGATGCGCTTGCGCAAGGTATCAGGCTCCTCGGCTCCCTTGGCCGGCAGTTCGCCGATATCGGCGGTGGGAGCCATGGGATCGCCGCCGCCCAGCCGGTAGATGCTCACCGTCAGGTTGCCTCCCAGGAAGATGACCAGGTACGTGATGCAGGTCAACGCGTTCCACGCGTAGCCCATGCGCCAGCGCGTGACCAACTCGTGCTCCGGATATCCCAGGGCGGTGAAGTCCACTGCCCAGGAATGGAGCAGCGTGTGCCCGGTGAGGGAGAGGAAACTGGGTTGCATATAGGCTGCCAGGATCCCTGCCGCTCCGAAGATGGTCAGGACTACGGTGACGAGCATGCTGCACCAGAGGAGGAAGCGACGGTCCCACTCGGTGAGCCGGACGCTCTGGTCGCGGAGGGCGGTGAGCAAGGCGAACACCCCAGCCATTATCGGCAGGATGAAGGCGCTGCTGATCCAGGAGCCGGAGTTGGACGCAAATACCAGCCACAGGTAAACGAACCCCATGGGCGGTACGGCCACCCAGAGGGCCCGCTGGTAAGCCTTGTCGGCGCCCCGACCGGAGTACTGCCAACGCCATAGCAGGTCGAATATGAGGGCGGCGACCAGGGCAACCATCAGGTTGGCGGACAGTATCAGGACGATGGTGAACGGGGCTCCCGCCCACGGCGCAAGGTTGTACAGCCCGTAGTGGTCCATGCGAAGGAACGGGATCTGGAGCAGCGGCGTGCTCAGCACGAAAAAGACTGAAAGAAATACCAGGTCGCGCAGGTTGCTGGCACGCTGCATCTTGAAGAAACCCTGCACCACCACCAGGCCCAGAGCAAGTCCGATGTACAGCATCACTATAGAGGTGGAGGTGATGCCCAGAGAGTAAAGCAGATAGCCGGCGCCGGCGGCAGCGGGAAGCAGGGACCGGTAGAGGAAAAAACCCAGCATTTCGGCGAGGAAAGGCCGCATGCCGCCTTCTCCAAACATCCCGGCAGGCCGCTGCTCTGCCGAACCGGCGGAGGGCACACCGGATGCGTCCGTGGCGGGCGTAGCGTCGGTTGCCAGATTGGGAGCCGATGTCGCCTGATGGCCGGAGGGCTCCAGGCCGGCCAGCGCCAGCAGTCCGCCGACCTCCACGGGGGACAGATCCAGGGCCTGGCCGAACAGTCCCAGCCGCTCCCGGGTGGGTAGCAACCGCCCCTGTTCCAGGCGGGACCAGGAACTGGTGTCCGCCGGCACCAGGCGCTCGTCGGCGCTCAGCGAGGCCATGCGCCCCAGGACCTCGGCCTGGCTCAATCCCCGACGCCCGTCGGCAGGGCTGAAATTCTGGCGGTGCCAGCGCAACAACGCGCCCACCTGCGCAGCACGGATTCGGCGGTCATCGCGTCCCAATGGCTTCAATTGCTGCAATTTGCCATCTCCGATTTTGCAATTTGGCCTGCGACGAAATGTAACACGGATTCGCGGGATGTATTGGCCTATTATCCCGTTCAGGTGCAGCGAAAGCAATAATCCTGGTGCTACCACATTACGGCTTGGAGCTTGATGATCGGCTTTTTGGGCGGATCTGTACACCTTGGTGTTGGAGGTCGGTCCATCCTTGCGCCCACCACCCCTATGCTCGCGGATCTGTCCGGCATAGCACCCTGCGACCGAGTTGCAAGGATAACAACGCATTAACCACCGCGAACCATCGGAGGCAGAACGGATGAAGCAGTTAGCGGCAAGGACCGGTACCAGGACGCTGACGGCGGTGTTGATCGCCGTGACGTTGCTGTTGGCCCTGGGTTGCGGTTCGGAGCCGGCGCCGCCGTCTCCTGCGGACCCCACGGTGGCGTCGGAGCCCGCTGCCGCCGCCATTGCAACGCCAGCCTCAACCCCAACCGAGGCCAGCGCACCGCCCACGGCCGCGCCTGAACCCACCGCAACGCCGGAGCCGACGGATACGCCGACCCCCACCGATACTCCTCAGCCCACCGCAACGCCGGAACCGGCTCCCACCGAGACGCCCGAACCCACGGCTACACCAGCGCCAACGCCGGAACCGACCCCCGACCCCGCGACCACGACCGCCGAGGCGGAACGCGACCGCGCCGTGTTGTCTGCATTGTACGAGGCGACCGTCGGCGAAAACTGGACCGACAACACGGGCTGGCTCACCGACGCTCCTTTGGGAGAGTGGCACGGGATAACCACCGACAGTGGCGGCCGCGTCACGGAGATTAGACTCCTCGAAAATGGTTTGACCGGGTCCATACCGTCGGAGTTGGGCAATCTCGCCAATTTGGAGAGTCTCAACGTGGGCAGCAATGAACTGAGTGGCCCCTTACCGTCCAACTTGGAAAACCTCACAAGCTTGACGTGGCTGTCGTTTCACAGAAATAGGTTAGCCGGGCCCATACCGGAGTGGTTTGGCAACATGTCCAGCCTGGAGGTGCTCAGCCTTGGAGGCAACGAGTTCAGCGGTTCCATCCCAGAGTCCTTGAGCGACCTCGCCAATCTGACCGAGTTGTACCTATGGGAAAATCAATTGACTGGTCAAATCCCGTCCTGGCTTGGGAACATGTCAGGTTTGGAAAGGCTGAACCTGCAAGGGAACCAGTTTTCCGGGACCATTCCCGACGATCTGGGAAACCTGACGGCCATGGTGAGCCTGTTCCTGCACAGCAATCAGTTGACCGGTCCGGTGCCGTCCTGGCTCGGGGACATGTCAGATCTGGAAAGGCTGGACCTGCACAACAACCAGCTATCCGGGCCGATCCCCAGCGACCTGGGAAGGTTGACAGCCATGACGCTCCTGAATCTACAGGGCAATCAGTTGACCGGTCCGGTGCCGTCCTGGCTCGGGGACATGTCAGATCTGGAAAGGCTGAACCTCCGTGACAACCAGCTATCCGGGCCGATCCCCGGCGACCTGGGAAGGTTGACAGCCATGACTCACCTGGATCTACAGGGCAATCAACTCACCGGCGAAATCCCTCCGGAACTGGGGAACCTCTCCAATCTGGAACGTCTGGACCTCGACGACAACGGCCTGACTGGTCGGATCCCCGCACAGCTGGGCACTCTCACCAAACTGAAGCAATTGGACCTGGACTTCAACCAGCTGGAGGGCCCCATCCCGCCCTGGCTGGGGAACATGACAAGCCTGGAGTGGATCAGCCTGGGCGAAAACCCCATGGACGGACCGATACCGCCGGAACTGGGCAAACTGAACAACCTGAGGGTACTGGGCCTCGTCGACAACCACCTGACCGGGCCCATCCCTCCGGAGTTGGGCAACCTCACCAACCTGACCCTGCTATACCTCCAGACGAACCAATTGACCGGGACGATTCCCACCGAGTTGACCAAGCTGACCAATCTCGAACGGTTGGCCCTCGGTGGCAACAACCTCGAAGGATGCGTCCCGGCTGCGCTCCGAGACGTGGCGCATAACGACCTGGACAGCTTGATGCTGCCCGACTGTTAGCCGGCGTCGTTAACCGGATATGCCGAGGGGATCGAAGGGGTTTCGATCCCCTCCGTCTCCGAGCAAGCGCTCACGGGCAGGGTTAAACCCGCCGGATAGACGCCTACCCCACCGCAACCTCCCGCCCGGTGTCCGACGCCTGCTGGATGCCGTCGATGAAACGATGCAGCCGCACCGCCTCGTCGAAGTCGGGCTCGCAGTCCGTTCCGTTGCGGATGGCCTCGCCGAACTGGTAGTACATCTGGCCGACGCAGTACGGCGCGCCGCGAGGCATGCCCTCCAGCACGAAGGTGTACTTCGCGGGGATTTCGAGGGCTTCCAGCGGGTTGCTGCCCTGGGAGCCCTGCAGGCGAACGCCCTCGTGGTTCGGCGTGTCGTCGGAGGTTGCCACCAGGGTCCCCTCCCGGCCGTGGATCTCCATGAGGTAGCCGCTGTCCACCCAGGGGTTGCTGGCGACGTGGGCAGAAGCCACCGCGCCGTTGACCAGCCGGCCGCTGACCAGCACGTTGTCCGGCGACGTCACGTCCACCATCTGGTTGGTGTCGGTCTCGAACCACTGGTTGGCCTGGGTGCTCACCACGGTGGACACGTGGCTGAAATCGCCCGCCACCATGCGCAGGACGTCGATGGTGTGGCCGAAGGTGATGGTCAGGGTGTGGGCGCCCAGCTCTCGCTCCCGCTGCCACGTCCGGTCCGACTGGCGTGATAGCGAACCTCCCGAGATGCGGCGCACGTGGCAGGACATCACCTCGCCCACGTAGCCGTCCGCCACCAGGTCCCTCAGATACAGCAGGGCCGGGTTGGCACGCGCCTGCAGGCCCACAATGTTGCGGACGCCGGCGGACCGCGCCAGGTCGGCCATCTCCTGGGCTTCCTCCGTGGTGCGGCCCAGCGGCCATTCCACGTACACGTGCTTGCCGGCGTTGATGGCCGCAACGGTGGGATCGTAGTGGTTTGGCACCCGCAGGCTTACGGCCACCGCGTCGATGTCAGGATGCGCCACCATCGCGTTGTAATCGTCGAATGCCAGGCGCGCCCCGAACATCTGGCGCGACTCCTCGGCGCTCTCCATGCGGGTGGTGCACACCGCGGTGAGCTCGAACTCGGGGCTCGCCACCACCGCGGGCAGGTGCGAACGCACCGCCCATCCCCGGTGGATGTTCGCGCCGATGATGCCCAGGCGAATCTTGTCTGCCATGATGCTACTCCTGCCGCAGGTTTTCGGGCATCGTAACATAGCCGCTTCCGTGATTCCGTCCCCGATAGGCTCGGCGATTCGAGGTTGTACTGCCATCGAGCCTTGCCACAGCAGCCGCCGAACCTATACCATCCGGCAACCACAGGAGCCGACCCGACCTGGGCCAACTTGGAGGGATGGGTAATGGCCGTTACAAGCAATGGCGAACTGCGAGAGGTCTACCGGCCGCCGGCGCCACGGGCGGCGCAGAAGGTGCTGGACCGCCTGGACGTACACTGTACGAACTTCATCGCACTGTCGCCTTCTGCGTGCTCAGCTCCAGCAATGCCGAGGGTCAGGCCGACGCCTCGCCCCGGGGCGACCCGCCGGGCTTCGTCAAGGTGCTGGACGACAAGACACTCTTGCTGCCGGACCGGCCGGGCAACAACCAGGTGGATTCGCTGCAGAACGTCGTGGACAACCCGGGCGTGGGTCTGCTGTTTTTCGTTCCCGGCATGAACGAGACGCTACGGGTCAAGGGCAAAGCGGAGATCACCACCGACCCCGACCTGCTGGAGCCGCTGACCGTGGCCGGCAAGGCGCCTCTATCGGGCCTGAAGGTCTCGGTTGAAGAGGCGTTCCTGCACTGCGGGCGGGCGCTGATCCGCAGCCGCATCTGGGAGGCCGACGCGCAGATCGACCGCTCGTCGTATCCCACCTACGGGCAAGTGCTCGCCGATCAGATCGCCGGCGCAGACGCCCGGGAGATCGACGCCGACGAGGACGAGGCCAACCGCGAGCGGCTGTACTGAGCCGTTCGCATGGCCGATTCCATCGGGCACGCAGGGAAGGCCGACCCAAATCACGAATCATCGGGCTTGTATCCTGCAGTAAGAGATTATCTCGCCCAAACCATCGATATCCCATTTGGCAACAATCTTAACGGGCTGGTCGGGCGCTACTACGGAAGCGACGACCACAGGCCTGTTGTTGGTGGCGGACACGGACGGAGGAGAAATAGCGCGATATGCTCTCGTCAGCTCCCCCACCAAGCCTCCGTGCCCCTGGGTGCGGTGGTCGGACAAAACGATCCACCTCCCCTCGATAGATTCCAGGATCGGCGGTCCGTATTGAACCTTCTGGGTTGGGTCGGCTGATTCGGCATAGAAATCGAGGAGGATCGAAACCCCTTGGTGATTCCGTTTGCGCACTCTGTCGACGAGACCCCGAGACGATTCGATGTCGAGTTGCCTACTCCTTTCGAGATGCCTCCACATTTCATTGAGGGAGGATGTATTCTCCCGGTTCCGAGGCAAGTCCTCGGTTAGATCGAGCAGGCTCCCGGTTAGCGCCGCTATGGCATCGAGGTCATCGTCGCGGAATTGCTGGAACGGATCGTCGGAATACCGTGGAAACTCCGAGATCTCGGCGGCAAGTGGTTGATACCAATCGATATAGAATAAACGTCCGCCGCGATTGTCGCATTGATAAGTGAGTTCAGGAGCGTCTGAAGGGCTTTCGTGCGACACCGCTTCGGTCCGGAAGGAGTGAACTTCCAAACTTCCGTATTGCTCCTTGTCCACCCGCCAATTCCCGAATCGCGTGTCTGAAGAGGGCGCCCTGGCAACCGGAGTTGGGGTCTCCTTTGGTACGACTGCTGCCGCGGTAGGGGTAGCAGCCACAGCAACTGGGCTCGGTGTCGGGAGTTCGGTTGCAGCATCTTCGGCCGTAATCGCCGGTGTGGCTGCCACGATACGCGTGACAGGAACCTCTCTTGTGACCTCAACAGTTCTGGGTTCCCGGGTAACTTCGACCGTTACAGGTATCTCCTGAACCGGAGACGCCTCGCGAGTCACGTCAACCGTTTTCACAGTTTCAACGGTGACCGGAACTTCTTGGACAACGGTGACTTCACGCGTGACTTCGACCTGGCGTACCGACGGCTCGGAAGTACAGGCGACAACAGATGCGATCGCCAGTATCGCCGACAGCACTGTGAAGCTGATGCGGGTTCTGCGAAGGATCATCGTGGCAATGGCTCCTAAAGGCATGGAATCGTAGCACGCGAAAACCGACCGTTTGCGTGTATGTTACGTCAGTTCGTGCCATGGCATCCTTGGGAGGGACGAATCCGCGACGCATTGCTCTCCATCCTGGACGATGTCACTCGCCGCACAAACTCAGCACACCGGGTCGAGTGCCGGGGTTGCCTGGTCCGTGTTCTATGCCACCAGGCGATCACACCGCCATCGCAGGGCCCATACGATCCCGCTCAGTCGGCACTTGCCACCAACCCCCTCCGCATGGATAGTGTGCTCCAATAGCACGCCCGGGTTTGAGCCCACCGGCAAGCGCCGATCCACACGCTCAGGAGGAACCACCAAGATGGCACAAGTCGAAGCGAAACTCGCCGAGCTGGGTTACGAGCTGCCGCCCCCGCCCGATCCCGTGGGCAACTACCTGCCCTTGGCCCGCAGCGGCAACGTCATGTGGCTGGCCGGCGTCGGCTCCCGCATGGCCACCGGCGAGGGCATCGCCGGCAAACTCGGCGCCGACCTGACCACCGACCAGGGGTATGAGGCGGCGCGGTGGGCCGCCCTGAACCTGCTGGCCCGCATGAAGGCCGAACTGGGCGACCTGGATCGGGTCACCCGGATCCTCAAGGTGGTGGGCATGGTCAACAGCGCTCCGGATTTCACGGAGCAGGCCCGGGTGGTCGACGGCGCATCCGACCTCTTCGTCGCCCTCTACGGCGACCGCGGACGCCATGCCCGCTCCGCGCCAGGCATGGGCGCCCTGCCCGGCAACACCGCCGTCATCTGCGACTGCGTCGTCGAGGTGGACGGCGGCTAGTCGTTTGGGCGGTCTCCCGTCTGGCGCTGGTCAGGGGGAACCCACTTCCTGCTGCCGACGACCCCCGGGAGCCGCCGCGTTTGAGGACGGTGGTCAGGCCCCCGGGAGACGGTAGCTTACCGTTTTCCGGACGGCTTCGTCGATTTCCTCGGGAGTGATCAGCTGCACGGTGTTGATGCTGAGGGCGCCGCCCGCCGTGATGGCCAGGGAAATCGCCGCCGCCGTCGCCGAGTCGGGCAGGTCGAAAATCATGTAGAGGTCTGCGCCTCCGAAGGCATAGTAGAAGGCCTCCAGCTCCCCGCCCTGCTCCTGGGCCATCGCCTCGAAAACCTGGCGGCGAGAGGTGCCGCCTTCCCGCAGGAGGCCCTGCATACCGGTGGCGGTGTAGTTTGCTTGGCACAGATACTTGGGCATGTTTCGCTCCTCAGATACCGTGATCGTTGTCGGTATCGGGTCAAGTTGCGTCCCCAATTGGGAGACTTTTCCGTTGGGTTGCCAACCATAACAGCGTCGCATCAATTATGCAAAACGTTTGGGATGACTAGAGGCTTGGGGCGGCAGCCAGGCAACACCGACGTCATCCGCATCTGGGTGGTCGACGCAGACGGCGGCTGACCCTGTCGCCCGCTGATCTATCCGAACCTCACCGTCAACGCATTTCGAGACCACTGCCGATTAACTCAACGGCGTCTGACTGATAACATGGTCCGGTACATAAAGGAGCCAAACGTGACCACCACCTCGACACGAGACCGCGTTGCGGAGCTTTTCACGGACGCCCGACAGATCCAGTCGCAAGCCATCGAACGCCTTGAAGCGGGCGATCTTCGGGACGCGGCCGAGAAGGCCTGGTGCGCCACCAAGCGCGCCACCGATGCCCTCATTCTCGCCCACACCGGCGAGGAGCCGCCCACCACGGCGGCCACGACCGATCACCTCGACGAACTGTGCCGCATCACCCCTCAGGCTCAGGTACTCCAGGGCCGCTACTACAGTCGCATATACCACCTGCACGGCATGTGCTTCTATTCCGGCTACTGCAACAGCCAGACCGAGCGCCGCATTCGCGAAACCATCTCCTATATCGACGACGCCGAAAACCTGTCAGCAATCTGAGCGTCCGAGCTGACGGCTAACCAAAAAAGGCTGGACGCCATACCAGCGCCCAGCCTCGCATCATTAGCCCGCGCAGGGCAGTCGATCAGTCGTCGGCAGCGACCGCCGGTTCGCGCAGCTTCTGCGGGAAGGTTCCGCCGAACAGGCCCTTCTCGGGATGGCGCTCCCATTGGGAGGCGGGCATCTCGTAGTAGACCTCGATCTCGTTGTCGTCCGGGTCCAGCAGATAGACGCCCAGGGACACGCCGTGATCGCTGATGCGGTTGATACGCACATTGTTCTCCAGGAGCCGGTCATACAACTCCTGCAGGTCCTCGAAGGTCTCCATCTGCCACGCCATGTGCGCCTGACCCACGATGCTGTGGTCGGGCCCGCCCGCGTCCATGCCGATGGCACGTATGGCCAGCTCGTGGGACTTCTCGGTGTTGGCCGACATGAAGACGGTTCCGCTGGGCGACCGCTCCATGATGGTCAGTCCCATCACGCGGGTGTAGAAGTCCAGCGAGCGTTCCATGTCCCGCACCCGCATTACCAGGTGCCCCAGATGCTTCGGTGTGTACGACATCTTCATTCCCTCCAATGCAACTTGTGACGATTGGCCGTTACTCTTGATCCAGGAACGCCTGCACCTTCTGTCGGAAGGGTTCCTTGTCGTAGTTGTTGAACAGCATCATGGCGTTGCGCACCGGGTTGCCGCCGAACATCCGCTCGTAGAGCACCTGCCGCCCGCTGAACGAACTGCACGACGCGTCCCAGGCCAGGTGGAACAGCTTGGAGCGGTCCCAGGCGCTGGTGGAGTCGGTGGCCAGGTAGTGGTTGACCTCCGGCGCGATGCCGGCGCTGAAGTCCGCCTCGGCCGGCAGCGCCATCAGGCTGCTGGTGCCCAGCAACTGGATGATTTCGGTCATGCGGGGGTACAGCGTCCTGCCGAACAGCGCGCGGCCGGCCTGGATTGGACCCATGGCCGGACACATCATTCCCCACTGGTTGGGTTTGGCGTCGGCCTCGGCAGCGCGCAGGCACGCCCGCAGCATGTCCCGGTAGGTGATGATCTCAGCCACCTGCTCCTGCACGTGGGGGATGGAGCCGGAACCCAGCGTCTCCACGATCAGGTCCGCCAGGCCCAGCACGAACTCGGACTTGACCACACAGCGGTTCAACACCTGGTAGCCGGTGTGAGAGTTGGACATGGTGCCCGTGCCATAGTTGTTGCACAGCTCCACGTCGCCCAGCAGGAACACCCGCTCCCACGGCACCAGCACGTCGTCGAAGAATACGACGGTGTCCATCTCCTCGAAGCGCGACCCCAGCGGATGGTCGAAATGCGACCGGCCCTGGTCCAGGCTCTGGCGACACAGGAACTTGACGCCGGGCGTGTCGCAGGGGATGGAGAAGGAGAAGGAGTGCTTCCAGTCGTCGTCGGCCAGTCGGTGGCTGGCGACGGGGTATATGGCGATCTCGTCGGAAATCGGGCCCAGGGTCGCCAGCACGCGGCTGCCCCTGACCACCAGGCCGGCATCGGTTTGCTTGACGGCGGTCAGCGCCACCTCTTCGGTCAGGTTGTCCGCGGCGGCCGGCGTGCGGCTGCGCTGCAGGTTGACCAACGCGTGGGTCAGCGTGACGTCGTTCTCCCGCAGGAACTCGTGGTAGTTGATGACGTTCTGCTTGAACTCCGGCCGGTCCTGGGCGAAGTAGTCCGCCGAGCCGGCCCAGGCGGTGAAGATGGAGTTCATGAAGTCCGGCGAGCGGCCCATCATGCCGCAACTGGCCCAGGCCCAGTGCGACATCATCTCCCGCTTGCGTATCAGATCCTCTTCGGTGCGCGGGATCTGGAAGGACAGGCCCACCGGGTCCCCGGTGCTGGGGGAGGCAAAGGTCATTTCCTCTCGCAGCGT
>JAJEIA010000112.1 GCA_022823505.1 Dehalococcoidia bacterium
AGGATTTCACCCTCACCCCCCGCCTTCGCGGGGGCAGGCTCTGACCCTCTCCCTCAAGGGAGAGGGGATTTTAGGGTCGGCTTGGAGACTTTGCAATCGTCCTGGTTGATCAGTGGTGCTTCACCAGGTACACCCCGTCGGCGTCCACTATCTCCTTGGGGGCCTCTCCCAGGGTGCGAATCCGCTGCTCGCCCACCGCCGCCGGGTCCCGCCAGGTCATCACTATCGACCCCGTTCCCAGCTCGTAGTACCAGCGGGAGATCACGTCCCAGACCCGCTCCCTGATTCCTGCCGTCATCTGCGGCGAGGTGTACACCCCGGGCGCTATCTCCAGCATCGCCGACGCCAGGAATCCCCGGTACCTGCCCTCCACGTTCACGGTAACAACCACGGTCATGCGTTATTCCTCCTCCTCGTCCTGGCCGTCCCACGGGGTGAGGGGCGGTGTCTCCTCCTCATCCGGAACGGCGACGTCGTCGAAGATGGCCTTGATGCGGTCGATCATCTTGGAGATCACCCGCTCGGTGCGCAGCATCTCTCCGGTGGTGCGCCGGGTGTGTCGCTCCACATCCAGTGTGGGGTTGTCCATCACCGCGCGGGCCGATTTGAACGCTGCCGGCAGGAGGATTGTGTCGCGGAACAGGTCGGCCACGTCCAGGGCGAAGGCCTCGCCGCTGTGCTCGTGAATGAAGCCCAGTTGCGGTATGGCCCCGACTGCGGTAACAGCAATGACCGCCGCAGAGGTGACGGCCACCGAGGCGTGATTGATGGCCTGGTTGGGAATGTCGGCCCACATCGGGTCGTTGCGGTCGTAGCGGCGGCGTTGCCACTGGATGCCGTAGCGCTGGGCCAGGGTCTGATAGGTGCGGCGCATCCGGGCGCCCTCGATTCCCCGCAGGGCTTCGATGCCCTGGTGAGGCAGCACCTCGCCGAGGCGCAGGGCGTACATCTTGCGAGCTATGGTGATCCGGCTGCCATCGGCGTCGGCCCAGGCCCGCATCTGCTTGCGGGCGATCTCCGACGTGTCGGGCATAAGCGGGGGCGCCGTGTAGCAGCGCACGCCGTCTTCTCCCACGGCCACCAGGGCCGTGCCGTGGCGGGCCATGAGCCGAAGGGCGTCGTGGCTGACGGTGGAGCCGGGCCCCAACAGGATCATCGAGAGGGTCTGGAAGGGTATGCCGTACTCGCCCTCCTCCATGGAACTGTCCGCGTCCGGGCCGGCCTGACGCTCGAATCGCAGCGTGCCGTCCCGAACGGTCAGCGCTCCTCGTGAGAGCCACAGCAGGCCGTGCCGGTCGGCGTGGGGAATTCGGGCTGTCTCCAGCCCCAGGCGGCCTCTCAGCATTGGTTTGCTCCTTTCCCCGCGTTTGCGGGGTATGTGAATTCGGTTGGTAAGGTGCTTGGGACGCCGTTAGCGGCGAGTGGGACGCAGCAGCAGCATGCCGTAGCCGTAGGCCCGGTGGCGCCCGATGCCCAGGCGCAGGGCGTCGGCAAAGGCGGCAGGGTCGGCGACGGTCAGGACGCCCTGCATCACGGCGTCCGGTCCCTCGATGTGGCGACGGTGCAGCTTGCGGTGGGCCCGGCTGCGCTGGAAGGCTGCCAGCCTCACGGTGTCCTGGTCCAGGGCCGCGCCCCTCTTGCCGAGCCGGTCCGCGAGCCAATGGGCGTAGACCTGCTCGCGGGTGAGGGCCATCCGTTTGGGCGGGAACGTCTCGGCTATTGCCTGGAAGGCATCCACCTCCGCCTCCTCCCGTCCGGAGCCACGGGCCTTGCGGATGACGGGCCGGATGCGGAGGTCGAAGCCCAGCCGCTTGCCTGCCGGAAACTCCGAGGGCATGGGCTTGCTTTGTATCCCGTCCGCCGGGATGATGCGTGACTGCAACGGCTCCGCGAAGGTTGCGGCTGCGTCGCGCAGGTCCCCGGCATCGGCGGCGCCGTACCCGTAGAGGCAGGCGGCGGCGGCCCCGCGGGTGGCCATCAGGCGGAAGGGCCTGGGGGCCAGCTCGCCGAAGCACTCGGTCAGCAGGCAGTGCATGGCGTGGTCCGGGTCCTGCAGCCGACGGGTCCCCATCCAGCGATGGAAGTCGCGCACGCTGATTTCGGCGCGTACCAGTTGGAGGACGCCGGTGGTCTCCGGCGCATTGGCGGTGGTGGTCATGGCTGTACCTCACCCTGTGGACGGGTGGCGGCGAATCTCTCGCGGGGCGCCGTGCCCTCGCACACCGGACGCCCGCCGCCGTGGAGTCCCGACACCCAGTTGCGTTCGTCGGTCAGCATCGAGCGGCGGGTGAACCTCACGTTCGCCATTTCGGGGGCGTCCTCGCCTGCGGGCCAGAGCAGGCGGACCGGGCCGTCGGGGTTCCGGCGGGATGTTACGCTCTGTGGGGGCGGCAGCGGCACGGAGAGCAGGGCGTCCAGGGACGTTTCGCCCTCGCTGAAATCGCCGAAGACGGGGCGCGACGGCAGGCAGGGCTTGCGTCCGATGAACAGGGGCCGTGCCGGTTCCTGCAATGCGTCGGCGAGGTCGTCCAGCGTGGGGTCGCCGTCGGCGGGGTCGAGGCGCAGGGCGACGGTCACTCGCATATCGGCGTGATAGTCGCGCCAGCGCAGGTGCGGCGCGTTGTAGGTGTTGGCCCCGCCCGCCCTTTCGTCCGGCATGCCCCTGGTGGTCCAGCCTTTGTCGCTGGCCCCGAGCTGGGCGGTCTGGAAGTCCGTCATACGCAGGCCGCCGTGGGGTTCGCGGTCTATGCGGGCGGCGAAGACGATGCGGTCCTGCAGGTCCTGGTGGCGCTGACGTTCGACGCGCCGCCAGCCCAGGGCGTTGGCCAGCAGGCCGGTGAGCATGGACAGCGCCGGAAAGGGGCGGATCACGCCATAGGCATCAATTGTTTCCCCGCCGAATGCCATCAGCGGCGCTTCCAGGTGGAGTATCAGGTGCTTCGCCATGGTCACACCGTGCCATTGCGGATGGCGTCGGAAGCCCACAACGCCAGCCCGTCCAGGTCCAGCCGTTCCGCGCCGGGGATGCCGCCGCCGTTCATGGACATGAAGCGTCGTATTCCCTTCACGCCATAGCAGGCGTCCTGCCCTTCCATCTCATCGGTCAGGGCTTTCAGGGCGGCATCGACCTGGGCTGCTGAGGGCCTGCGGAAGGCGTCAGCCAGGCTGTAGGGCTGGGACGAACCGGCCTCGATGAGCATGAACCTGGCCCGTCCGTAGGGCGCGGTGGACCCCAGCTTGGCCCCGGGGGACACGGTGGCGATGAGATGTGCCAGGTGCTCGACGACCTTGGCGGCCAGTTCCCGGTCCGCATCCAGCCAGTCGGCGGAGTTGCAGCCCTCCAGGTTGGATACCAGGCCCGGCACGTCCACCACCACGTAGCCGTAGAAAAGTCCGGCCGTCAATTCGGTGTCGCCGATGTGGGCGGCGCCGGCGTCCTCGTCGTCGCGCTGCAGGTCGTCCACGACGGAGAAGTAATCGCTCTCGCTCTCCTCGCGGTGGACGGTGAAGGCGTGGGCCACGTGGATGGCGGCCTCGATGTTCGCTCCGGGGTCGGACGTCACCATTCGCCCGAACAGCGCGCCCTCCAACCCGGCGGGGAGGCGGCAGCCGTCCAGCATGGCGCGGAAGTTGTTGCCCTCCCCGCGCCGGGCGTTGAACAGGGCGGTGGCGGCGTCTCCGGCGGCCTTGGCGTCGGCGGGGTGCTCGGCGCAGACGGCGGCGGCCCGCTGTCGCAGGTGCTCCACCTCGGGCTCGCCCAGCAGCAGGGGCTGGCGGCCCCGCTCGGTGTTGCCGCTGCTGCCGTATACGCCGATGTTGAAGGCGGCTTCCACCGCCGTGAGCACCTCGTCGGTGATGCCGTCGGCGCCTTTGAGGGGCGCGATCACCTTGCGCTCGACGATGTTGCGCGAGCGGACGGCGGCGGTGCTGCCGGCGATGCCGTGGATGGCGAACTCGTCCTCCGCCGTGCGCCAGTGGCGCTTGAGGCACTGGGAGGAGATGCGAGTGCGAGTTGCGCCTCCGAAGGTCATGCGCTTGGCGAGGCCGGAGTCGTCCCGGTTGAGCAGGGCCGCCGGGTAGGAGTGCAGGCTGTGTATTTGCAAGAATCGCGGGGTGGTCATTGCTGGTCTCCTTGTGGGTATCTTTCGCTATTCGTTATCTGGACCGGACTGGCTGGAGCGGCGTTCCGCCCGGTAGTACTCGCGGGCAATGCGGCGTCGGTTCTGTTCGAAGTAGGTGTCGTCGTCCAGACCCTCGCTCAAAACGTACTGGGCCATCTCCCGCCAGTCGAAGGTGACGCCATTGGCAGCCAGCATGCGGAACATCCGGTTGAGCAGGGTACGCAGTACCGTACCGCGCGCGGTCAGCAGGCGGTTCAGGCGGCTCTCGCTGTAGAAGGCCGACCCTCGCTGCGTCTCGGAGCCCAGGTACAGCGCCCGGCCCACCGGCAGACTGCCGTCGTGGGCAGTGCGGAAATTGCCGTTGCCTCCGCTGGCCGGAGTCATGAGGGCGATGCCGTGGATGATGAGACCCCACTGGGCCTCCGCCTCAGACCCCCGGTCCAGCAGATCATGCGCCGCCATCAGTCGCCAGAAGGCTGCGGCGTCGGGTTCGTCGGGGTCCATGCGGCGCAGTTCGGCCAGGTCGCCGCGCCGGTGCTCCGAGAGTGCGGCAATCTGCCCCGCAAGGCTGAAGGCGGCGTCGCCCCACGAAGTCCGGCCTCCCTGACCGCGTTCTTCCGCAGTCGTGGTGTGTTGGGTTGTGGTCATGCTCGGTCCTCCTCATCGCGGTCTGGGAACAGGTCTGGGAAGCCGCCGTTTCCGGCGCGGATTCGGCCCTCGAACAGCCCCTCGGCGGCCTCGCGGGCCTTGTAGTAATGGATAGCAGGGACGGTCAACGAGTCCGTGGCGTCTTGCAGTAGGGAGCGGGCGTGGTCGATCACGCCGGTCCGGTCGCCGTTCTGCAGCCACTGTTCGTGAATGCGCTTGCGTTCGATGTCGTCAGTCTCTTCGAACTCGATTTGTAAGTTATCGAAGAAACTCACATCCACAATTTCGTCCAGACGGTTCACCCAAAGCTGTGCCAAGTCATTTGGTGAGGGCTTTCCATTCCTGTGCGTCTGACGGTTACTGTCACCACGAGCGGCGAATGTCGCAACGGAATGTCTCAGAACATCCTGGATTTTTCCAATTTCCTGGATGTGGGTCTTGGCGATTTCGCCCAACTCCTGCGATGATGCACCGCCTAGCATGGCCGACTTTGCTCTGGGTCCCTTGTGGCCGATAGCGATGACTCGTTCGTGGTACCCTTCGGTTTTTCCGTTCCCTCGCACCATGGCCCTGGCCACCAATTCCATGGGATCGGGAGAGCGCTGCTCTTCTGGCGTTGGTCTCAGCAGTGCCGGACTGCCAAATTTGCCCGACGTCAGGTAGTCAGCGACTCGCTTGTAATGGAATCCTCCGGCGGAAAGCGTCAGCACCTTTTCGCCCTTCTTGTCTCTGCGGTCCACCATAGCCCAGGGATCTCCCGTCAGACCGTTGAGTGTCTTTGCCTCCACGCGCGCTGCCTTGGTGCTGGTCCTGACAGCATGGACCCGCCCGTGCTCAGCGGCCTGCAACCGTATCCGGCGGCAGACCTCCAGGTACAGGGGGTGGAGACGACTGAGCAGCAACGCCTCCGCTGCACCGCCGTCCCAGGGCAGTGTCCACAGCAGGGTGTGACCCGAGTCCGTCCCAGGGTGTTCAGACAAAATGCCCGGCAGGAACTCGAGGAGCGCCCGTATGTCCCGCCGGACATGGCCGCCGGGGGTCAAAGTCGACGGCGCCAGCGCGAAGGCGGAACGATTGCCGAATCCGCTATTCATCCTCGATATCCCGTAGTTCCCGGCGCCGCCAAACCCCTCGGTAGTTTGCAATGTGACCAGCGCGAAAACCCAGTCGTCCATGCTGGCCTGTCCGGCAACCTCGGCCTTGAGGTCATGATTTTTTGACGTGACCAGCATGTCCAGAGCGTCGGGTGTCGAGACGATGTTCTTGAAGTCCTGCCGGCGTTCGGCGGAGCTGGCCGGTGGCTGCATGAAGGCTGGGCTGGTGATATCGTCCACCACCAGCCGCCACGGCTCGTCGTCAGGCCAGTCGGTCGTCAGGGCACGGATGATGCGGCGCCATTCGTCGGCGCTGACCGGGGGGTCAGCCAGTTCGTCCCTGTGCATCGCCATGGCGCCCAGCTGGACGAGGAAGGCATGCCAGGCGTGCCGCTGGTGCGGGCGGAGTGCCGGAAACGCCTCCACATCGTCGGCCATCAGCGCGGCGTAGACCTCCGGCAGCGACGCCTCGCATAGCGTCCCGTCCGAGTGCCGGTAGCGTATGAGCGGGTCTGTCATCAGGTTGTGCATACAAACTATCCTTATCTTCACTCAGCGGCTGCTGTGGTGAACGTTTGAGAATGTAACCGCTGCAATTTCGACGGGGCAACGAGCAACTGTCATCAAATTTGGCCCAGCGACTCAGTCAAAGTCGGCACAATTGACAAATAATTGCCCCCGGCGGAGTCGTAGGGTGTCCACAGAAACCGCAGAGCAAATCGCCGCAACGATCGCATCTACCCCGCGCTGGATTGCGGCAGCGATGTGAGTCACAAAGTGGTGCCTTGCCATCATGCGCCCAGGTTGATAAGCTCAAAATTGAAGACCTCTAGGGTTGGGATCGTTGGCCCACCGGGGGGATTCATCGCCTCCATCGGGGCTGCAACTCCGATGGAGGCACTCTCTCAGAATATGAGGACGAAGAGCCTCTGTCAACCTTAGTAATAAAAACAGAAAGAAATCAATTGCGCATAGCGCCTTATGTGTTATTATACATTTATTGGGTGCCCCGCACACGCGGGGGTAGACCGACATACGGTGCGATGCGTAATGCCATTACGCTGTACCTGGTTCCCCCGCACACGCGGGGATAGGCGGTGCGCCTGCCCGGGGCTTGCCGGAATCAGCGGTATGCTTCGCGCCGGTGGGCGACGCGCACCACGAGTATTACGAGTTCGTCGTCCAGCAGTTCGTAGACGATGCGATAGTCGCCGACGCGAAGACGGCGCAGGCCCTGCATCCCTCCCTTGAGGGGGCTGCCGGCTAGAGGATTCTGACCAAGACCGTCTATGGCGTCGGTCAGGCGACTCCTGGCTGGCTGAGGAATCGCCGCCAGTTCCCTCTGTGCGCTGCGCTTAATCCGGATCGAGTAGCGCACGCTTGACCTTGTCCCAATCCAGCACCGGATCGGTGGGGTCCTGAACCCGCTCCAATGCTATCGTGAGATCATCAAAGTCCTCGATGTACTGCTCAAGCGCCTGACGTACTACATCGGCGCGGCTGCGCTTGAGCTGAGTTGCCGCAGCATCAAGGGCCTGCAGCATTTCATCCGTCACTCTGGCTGTAATCTGGGCCATGGAACTCTCCTCGGGGAAGACGCATCGGGTTGACCGTCATTCAAATCAACGTAATGTCAGCGAAACCTACTGTCAACAGTTCACCCCTCGCGGCGCAGGAGATTGCAAAGTCCGGGGGGACCCGCGCCGTTAGTCCTGAGCTTGTCGAAGGACGGCTTTGGAGAATTCGCTGGATGGTTCGACAGGCTCACCACCAACGGATTCTCACGGACTTTGCAATCGTCCTGCCTCGCGGCGCAGGCCGTGGCGGTCGTAGCGGAAACGGCGGTCGCCCACTGCGAAGGTGAAGCCGCCATCCGCGTCGGCGGGTGACACGGATCCCTCGACGGTGGCGCCGCGCAGCAGGTGGTTGGCGATGGTCATGGCCTCGATGCGCCTGTCGGGGTCGAAGGGGCTGGCGGGCGGCGGGTCGAACGCCACCTCGATGCCCTCGTCGCCCAGGCGGGTGCGGATGCGCTCCTCCGCGCCGGACGGGAACAGCACATCCCGGTTGTCCCCGAAGAAGGACTTGCCGCGCCGGACTACGTTGCCGTTGGCGCCCTGGACCTCCGCGATGGCCTTTCCTTCGATATCCAACTCGTGCTCCTTCCAGTCCTTTCCCAGCTCCGCGACGATAGCTTCCAGCCTTTCCGGATGCGTGGCACTCTCCACCAGGAGGCGGTTCATTTCGGGTATGCGCCATTCCGGGTAGTCGTGGATGAGTCGCCGGGTGGCCTCCAGGACGCGCAGGTCCTCGTAGACGTAGCCGTGAGGTCCAAGCCCGGTAGCGTTCAGGCCACTGCGCCGCAGCAGCGGCGAGAGGTCCTCGCCGTCCGGCGTCAGCACGACGCAGCGGGGGTAGCCGTACTCCGCGGGGCGGTCGCCGCGCCGGTGGCGGTGCAGCCGCCCGATGCGTTGCAGCAGCACGTCCACGGGGCATAGGTCGGTGATCAGCAGGTCGGCGTCGATATCCAGCGACTGCTCCAGGGTCTGGGTACCGACGACAACCAGGCCACCGGACTCCCGATTGCGGCCCAGCGTAAATTCCACGGCGTCGTCCAGCAGTCGGCGGTCATCAGCCGCGAACCGGCCATGGTGCAGCGTGCCGACGCCATTGACTGAGAAAGGCAGCGCATCGTCATCCGCAGCGTCTCGCTCCAGGGCCTCCTGAGTGGCGACGGCGTTGCTGACGGTGTTGCGCACGACCAGCACCTTCGCCCCGTTGCGGGCGCCCTCAAGGGCCAACTTCGCCACCCTATCGAAGTCGTGGATTAGAGGCTCGGAGACCATGGCGACGGTCTTCTCCTGCCGGTTTTCGCCGGCGGCGGCGATGCTCTCACCACCTGCCGCGGCCATGACGCTGACGGCGGGGTAGGGTGCGGAAACGGCCTCGTCCGGCCCGGGGGCGTCACCCGGCCGCACGCGACCGGCGGACAGCCACTCCCGGCGCGCCACCGAGCCGAGAGTCGCCGACATAAGCAGGGCGTGGCCGCCCGCGCCCAGGTGGAGGTCCAGCAGGGCCTTCAGCACGCGCCGCATGTACGGGTCGGAGGCGTGGACCTCGTCCACGATCAGCAGGTTGCGGGCGAGGCAGGCGGCCCGCATGTGGGAGTGCCGCACCTTGAGGGCGGCCATCATGGCCTGGTCCACGGTGCCGACGGCTATCTGGGCCGCGAGGTATCGCTTGGCGCTCTCGGCAGCCCACCGGCGGCCATCGTGCCGTTGGTCGTCCCACCAGACCACGTAGTCCTGCAGTCGGCGCCCCTCCGCCTCTCCCGCCCTCAGGTAGCCCGGAACCGCCAGCACCGGCTCAGGGCGTGCGTCGCCGGGAAGAAGCTGTTCGACGAATCGTGTGACCCGCCCATGCAGCTGTTTGGCCGCGGCCCGTGTCGGCAGCGCGAAGTACAGGCCGTCCACCAGCCCGCCCTCGTACATCCGGGCGAAACGCCACAGGGCCGCCTCGGTCTTCCCGGAACCGGTCTCCGACTCGATGATGACCAAAGGCTCCTCAAGGGACGTCTCTGCCGCAGCCTGTTGGATGGCGTTGGGCGGTCCGGCTACCTGTGGAAACAGGCTGGGGAAACCGGGTGTTCCGTCGAACAGGGCCCGTTGCTCCGTTACGTCGAGGCCAGCGGCCCGGACCGCCCTGCGGGCCTGCCGCCGCGCCTGTTCCACGTAGTCCTCGCGAGGTTCGTCGACGAATGGGAACCAATCTTCGTTGGAGCCGATCCAGTCGGCCAGGGTGCAGAGGCCGAGGAAGTGGTGCTGGAACTCAGGTTTCGACGGCAACCGCTGCCCGCCGGAATCCCACGCCGCCGGGAACCATTGCCGGGCCAGATGTCCGATACGTTCCACGTATGCGCGGGGGCGGAGGTCCCCCCAGTCCTGCCATATGCCTGCGTTTGCGCCGTACCGGCTCTCCAATTCCAGCGGTTGGCCGTGGTGGGAGAGGGCCGCGACGAACAGGCCGCATACGGTCTGCCCGTCCAGGTCGTCCCAGGACTCAATGGCGTCCCACCACCAGCCCAGATTGTCGAAGAACCAGTCTGCGGTCTCCCGGTCCTTGTCCGGGTCCAGTACCGGCGTGAGGTCCAGGGTGTGTCCGGCACGGCCAGGCCTGCGCCGACCGGTGGGCAGGTCCGAGTTCCGCCAGATGCGGGCCTGGAACCCCACGTTGACCTTGCCTATGTCATGCAGGGCGGCGATGACGGTCAATCGCGCCGCTGCTACATCGTCCAGCGAGTCCAGGCCGCCGGAGCGGGCCAGCCGCTGTCGAATGGCGGGCTGCTCCAGCAGAGCCTCGAAGCAGGCGCCGACGTCGGCGAGGTGGTGCTCCAGCAGGTGGATGCGCTTGGGGTACCCGTCCCGGGGTTCCGATTTCGCCCAGAACCGGCTGATG
The DNA here is from genome assembly GCA_022823505.1 of Dehalococcoidia bacterium. Taxonomy (GTDB): domain Bacteria; phylum Chloroflexota; class Dehalococcoidia; order Lucifugimonadales; family UBA3495; genus Bin87. Next base: position 10,319 of record JAJEIA010000112.1, read on the forward strand.
TATGGCGGAGGGTTGTCGGTTATGGTCATATAGGCTCCTTGCAAGAATGTGTGCTCACTTGCGCCTGCACCAGGCCCTGGGGAACACTGGTCTGCGAGGCACTACGGTAATTCCAGCGACAGTCGGGGGATGTGTGAGCAACCTCACTTTCAATGCCATCGACGTGGAGACGGCGAACTCCGATCCCTCCAGCGTATGCCAGATCGGAATTGTCAGCATCCGGGACGGCTTGATCAAGGGGCAACTGTCGCTTCTGGTCAACCCCGAAGCGCCGTTCAACGATTTCAACGCGAAGCTTCATGGCATCAACCGCGCCAGGGTCGCCGGCTGCGCCACCCTGCCGATGCTGGAGGCCGAGTTGCGGAAACTGCTGGAAGGTACCGTGCTGGTGAGCCACACCGGCTTCGACCGTCGCGCCATGGACGGAGCGATGGAGCGCTACGGCCTGAAGCCGATACGGGCGCGCTGGCTGGACAGCGCCTTGGTGGCCCGCCGGGCCTGGCCTGGACGATACCGGCACAGGTGGAGCCTGGCCCTCATCGCCGGCGAACTGGGCATCGAATTTCGCCATCACGACGCCGCCGAGGATGCGCGGGCGGCTGCACAGATCGTATTGCATGCGTGCCGTGACACCGGCGTGGACGTCGAAGGCTGGCTGGAGCGGACCGGGAGGACTGCTTCATAGCCATCTCGAATTAGCCCTGACCGGGTTCCGGCCCCAAGCCCGGCAGCATCAGCGGCGGTTACCTCGACCGTTGCCCGGGAACTGCGGCGGATCCGGCCCGAGGCCGCTGACTGCATGGCTGCGCTGTTTCGGCTGACCGCCGAGGCCCTCGCCAGCCGGGTGTGTTCCGCATTGCGCGCTGACGGCCTGGCGCCGCTGCGGCGCATCCCTTCGGTGGATTCGGATTAAGTGGCAGCTCGATCTTCCCGCTTGGTTTCGTCAAGAAGAGTGAAACATAGGTAAGGGAGCGCTGTATGGAGCGGCCGATGGTGTACCGGCCCAATGGCCACTACGACGGCTCCGGCGCTACCGTCGGCTATGAGTCGTGGACAAAAGGAGGTTTGAACTCAATGGGAGTGCGGAAACCGGGGCGATACTGGCGCTCAATTAACTGCAGACTCGCCGGTCTTGCGCCAGGGGACATGGAAGGTCGCGACGGGATTGTATCCGGGGAAGGACACGGTGGAATTGAATGCCCAGGCCCGGTACGTTAGTTTGCGGTAGTTCCTATCGCATCAGGGATACCAGGTTCAGGATCAGGGTGTATTCCCCGGTGTTTGCCTCACTTTCGTAGGGGGAGCCGATCTCGACGTAGTAAACGCCCGGATCGTATGAGTACCGCGTCGACTCAGCCGGTTGGTCATCATCATCCAGGGCATCGGCATACAGGTTGCCCAGGTGGTCCCAGATGTAGCGGATGCCGACTCCCGTGGGCTGGCCGGTGACTGCAAGTTGGTAGATTCCCTCGTCCGGGATTTCGAAGCGGATCACGTCGCGGTCGTCCAGCGTCTCGATACCACGGGCGCCCCAGTACGCCTCGTTCAGGTCCAGATGCTCCGGGGCCACGTCGGAGTCGATGCCGGCGGTGATGGACTCGCCGGGCCGCAGCACGACGTCGGGGTCGGTCTTGAAATCGTCGGCATGGTCGTCGACGCGTATGGAGATGGTGTAACCGCCCAGTGCGCTGCGGTCCTGCGCTCCGGCGCCCACGGCGACGCGGTAGGTCCCACTTACGGTGGGTTTGAAGAATGCCCGGGCGTAGTTGGGTACGAATCCCCCATTGTCGTGCTCGCCGGTCACCTGCGCGTGCAGATGGCCGGTGATTTCGAGGATGCTGGGGTCCACCAGGTAACCGGGGACCTGACTGGGTTGCGTTTCGGCGGTTTCCACCCCAGGCGGGACGTATTTGAGAGGGTGCTTGACCTCTATGATGTACTGTGTGCCTCCGGCAACGTCGATGGTGTACTCGTCCCTGCCGGCGTCTTCCCTGGTGAGGGCGTCGGTGCGCGTATGCTGCAGGCCCACCAGCAGGTCGTTGGGTACCGGGTCGTCGTCGGTGATAGTCACCACGTAGAGGTTGGCACACACATCGTCGCATGGGTTGTTCGATGCGTCGAGCAGCAGGACGTTATTGTTGAGGTCCCCCGGCCGGAAGAGACGGATGTTAAACTGCTCGTCCTCCTCCTCGTACACCGCATCATCCACGATGGTGACGGGCACGTCCACGCGGGCGATCTGAAGGCCGCTTTCCATCACGAAGTCGGCGTTGGTTATCGACACTATGGTTGACAGGTCCTCATAGTCGTCGGGACTGGCAGCGGTTCCGGCGGCTGTTGAAACGCCGACGGCGAAGGTGGGCACGAAGGGCAGGTTGGTGTCGGGACTCGCGACCAGCTTGAGATTCACCGTCCCGGCGTCTTCGGGGAAGGTGTAGGCGGCGCTGTCCAGGGACACACGCACCGGGGAACCGTCGTAGGGGTGCACCCGCACGGTGGTCGTGGAGCCGCCGGTGTCGTGGCCGTCGACGGTGGCGGTGAGTTCGCCGCTTTCGGTAACCGTGGCGGAGAAATCGCCCGGCGCAAGTGTCAGGGTCGCCGTATCGTCTTCCGCCTCGAAGGTCACCGTGTACGAGGTGGTGGACAGCCAGGGCTGGGTCTGGTCGAAGTCGACCGTCACGTCGAGGCTCTCAGTGATATCCCCCGTGCGAGTGAGGGTGAAGCGCAGGTTGTCCCATCCCACCAGGTAATCCTCAGGGGCAGTGATGTTGGGCGCCGGGTCGTTGTCGGTGATGGTCGCCGGGAAGGGAAGCTCGCAGGAGAGGTCGCAGTCGTTGCCCTCGGGGTCCACGAGGATAACATTGCGTAAAACGCCGGGACTCCATTCCAGCGCGAAGGAGAATGTTTCATCGCCCTCGTACTTCGAATCATCCAGGATTGTGACGGGCACGTCCACGCGGCCGACCTGTTGGCCGTTTTCCAGCACGAAATCGGCGTTGGTTATCTCCACATTTTTCGAAAAGTCTTCATAGTCGCCGGGGCTGCTGGCAGTCCCGGCTTCCGATGAAATGCCGACAAAGAACTCGGGAACGAAGGGCAGGATGGCCTCGGGGCGGGCGACCACCTGGATTTTGACCTCTCCGGCGTCTTCGGGGAAGGCGTATGAAGGGCTGTCCAGGGACACCCGCACCGTCACTGAGCCGTCATAGGGATAAACCCGCACCGTGGCGGTCGCGCCGCTGGTGTCGTAGCCGTCCACCATGGACACGGTGGCGGTGAGTTCGCCGCTCTCCGTCACCATGTTGGAAAAGTCGCCCGGCGTGAGTATCAGAGACTCAGTAGGATCGTCGGCATCAAAGGTCACGATGTGCGACGTGGTGGACAGCCAGGGCCGGGTCTGTTGAAGATTGACCGTTACGTCCAGGCTTTCGGAGAGATCACCCGCGCGGGTGAGCCTGAAGCGCAGGTTGCCCCATCCCACCAGGTAGTCTTCGGGCGCATTAATGGTTATGGCCGGAGGCGGGTCGTCGTCGGTGATGGTTACCGGGTAGGGGTCGGCACACGTGGTGCTGCACCGGTTTCCGCTGGCATCCTGTATCCTTACCTCTCGGGACAGACCGGGGGTCGCTCCGAGATGTAGGTAGAATAGCTCGTCGCCTTCGTGGACATTGTCGTCAACGATGGCAATCGGCACCTCCTTGCGGCCCACCAGGGAACCTTCATCGTCCTGAAAATCCGAGGAGAGGAACGGAATTTGTGACGAAACCGGGAGGTAGTCGGCTAGTGGATTGTCAACTGCCCCCGCCGTGGCGCTTTGGTCCGCCGATACGACGGCAATAGAGAAGCT
>JAJEIA010000007.1 GCA_022823505.1 Dehalococcoidia bacterium
GCCATCGCTGCACCTCAAAATCGAAGTGCGGCAATGGTCGCCTCGTTGGCGCCCACCGGTGGTCATAGACCTTGGCGAACTGGCCTATAGTTCGTGGCGATTTCGCAGATCACTGGTACATAGTTCGTGGCGTTTTACAGCGGGGACTGCCCCACCCGATTTGGCAACTGGCATACCATTTACGTGCATATGAACCGCTGGTCGAAGAATGGGGTGCTCGATCGGGTGTTTGAACACCTGCAGCGGGAACAGATTGTGCGCATCAAGGTCGAGGAGGTGGCCCTGGACATCATTATTATCAAGGTGCATCCCGACGGTGACGCGGCGCCCAAAATAGGGGCCCCAGTCCATCGGCAAGTCCCGAGTAGGCTGGACCACCAGGATTCATATGGTTGCCGCGAATGCTCGAACTGCCATAACCTTTGCGCTCTCCCCAGGTCAGGCCCACGACGCGCTGGAAGGACGCAAGCTACTGACCAGGCTAGGTCCGCAAAGTCCAGGGACCTTCCTGCTCATGGACCGGGCGTACCAGGGCGATGAGACCCGCCAGTTAGCGTTGGACCGTGGGGTCACTCCGGCGGTTCCACCGCTGAGTAGCCGCGCTGACCCGTGTCGTTAGGGTCGCAGTGCGCCCGGCGCGCGTCCCATTCAACCCAATGTCCGAAATCCATATTTCATCACGGAGGCTCATGACCGGGAGCATACGAAACCGTGGGCGTGGACCTGGGGACTGACCGTCAGCCTCGGCCGCGACCAAAACGGCAAGCGTATCCGGCGGTACTTCACCTTCAAAGGGACCAGGCGGGAGGCCGAACGGGAGTTGCGACGTCTCATCACTGCTTTCGAAGGCGCCCCAATGCCTGCCGCTGAACGCATCAGGTTCCGCGACTGGTTCCCGCGATGGATCGAAGAGTACGGGACTGTGCAGCACTGGCGACAGTCGACCATCGATCGCTACACCGGCATAGTCAATGATCATCTCACTCCCCGTTTGGGCAACCTGCATCTCGACGATCTCTCGGCGCGGCACGTTCAGCAGCTTCAGGTAGCGCTCCTACGTGGCGGCATGGAAGCCAAAGGAGTCCAGTTGGTCCGGACCGTACTGTCGGGAGCGGTGAACTACGCCATCGCCATGGGATACGCCCGGCACAACCCGGTCAAAGACGTCAAGCCTCCACCGATCCCGCGAAAGGAGATCGTACCGCCCTCCTCTGAAACTGTAATCGCCATGTTGCAGCTCGCCGAAGAGGAGAACCATCCCCTGTTCCCTCTGATCTTCGTCCAGGTTTGTACCGGCGCTCGCCGGGGAGAAACCCTGGCCCTGACCTGGGACAACGTGGACCTCGAAATAGGAGAGTTCCGCATTGAACGCTCCCTGGGACGCCGATCGACGGGCCTGGTGGTCGATCCACCAAAAGCCGAACGCGGCCGACGCACCATAAGATTGCCGGCTGTGGCGGTCGAGGTCCTGCGCCGGCACAAGCGGCAGCAACAGGAACACATCGCCCGCTTCAGCGAAATCTACGAGGACAACAATCTGGTGTCCGCCGACGAGGTTGGCAGGTTCGTCAACCCCATGAACTTCTCACGCGCGGTGAAAGCCATGGCGGCCCGGGTCGGGCACGCCAACATGCGCGACCATGACCTCAGGCACTTTCACATTTCCCAGGCGTCGGATCTAAACGTGCCGATCACCTAAGTCTCGACCCGCGTCGGGCATTTTGGCCCGTTGATCACGTGGACGACCAACGCCCGGCGGCGAACCCGGGCGGCGGATGCCATCGATACCGCCAAGGAAGAATCCGGCTTGACTCCCACCCGAACGCGTCTCACATGGATGACATTCCGGATGCCTAAGGCGGATCCGATTTTGAGACTAACGATGATTTCCCTATCGATACTGACCATGGATTTTTATCGACCATCTGTCGACCAAAATCGCCAGAACCGCCGGGAACGGGTCATTCTGCGCCACGAGTTTGAGTAGGAAAACCGGTAGTTTAACCACCCTCCCGGGTACATCTTGCGAGTCTGCCCCCTCGGCACCAGTCTCTCAATGTACGCTGAGCCATATTTGGCTTCAGCCGGCCGGCAATGGTGTGACCGGCCACGCGGTGACCGTCTCCAACTCCCAAGTGCTAATCGTCAGATGCGCCGCCCGACAGCGCCCGCATGAATCGCCTTTCCTGCCGGCGAGTTTTCATCCCAGCCAAAGCCGGGATCCACGAACCTGGGTTTTGGATTCCGGGCTGCGCCGGGATAACGCGTTTTACCTGCGGGCTTCCCTGATGCTTCCCGCCTTTCCCGGGATCATCACGAAGGGTGCTTGCCCAGCATCAGCCAGCCGCCGCTGCTGGGGGTGGTGAAGGCGCACAGCGCGGTCTCGGCCCGCACGTTCACCTGGCGGTCGCCGGCGGTCCCCCGCAGTTGCTCGATGCTGTCGGTGTACATGGCGGTGCGGGTGCGGCCGTTGCCCAGATTGCCGCCGCTGGAACTGAACGGGTGTGGTCCCTTGACGCTGATGTCGCCGGCGTAGAAAGAAAGGGCTTCACCCCGCTTGACGCCGTGCCACTGGAAGCCCTCCAGGAAGAACTGGGTCATAATGGAGTAACCGTCGTAGGGATTGAAGATGTCCACGTCGGCCGGACCCAGGCCGGCGCCCTCGTACATGCGGGCGGCCTGCCGGTCGGTCCACATTTCCACCTCGTCCAGGTCAGGCTGGGTGGTCCGGAACGCGAAGTTGTGCTGGGAGTGGTTGAGCACGTACACGGGCTGGGATTTCATATCCTGCGCCCGTTCGCTGGTGGTGAACAGGTAGGCCGCAGAGGCGTTGACGGGACGGTCGCAGTCCCAGATGCGCAGGGGATTCAAGATCGGCCGGGAGCCGATGTAGTCTTCCACCGATATGGGCTGGATGTTGTGGGTGGCGTTGTATCCCCAGGGGGTCAACATCCCGTTTTTGTGCTGATTCCTGACGAAGTGAACAAGGTCCTCGTGTACGCCGCCATACTTCATCAGGTACTGGCGGTGCGGGAAAATGTTGATGAAGTCGTTGCCGCCGTGATTGCCCCACGGCACGGTCCACTGGCGTGCACCCCGGGCGTAGTCATCAGCGTTCTCGCCGCCCCGCCGGTAGCGTCCTTCCATGTTGCCGGTGGGATAGATGACCAGGCAGGTGGAGCAGACACCGTCGCCCACGGCCTGGGACGCCATGCCCACCATCTCGCCGATGGTCGGCACGCCGGTGGGCGCAAATTTGACGTTCTTGAAGCCCATGGTGTTGATGAGCCACTGGGCGTTGATCAGCGTCAGTCCGTACTCGGAGTCGTAGGGTGGGTCGAAGTAGGGCCGGGGCGCCCACTGGGAGGCCGTTCCGCCGCTGCCGCCGGCAATGTGGCTGTCGCAGCACACGATGCCGTCCACCTGGTCAATGGTGACTCCGGCCTGCTCCATGGCCTTTTCGCAGGCCATGATGGTGTAGGCGCCCAGGGAGGTGGTCAGGTCCACGCCATCCCACCGCCGGTCCACCGGCGAATGGCCGTAGCCGGCGACGGCCACCTTGCCCCGGTGTTCCCACACGCCCAATCCGTCCCGGTCCCTGCGCCACTGGAAGTCATTGCTGCTGGTCATAGTCCGTCCTCTCGTTGTTTCTCCAGGGATGAGCGCGAGTTCTCAATGCTGGCTAGTCCACCACCTGCCACTCGTGTATCAACTGGCCGGGGGCCACCTCCTCGAAGGTAACCTCCACGGCCGCGCCCACCGGCACCTCGTAGGGCGGAACGCCCGGCAGGTTGGAGTAGAAATTCACGGTGGGGTCCTGGTCCAGCGTCACCAGGGCCAGATTGTAGGGCTGGTCGGGCATGCGGCGGTTGAGGCGGCCGTCCTCGATGACGATGTAGGCGGCAATGTGGCCCTTGCCTTCCACCTCTTTCCACTCCAACCCATCGCCCAAGCCGCACCCGTAGCAGGCCGGCCGTGGCGGGTACTGCAATTTGTCGCAGGCGGTACAGTTCTGGAGGACCAGGCGCTGCTCGTTCACCGCGTCCCAGAAGGGCTGACTGAGTTCATCGGGTACCGGGATAACCTTCGGCATCGCTTGCCTCCATCGGTTTCATTTTTTCGGGGTCATCGACCGACGCAGTCGCGGTCCGTGACGTTGTCCTAAATGTGGTGCCCTAGCTAATATCAGGTTGAGGCCGGTCGGTCAATCACCGCTTTGTGACCCGCGTGGCGCGGCGACCTCGTGCCGTGCTTCGTCAATCATCGGACCGTTCTCGCGTCCCATTGATGTTGTTCAGCGCGCCGGCATGAGGGATGACGCCCGGTCGCAACTCCCGACGGACCCGCCGCGCGGTTGGCTCTCTTGCGTGCCATGCGGCAGTGTTTCGCTGGGGGTGTTCCGTGCATTATTGTTAAGCCCTGCAACCGCCCCATCCCGCACAGGAGGCGCCACCATGCCCGAAGCCAGGTTGACCGTCGGAAACGTAGAAATCCTGTCCCTGAACGACCAAGAGGCCACGCTGCCCCTCAGCGACGTCTTCCCGGAGGTTCCCGCCGCGGCGTGGGCTCCCTACCAGGAGCGCTACCCCGGCGGCTTTCGCGGCGACCACCTGCTGGCCCATTTCGAGTGCTACCTCATCCGCTCGGAAGGCCGGACCATCCTGGTGGACACCGGGCTCGGTGGCGCGGCCACCAATCCTCATTCAATCGATGCCATGGTCGGCGGCGCCGAAGGCCGTCTGCTGCAGGAACTGGACGCGGCCGGCGTCAGTCCCGCCGACATCGACACCGTCTTCTTCAGCCACCTGCACTTCGACCACGTGGGCTGGAACCTCACTCACGAAGCGGGCGCGCCGGTTCGCGCCACCTTTCCCAACGCGCGCTACGTGGCCCACCGCGCCGACTGGGAGGTTTTTCAACGCCCGGAGATCATGGAACTGTTCCCACCCCATTGGGAACAGACCCTCGGCCCGCTCCAGGACCTTGGCATCCTGGATCTGCTGGACGGGGAGCGCGCGCTGACCGGCGAAATCACCGCCATCTCCACCCCCGGCCACACTCCCGGTTCCATGAGCCTCGCCATCGTCTCCGGCGGACAGCGGGCCTACATCCTCGGCGACGTCTTTCACGGCCCAACCCAGGTCACCGAAACCGACTGGAAGTTCAGCTTCGACATGGACGGCGATCTGGGCGTGGCCACCCGCGCCGCCATCGTGGAACGCGCCGAGTCCGAGGATGCCGTCATGGCCATCTGCCACCACGGCGGCTTCGGCCGGGTCGTCCGGGTCGAGGGTCGCCGTTACTGGCAGTTGGTCTCGTAGAGGTCCGGCGGGAAACTCAGTTCAGGTTGAAACGCGCTGCCGGCACGGCCTCGGGAGCCATCTCGCCCAGCAGCGGCCAGTCCGGTTCGATCGAGGGCCGGTGGGTGTCCGATGGCCGGGCCAATCCCTGCTGCGGAGGCCGGATAGGGCCGTACAGGAGGTTCGTGGCGGCGGTCAGGGTCTCAGGGTCGGCGCTGGAGCGGTTGACGACCACCCCCTTTTCCAGCGACGCCACCGGAACGCCGTCACGGAACACGACCCGATTGCCCGGCTGGGACGGGACCCGCTCGCCGGGCGTGATGATCCCTACCAGGTTCAGCGGATCGCAGGCGGACACGACCTCCATGGCGCCGGAGGCAGGAGCGCGGTGGGCCTCCCGCAGGGCGGTGACCGCCTCGGGCAGCGCGAACTGCTCACCGACGAATCCGGATATGAACCGCCCGCCCCTGATCTCGCCCTTGGCCTCCAAACGGCGGTAGACCCGCACCAGGTCCCGCCAGCGAGGAGCCATCCTCTCCCTGGCCAGCAACTCGGGGAAGACCACGCCGTACCGGTGCAGCAGTTGCATCGCCTTGGCTTCCAGGGGGGCCTCCACCGGGTCGAGGGACTCCAGCAGCGACCACCGGCCCGCGCTGAATTGTCGTTGCGACCGGGGCCGTTGCGACGCTGGTGGCTGGCTGCCGGGACTAATGCGCGCGGAAACGGGACCACGATTACGGTCACGGGCTCCTTTGGCGCGTTTCCGGTCGTTCCGCCCCCGGTTCGGCTTTCCGTTGATACGGGCACGCAGGGGCGCAATGCTGTCCGATGTCACCAGGCCGTTGGAGGCCAGCGTCCACAGGGCCTCCTCCACGTCAGAGGGCAGGCGCCGGGTGATCGCAACCAGATCGGACTGGAAGCAGGCGCCCCGGCTGGCAAGGATTCCCAGTATCTCCGCCGTCGCTCCCCTGAGGCTGTCAACGCTTTCGGGACCCGGGTCCAACAGCCAATCCAGCGACTCGCGCAGGGACAGGGTGATGTTCGAGGTCCGGGTCAGGGGAGCCGAACCGGCGCCCGATGCCACGTTGCTCGCGCGTGACATCCGTCCCCAAACCACCTCCCCGCCGGTGCACAGGCGGTCCAGCAACTCCGGGCCGTAGTCCGAGACGCGGCGCGCCAGCACCTCCGGCTCCCAAGCGGCGGCGGCGGTCTCGAACCCCTGGAGCCTGTCAATGACGTCCAGCAATCCGCCCTCGCCGGCGGTTTGCCAACCCGTGGCCGCGTGCTGCCACTGGAACAGGAACCGCATGAACGACGACTGCGGGACCGGCTCGATCTCCCGCCGCAATCGGCCCACGGTGGCGCGGTGGATGCGCGCGAGTATCCGCCGGTCGCAAAATTCTTCATCTTCGACGCCGGAACGAAAACTGCCCCTCAGCACCAGACCCTCGTTTTCCAGTCCGGCCACAGCGTATTCGACGTCGGACACGGTCAGGCAGAGCAGCGCCGCCATCTCACCGGCGGTGAACGGGCCGGAGCACTCGGCCCAACCCCGCACCAGGTGCAGCACGGCATCTTCACGCTCGATTTCATCCTCGCCGCCCCCGGTGGACGGCGACAGCAGTCTGACCCTCCCTTCCAGTGAGGCTTCCGGGTAGGCGGCGGAGACGAGATCGGCGTGTTCCGCGGCCAACCAGAGAGTCGGGCTATCCCCGGTGGTCAGGCGCAGCGCACGTCCCACGCGGCTCAGGTCTTCCAGCCAGCGCCGGAGCATCTCCCGGGTGGCCACCTCGGTGCGGGACGCCAACTCGTCCAATGGAGCCACACCCAGGGTCAGCAGGGCGTCGTGTAGTTCATCGGCGTCGCGGATGGCCGGCCAGGCGTAGGCCGACTCTTCCCGGATGGCGTCCGGATCCAGGGCGGACAGGTCGCGGGCATCCTCGGGCAGGGCGCGGCGGAGGGACACGGCCCGGGCTCGCCGCTCCTCCAGGGGCGCATCGTCCAGGAACGCATAGGGCATGGCGTTGAGAATCTGGTGGGCGAACACCGAGGGCTGAACGGTGTCCCTGGCGAATACCTCGATCTCCCCGGTACGGATGGACTCCAGGACACTCTTCAGTCCCTCCAGGCTCATGGCTTCGTTGAGACAGTCGCGCGTGGTCTCGAACACCAGGGGATGGTCCGGCGGCTCGATGTCCCCGGGCCCGGCGTTGTCCTGGCACTGCACCTGGGCCGGGAACACGGCCGCCAGCAGGTCGTCGGAGCGCATCCGCTGCAGCGGCGCCGGGACCTTCTTGCCGCCGGAGTGCCGCAGCAGGGCCAGGAAGCGCGAGGCGTTCCAGCGCCAGCGGGTTCCGTATAAGGGGGCCTGGAACACCGCCTGGGTCAGCACCTCGTCCACCGTGTTGGGCGACAGGTAGTTGAACACGTCGCCCAGGGGGAAGGCCATGCTGGGTCCCAGGGAGAAGTTCAGGCCGTCGTCGGTGGCAGTAGCCTGGAGCTCGAAGTCGAA
>JAJEIA010000156.1 GCA_022823505.1 Dehalococcoidia bacterium
CGGATGGCCCTTTGAGCGAACCCACCCCGGCGCCGGAGCCTTCGAACTTAACGAGCAACTCTCCGGTGTGGGCGAATTTTTGCACCCGGTTGTTTCCCCAATCCGCGACGTAGATGTTGTCCTGACGGTCGATGCAGATGCCCCATGGCATCTCCAGATCTCCGTCACCGCCGCCTCGCTTCCCGAATTTGGACTGAAACTCACCGATCTGGCTGAAACTCTGCACCCGGTGATTCAAGCTGTCCACCACCCAAACGGTTCCCAAGGAGTCGAAAGCGATTCCTGATGGTCCGTTTAGCTGCCCGTCCCCGCTGCCGGACCTGCCCCAGTGATATCGATAACTACCCTCTTCACTGTAAATGGTTACCCGGTTGAGATACTCGTCCGAAACGAACACTCGGCCGTGACGGTCCAAATCAATTGACCGGGGCCAAACGAAACGCCCGTCTTCCTCGCCGACGGAGCCGAACTGTCCCTGAAAATCGTGGTCAAAGTTGATCTTGGTGACCCGCTGACCCAATTGTTCCACACCGCGGCTCAACACGTAAATTCGACCGTTCGATCCCAGGACGAAATCCTGGGGAGCCCAAAATCCCCAGCCGGCCTGACTGTACATGCCTATGCAGTAGCTGTAGTCATACACCCGGCCGGCAGCGACGGTGGTCAGCATATCCCCTCTCCCGCGAACTATTTTGGGGTCCCAGAGCTACACGAAGGACATCTGCTCGAAGTGTCCGCCGACGATAGGTACAGGGTCGAGTCCCAGCCACTTTTCCGCCAAAGTGGAGTAGAAGCCACGGAAATCATAGTTGGGCTCCAGGTCTCCCTGAGTGAGATCCCCCGGTTTCAGCGACGGATAGGTCCCGTACATTCCACCATTCACCCGGTCGCCAATGGCGAACGCTACCCCGGCCGCTCCGTGGTCGGTACCAGTGCCATTATCGCGGACGCGGCGCCCAAACTCGCTGAACAGCATGACAACCACCTCTTCTGAGGCGTCGTGCTCACGCAGGTCGTCGAAGAAGTCGCGTATGGCAACGGAAATTTCCGTCCAAAGTTTTTCATGTGGTCCCAGCTGGTCATAGTGGGTGTCGAAGGGCCCGTGGGAGGTGTAAAAGACCTGGGTGCCCAGGCCGGCCAGATGCACCTGGGCCACGTCTCTGAAGCGCCTCGCGATGGCATTATTGGCGTACTCCACGTTTGAAGAATAGGTTTCGGGAGCAACCTTGATGATGTCGGCTCCTCGCAACGCATCCCGTCCTGCCTGTCCCAGATATTCCATGGTCGGCCCGGCGCCGATGGTGGGAGAGTACATGCGGGCAAAGGTCTCCAACAACTGGATCCGATCTTGCTCGGAGGAGATTCCCGGATTTGATGAGAGTACACCGTATGAAGGAAGGTGGTTCACAGAAGTAACAGGAACCCCCTTCATGGCCAGTGCCCGAGGCAAGCCCTGGCCCAGGTTAACTCCCTTCAGCACGTTCTCGCCGCCGGGGTCCAAGTCCCGGATAACCTTGGCGAGCCAGCCGTCAATACCGATGGAATCCGGCTCGCAGGTATGCCAGATGTCCATGGCACGAAAGTGCGAACGGGGTGAATTTTCAAACCCGATTCCGTGAATGATTGCCATGTTGCCCTGGTCGTAGATTTCTTTCAACGGCTCCGAATCAGCCCGGAATGCCAGTTGGTCATTTATGGGCAGCAATTGGTCTTCAGGGACATGGACCTTGGGCCGGTTATCCCAATACAGAGGATTGCTGTAAGGAACAATCGTATTGAGATAGTCGTTGGCCCCAGTCAGCTCCAGCACGACCAGCACGGGGTCTTTATGGGTTGATGCCATTTTCAAATCCTTCAACATCAGTTGCATGCTCTTGCCTAGGCAAACTGATATTCTCGCGAGGCGGCAATCAAGGTCAAGATCCTGCTCACATTGCGCAATGTAGCGCTGAATTCTTCGTGGGTGCTCCAGGCTAGATCGCCACATTTTTCGGCATGGGCAATCAATTCAGCGTAGGTCTCCCTACTGACTTCCAACGGTCCCATCGCATCGAGACAAGCTTCCACTATCGCCTGGGGGGAATGATCCCCATGCACATGCACATTCACCAACACCCGTTTGACGATAGCCTGCACGCCGGGTAGTGAGACGTCTCCAAATATCCTGGCGGCAAAGTTCACCCGGCGCATCAAAACGCCGGAATCGATCCATTCTGAGCCGGTGTGCCAACCCTCCACGCTGGGAGGATTGAGCAGCCCCTGTCCCTGCCAACCGCACTCCAACGCCAAATTGTTGAGTCCTGGCTTGAAGCCTTCATAGTTGCCCGCCATGCGCACAGTGCCAACGATCAATTCAGCCGGGCTTTTCACCCGGGCGAAGCGGGCATTCTTGAAGAACTCCGAGTTGAACAACGTTCGTAAAATAGACCGGATGTCGCCACGGGATTCATTGTAGGCATTCGCCAACAACTCGATGGCTTCGGGGTCTACTGGTGGCGTAATGTTCCAACTGGCGACATGGGGCTCGTCGGCGACGAAGAATCTGTAGAGGTGACGGGCCAGGAACCGGGCCGTAGCCGGTTGATCCGCAATAATGTCCACGATGTCTTCGCCATTGAAGTTCCCGGTATACCCCAGGAAGGTCTTCTCCCGATCGTCGTGGTCCTCAGGTTTGTAGTCGAATAGCCAGTGGAAACGACCGTAAGGATTACGGGGAATCTTTGGGGCAATCGTCCATCCGGTAAAGGCCCTGGCTGCTTCCCTGATATCATCCTCTGAGTAGTTTCCGACTCCGAGGGAGAAAAGCTCCAACAGCTCCCGCCCCCAGTTTTCATTTATGGCGCCGTCACGATTTCCCTGGTTGTCCAACCAGAAGATCATGGCTGGCGACTTTGCAACCTCTACCAGCAGGTCGCGGTAAGTACCCAGTCCGTATTCACGGAAGATGGCAATCTGGCGAGTCAGCTCTAGTGGATTGTCCACCTTGGAGTTGCTGGTGGCGAACAACTGATGCCAGAAGAGGGCCATCTTCTCTTCCAGAGGCCGTTTGGTGTTGATCATCCGGAACACCCAATTGGCCTGATTTATTGGCAGCGCGCCGGCCCCCTCATAACCCGGGAAGAACCGGTACAGCAGTTCGTCGTCTATGGCCGGCTGCCACTCTGGATACAGAAGCTCCTCGACCACGGCTTCGTAGCCTTTGGAGACACGCTCCTCCAGTTCCTCACGGGTATCACCGAAGCCTGCCCGTCTCATCAAATGGGCCATCAAGCGAATGTCTTCTTGGTGGGGCATTACCGCCTCTCCGTTTATCGAGCCCAGAACACTAAGCCAAGCGCCGTTCTGCAGCATATTAGGATTGGCCCAGTCGAATGTCAACAAAAGCCGTAATAGTAACTGGTCAGAGTTGATGAGGCGAATTTGCCGGGTCCACGGTCCCGCTGAAAAACACTGGCGCCCAAGCTCGAATCCACCGAAGGGTAACGTCGGCGGTAGTCGGACGAGGGATGAAGGGTCAGGGAACGGGTTGGCGAGGACCTGATGCCGATGAAATTGGCGATGCGGGATGTGGACGCCACGCCAGGGGGATGTTGACGGCCCGTGCCAGCAGCCCGTCTGAGGATTAGGTTGTGCTGTTGATGGGACCGTGTTTTGGCGAGGGTTGACCCCGGTTGGGGGATGGGTGACGGTGGACTGACCGACCGACGAGAGTGGCGGAAGAGCTTGAGCAGGTTATGGGTGGTGCAGATCAGCGACCACTCGCCCGGCACCTTCTCCAATCCCCGCAGCAGGAACTGCCGGAAGCCTCTGCCCTGCTTGATCTGGCAGAAGACGGGCTCCACCGTCGCCATGCGCAGCGCGTATCTCTTGCGACCTCGTTTGGTCTGCAACTTGCGGCGCATCCGGTCTTTGGGAGACAGGTGGTTGAGGATGCGTCCTCTGGGTGCGGGCGGCGGTTGGTGACCGTGGCGGGTCTTTTCCGGCGCGACGAAGGGGTCGGTGCCCAGGGTGTGTAAATCGGCCACGGCCTTTGCCGAGTAATAACCGGCGTCGGCGGATACTTCCCGTAGCGGCGGTCTTCTTCCTCGTCCACCTCATGGGCGCGACGCAGCAACTCGTCCACCTCGCCCTGCAACTGCGCTTCCTTCTCTTTCATGCGCTGGTAACTCGTCGCCCTGTGCTTCGATGCGTTGGCCCTGACCTTGGTGCCGTCCAGGGCCACGTGGGCCAGCTTCACCGCTCCTCCGTTCGTTGCCGCGCTTCTCCGCCCCCGTGTAGAATGCCGGCGTCATTCTTACCCGCTGTCGCATCCCACGGAGGCCTCCCATGTACAACCGTCCCACGCTGAGCCTGAGCCAGGTACGAAGCGCCATGAACGCCATGCTGGACAAGGCCGAGCAGGAACCCGACCGCCCGCTGGCCATCGCCATCGTCGACGCTGACGCCAAGCTGCTCAGCTACGCCCGCATGGACAACTGCCGCGCCCTGCCCCAGCGCATGGCCGTCAGCAAGGCCTACACCTCCGCCATGTCCGGTTCCGATTCCGACGCTTACGCCCAGCGACTGAAGAACGAGGGGCGCAACATCGCCGACTTCGGCGACCCGCAGTTGGTGGCCGTGCAGGGCGCCGTCGTGGTCCGCGATCCCGAGACCGATCTGGTGCTGGGCGCCATCGGCGTCAGCGGCCTCTCCGCCCAGGAAGACGAGGACCTGGCCCGCCTGGGAGCGCAGGCGCTGGGGCTGTAATCGCCCGCCGACCTTACCCCGCTGCCACGTCGGTCATCGTGAGTAGCACAGGGAGCGCGGCAGTCTCGACCGGGTGATGGGGACCATCGCCCGAACGGGATTGCACGCTCCCCTCGCGATGACACCATCATTGTCCCCGGAGGCACATCCCATGCCCAACCCCCGCGCCGAATTCTCGCCTATTTTCGACCGGCCGAAGTTGACCCTGCCCGACGGGGCCAGGGTGGCCGTCTGGTTCATCATCAACGTCGAGGAGTGGGACATCGACCAGCCCATGGCGCGGACGGTGCTGCCCTCGCCCCAGGGCGCGGCCGTGTCCCCCGACATCCCCAACTACTCCTGGTATGACTACGGGATGCGCGTGGGCTTCTGGCGGATGCAGCGCGCGCTGAGCCAGCATAACCTGCCGTGCACCATCAGCCTGAACGCGGCGGTCTGCGAGGCCTATCCCGAGATGGTGCGGTCGTGCCTGGACCTGGACTGGGAACTGCTGGGCCATGGCTACATCCAGCAGGTGCTGCACAAGGAACCGGACGAGCGGGCCACCATCCGCAAGACCATCGAGGTGATCCGCGAATTCAGCGGAAGCGCGCCCCGGGGCTGGATGGGACCCGGCCTGGCTGAGACCCACCATACGCCGGACATCCTGGCCGAGGAGGGCATCGAATACGTCGCCGACTGGGTCAATGACGACCAGCCCTACGAGATGAAGGTCGATTCCGGCCGGCTGGTGGCGTTGCCCTACACCGTGGAACTGAACGACATCCCCATCTACCTCGTGCAGCACCACTCGGCGCCCGAGCTGTTCCGCCGCGCCAAGGATTCCCTGGAAATCATGCTGGCCGAGGGCGAGGACAACGCCCGGGTCATGGCCATCTCCATGCACCCCTACATCACCGGGGCGGCACACCGGATCGGTCATTTCTACCGCCTGCTGGAATACATCACCCAACTGGACGGTGTCTCCTTCTGGACCGGCAGCGGCATCCTGGACTGGTACAATGGGCAGGTGGGACACAAGTAGACTCCCGTTGCCGCCTTGCGAACCGGCAGTTATATTGGAGCAGCAGGAGATTGGGAGCCAAGGGAGGCATGACCATGACTACCACTGGCATCGCAGCAAAGACCGTTGCCATTTCCTTGCCGGCTGATCTGGCCGATGCCGTTGCGATGATGGCGGAGAGGGACGGCCTCACACTGGACGACTTCGTTGCCAGAGCCCTGCAAGATGCTCGTAATGCTGATTTTGATGCGCAGATAGCAAAGATTCACGAAGGCTGGCACCTTCGTATGATGAGACTTGGGTTGTTCAGTGAAGAAGACATCTTCAGATACTTGGAATCATGAAAGTCACTTTCGATACCAATATACTGGTATCGGCATTTGAATTCCCCAGTGGACGCGCCGCCCGAGTTCTCCTAAACATCAGGTCTGAACGTGACCTGATGTTCATCTCTCATCCCATCATCGAGGAACTCGTCCGGGTGCTCGCCGAAAAATTTGGGCGAACCAAAGCTGAACTGGAAGGAATACGGGCTTTCATCCAACAATTCGGCCACTTGGTAACTCCGACGGAAACCCTCCATGTCCTAACCGATGAGCCCGACAACCGGATCCTGGAATGCGCCGCCGCGGCCGGCGCGGAAGTGATCGTGACCGGCGACCGGCAGATGCTGGCCCTCCAGAGTTTTCGAGATGTCCGCATCCTGTCCCTTGCCGACTACCTGGAAGCGTCGATAAGTCGTTCATAAACCGTTGATAATATCTACGGCCCATAAGGAGAGCACGCTGATAACCTGTTGGTTCCTGTGCACCCTTCCTTCCCTGCTCATCAGGCATAGCGTGTTATCAGCCAAACGATCGCATTTTCGCGATGTTGCCAACGCATTTCTCCACCGGTGGAACTGGGTTATCCACGGAGATTTCACGCTCATCATTCGGGGCTATCAACGATATCAACGGCTTTACTATCGCTGTTACCACTCTTAAACAGAACAATTCCATATGATCGATACAGTTAGAATCAACGTCAAAGCTGGAAACGGCGGCGACGGTTGCATCAGCTTCCTCCGGTTGAAGTACCAGCCCCGCGGTGGACCCGACGGCGGTGATGGCGGCGATGGCGGCAGCGCCTATATTGTTGGCGACTCGTCCATCAATACGCTGCTGCACCTGAAGTACAACAGCACTTTCTACCTGCAGCGTGGCACGCACGGCAAGGGCAAGAACCAGCGCGGCGCCAACGGCAAGGACACCGAGATACGGGTACCCATGGGCACCGTAATCTGGCGCATGCACCGGGACGGTTCCAAGGACTTTATGGCCGACGTCACGACCGAAGAGCCGGTGCTGGTGGCCCAGGGTGGCAAGGGGGGTTGGGGCAACGCCCGGTTCGTGTCTTCGACCAACCAGGAGCCGATGCTGTCCGAGTCGGGCGACAAGGGCGAATACGCCGTGCTGTGGCTGGAACTCAAACTCCTGGCCGACGTGGGTCTGCTGGCCAAGCCCAACGCCGGCAAGTCCACGTTGATCTCCCGGTGCTCCGCCGCAAAGCCCAAGGTTGCCGACTATCCCTTCACCACCGTGGAACCGGTGCTGGGTGTGGTCACCCACGGCGGGCAGGACTTCGTGATGATGGAGATCCCCGGGCTCCTGGAGGGAGCGCACCGCGGCATCGGCCTGGGCCACCAGTTCCTGCGGCACGCCGAGCGGGCACGGGCGTACGTCCATCTCATCGACGGTTTGTCCGACGACCCGGCCGGCGATTTCCTGATGCTCAACCGGGAACTCAGGGAGTTCAGCCCGATGCTGGCGGCCAAGCCACAGGTGGTGGCGGTCAGCAAGCTGGACACCACCGAGACCTACGAGCTGCGGGATGTGATCGAGGAGGAACTGCGGCGCGCCATGACCATGGACGATGCTTTCGTGTCCGACGAAGACGACACGCCGATTCACTTCATATCGTCGGTTTCTGGCGCCGGCGTCGACAGGCTGCTTGGCGATCTGGTCCGCATCCTGGCCGAGGCTCCCCGCGACGGCATCGACGCATCGGAGTGGGAGAGTGAGGTCCCGGCGGTCAGCGTCCCCCGGGAACGGCCTCCGCTGGGTTTCTATCTCGATGGCGACGTTTACGTGGTGGAGTCGGAGCGGCTGGAGCGGCTCACCGGGCGCGCCGACATGCGCGACTACCGGGTCATGCTGCAGCTCTGGCGCGAGATGAGCCGCCTGGGGATCGCGCAACGGCTGGAGGAGGCTGGCATAGAGGCCGGCGACACCATTCGCATCGGCGACGCGGAGCTGGAGTGGTTCTGATGCCCGCCGAAGAGCCCCACCGACGACGCATCGGCATCCTGGGCGGTACCTTCGACCCGCCGCACCTGGGCCATCTGCTGATCGCAGAAACAGCGCGCGTCGCCCTGGACCTGGAGTCGGTCATGTTCGTCCCGGCCGGCGAGCCCTGGCTCAAGTCGGGACAGCGCATCACGCCGGCCGAGCACCGGCTGAAGATGGTGCAACTGGCCGTGGCCGACAACTGCGACTTCTGTGTGTCTGATCGGGAGGTGCGGCGCAGCGGAGCCACGTACACGGTGGACACGCTGCGGGAACTGCGGTGCGGGCTGCCGCCGGACACGGATCTGTACTTCATCGTGGGCTCAGACGTGCTGGAGCAGTTTCACCGTTGGAAGGAACCGGAGGCCATCCTGGATCTGTGCCGCCTGGCGGTGATCGAACGGCCGGGCGGCCCGGCGGAGGGCATCAACGCGCTGACGGGTCGCTTTCCGGAGGCCGTGGCGTCGGGTGCGGTGGTATCAATAGCCGGCCCGCGGGTCGACTTCAGCGCCTCGGAGTTGCGGCGGGTCCTGGCGGCCGGCCAGTCCACCCGCTACCAGATACCGGACGTGGTGGCGGCGTACATATTAGAACATGGGCTTTATGTTTAGCGAGGCAATGTCCCCGAGGTTACCATTGACCCTGCCACTGCCATTGATATTGACAATACCAGTATGGTATGATATTTATTCTCGTCGTTTGACACCTTTATTCTAGTCCGGGTGTTTTGATAGGAACGGAACAATGGTCGCCACCAAGCATTTGCCGCAAGTAGAGTTGCTCATCGAGGTAGCGGAGGCACGCGGCGCTATTTCTTACGGCGATTTTACGCTCTCATCCGGGCGCAAAAGTTCTTACTATTTTGACGGCCGGTTACTCAGTTTGGACCCGCAAGGGGCGGACCTGCTGGGCAAGGCATTGGTGCCAATTTTGTTAGAAGCGGGAGTTTCTGCCGTAGGTGGGCCGACCTTGGGCGCTGATCCCATAGTGACTTCCGTGGCGATGACTTCTTGGCGTGAAGGTAGTCCTCTGCCGGCTTTCATCGTCCGAAAGAAAGCCAAAGGACATGGCACCGCGCAACTAATCGAGGGCCCATTGCCAGAAGGCGCTACGGTCGCCATCGTGGACGACACGTGCACCACGGGCGGATCTCTGCTTCACGCGATCGATGCCGCCGAGAATGCCGGTTGTAAGGTCGGATTAGTGTTGGCCATTTTGGATCGCAATGAGGGAGGCAGCAAAGCCATCAGGGACCGAAACTATCGTTTTGAGGCGCTGCTGACCGCCGGTGAAAACGGGCGCATACGGCCGGCGTAAGGTTCTAATAGTAGCAAAGCTGCAGATACCCCATGCTTGGGTGGACGCAGCTGGCGGGTTTCCTCGGGTCTACTTGCCCTAGGAAACGATCATTCGCGGCGCAGTTGGCGGACCTGCTCTTCCAGTTCCTGGACCCTGGTCTCGGCTTGGGCAAGGGCCTCGCGCTCGGACTCCATGGTGGGAACGTGCTCTCCGGTCGCGGGGTCATACCAGCCCAGCTGCCCGTTCGTCCAGCGCAGATCCACGTTCAGGATGACGCTGTGTCCCTGCAGGCTACCGTCAGCCAACTCATTTATCTCCATGGGCTCGTACCGGCTTCCCACCAGTCGGTCGCCGGCCAGGCGGGTTCCGTGGTATCGGCCCGTCTCGTCAAAGCGCCAGTACTCCGGTACGCCCAACTCGGCGTAGATGACCCGCTTGTCTACGGTGTCCCTGCGCCCGGTGGAGCGGGAGGCGACCTCCAGCACGAAGTCGGGAGGCTTGCCCTGCTCGGAAATGACGTATCCGTTCCGGGCGAGGTAGGCGGCCGGGTTGACGTTGAAGGCTACCATCAGGTCGGGGTAGGGTACGCCGGACATGTCGGCGAGTTCCCCGGTGGGTACCCGCGTGATGTAGAGGTCGGAGCCGACGACAGTGGTGTCGGGGTTGCCGAGATGCAAAGCCAGATAGTGTGCGCCGCCGGTGAGGGACAGGTGCTGGGAGGCGGTCATCTTTTCGTCCTGGGACTTGGGAGGCTCCGGCAGCACGAAGTCAGGTGGGAATTTCGGCGTCTTGGCGGTGGTCATGTCAAACCTCGCCTGGCGGGGCGTGTGTTGGCGGGAATTATACCTGCGGCGAGGATTGGCCGGGCGGCTCGCGGTTACATCCGGTAGAAGCGGCCGCCGCCGGCCCAGCGGGCGCGCAGAGCCCGGCCCCCCACTACGGTATCGAAACTGATCCACTCGGCGGAGGGCTCGCCCGCTGGGCCGATGTAGAAACGTGGCGATGCCAGGGGGTCGCCGGCCCGCGGCGTCAGCGGTTCCTCGCCGCCGTGGGGCCACGCCAGGTAGAGGCGTCCCCGGCGGTTGATGACGCGGAAGCTGGTCATGTAGGGGGCGTGACTGCGGTAGTGGCCGAGGAAAGCGTCCCACTCCGGCGGATGAGGCACGGTTTCAGCCAGCGGCGGGCCGCCCTGGCGGACGTATACGTCGGGGCCGTGGTGG
Source organism: Dehalococcoidia bacterium (assembly GCA_022823505.1). GTDB lineage: Bacteria > Chloroflexota > Dehalococcoidia > Lucifugimonadales > UBA3495 > Bin87. The sequence continues at coordinate 10,596 of JAJEIA010000156.1, forward strand.
GCTTCAACCATCGGGGCGTCTTCGCCGGGGTCCTGCGGCGCGCGGAAGCGCAGGGGGAACGGGTCGAACCCATCTTCCGGCACGCATAAGGTGTTTCCCGCGATGTGCTCCAGCGTGATTTCGGGTTGATTGGCCCGGCGCAGGAGGAGTCGTCCGTCCCGAGTTTCCACGGACAGGGTGCCGGCGCCCGCTTCGTGGAGATACCGGCCGGCATACCGCCCCGCGTTGTCCACACTGGTGAGGTCCGGCTGGGTCGGCGCTTCCGGCGTGGGGTTCCCATCGCGGATCGAGGCCGCAAGTTGCAGCGCATAGCGGGCCGGCGCGTACAGGTCTCCTCCGGCGCCGTTGCACAGGATGACGACGCCCAGACCGTCCGTCTGGTCGGTGATCATGATGGACCGGAACCCCACGGTGCTGCCGCCGTGACCGATGAAATCGTGACCGTCGGCCCGGTGGATTATCAAACCGAAGCCGTAGCCGTACTCATGCTGGTCGCCCCAGCGACCCGGCATGTCGATGGCGGGTGTGGTCATCTGCCGGTACAGGGCCTGTGAGATTATGGGACCAGCGTCTCCCCTCCCGTCGTTGAGCCACAGTCGGGCGAACCGCGCCATGTCGCCGGCCGTAGACACCTGGCTGCCGTCTCCAACCGCGTATTCCGTCCAGTGGGCCGGGATGAGAGTGTCGAACAGGCGGCGGGGGCGGTCGTCGTGGAGATCGACGTACCCGGTGGCCATGCCGTGCCAGGTGGGGTGGCTGATGACGGGTGCGCTGGAGCGCATCCCCAGCGGCTCCAGGACGCGCTGGCGGATAACGGTGCCGTAATCCATGCCGGTGACGTCCTCCAGCAGCCAGCCCAGCAGCTTGTAGCCGGTGTTGGAGTAGTGGTAGCGCGAGCCGGGCTCCCAGGCGGCCTCGGTGTCCCGCAGGGCATAGCCCTCGTAGCGGGCGGCCGGGGCAAAGTCGGTGCCGGCGGGCAGGCCGGCGGTGTGGCTCAACAGGTGCCGCAGAGTTATCGGGCCATAGCGGGAGGGCATGGCGAACCAGGGCAGGTGCGTGCTGATGGGCGCGTTCAGGTCAAGGCGGCCCGCCTGCACCAATTGCAGCAGGGCAAGGGCGGTGAACGACTTGCCGATGCTGCCGATCTGGAAGGTCGTGTCGGCCAGCACCGGGGTTCGTCCCGCCAGGTCGGCGTAGCCCACGCCGGCGGTGAGGAGGGTCTGCCGCCGGTCGGTCAGCGAGATGGACAGGCCCGCGGCGGGAGCGGCAGCAAGCCAGCGCTCCAGGTATTCGGTGAGCGGAGCGAAGTTCTGTGGTGTGTTTGGGTTAGTTGGCGATGTCATGGTCGCGGACGGGGACGCTCAAACGGTTACTGTTCTGGAGCACAGTAGATACAATCGCAATCGAATCCCCGGTGACGGGAAGTGTAGATGTCCCGGAGCAACTTTGCTGCGTCTACGGAACCCGCCCATTCGGCGGCGGCGGCCTTTGACCTTTCGCTCAGCTCCTCAAAAGGCACGACCGGTTTAGCATCCAGGGTTACGAGAACCTCGTCTCCCTCGTTGAGGTCCAGCGTTTCCAGCGGAACCAGAACGCCGCCGGTGAACTTCACTTTTATGGTTTTCGGCATTTCTCTCCTGCGCCCGATAACGCCGACTACTGCCCTGGCCCCGGCTTCTCCGGGCCAAAGAGCAGCGGCTGCGCCGTGATGCAGGCGGTGATCCCGGTGTCGTCGCCGTCGCCGTTCCCCTCGGCAGGAGCCACCTGCAGCGTGCCGCCGACCTGCACTGCCGCGGTGCGCACGTAGCCCAGGCCGATGACGCGCGCCCCATCCGCTCCGGGGACCACCGTCGCCGATGTAACCAGCCCCATGGCCGCCCCCTCGTCGTTGACCAGGCGAGACCCCGCGAGGTCGGCGGCCTGGGACTGATCGGCGTCGAAATCCAGGGACACCAGGTACTTCTGCACCTTGTGGTAGGTGTCCAGGCGGGCGATGACCTCCTGCCCGATGTAGCAGCCCTTGTGGAAGTCGATGGCGCCGATGAGGCCGGCCTCCAGCGGGTTGTACGTGTCGCTCATCTCCGTGCCGTGGGCCGGCCGGGCCTGGGCGATGCGCAGCGCCTCGGCGGTGGCCGCGCTGATGCTCGCCGCGCCGGCCGCTTCGAGGTCGGCGGCGATGCGCGCGGCGTCCCCGGGATCGTCGGCCAGCAGGTAGCGGGTGGGCGGGCGCTCCGGGTCGTCCGGGTCCGTCGGAGGCTCCACCACCAGGACGCCGTCATCCGAGACCCGGGCGAGCAGGGCGGCCGCATCCGGCCCGGTCAGCCGCAGCATGGAGGTCTTTTCCGTGATGTCCTCGACCTCCAGGTCCTCCATGATGGTGTACTTGTCCAGGAAGTCGATCACGTTCTGCTGCTGACCCGGGCTGGTGAGCATCACCTGGTGGTCGCCGCAGTGGATGACGTACACCAGGTCCACGATGCGGCCGCGGTCGCTGGCGAGCACGGTGACGGCGACTTCGCCGGCCGGCGCGTCGGGGTCGACCAGATTGGTGGAGAGGCGGTTGAGCAAATCGCGGGCGTCCTCGCCGGTGAGGAGGAGGATGCCGGAGTCGTCGGGGTACACGGCGGCCCGCTCGGTGGCGGCGCGGAACTCCTCGGCGGTGTGGGTGTCCAGGGTGGTGGTGGCCATGGGGATTCTCCGGAGGGAAGGTTGTAATACGCAACAGGGGCGGGTCTGCACCCGCCCCTGCGCCGCGTCGTATCGGGTTTGCGCGTGCTGGCTACACGGCGAAGGAGGTGCCGCAGCCGCAGGCCTTCTTGGCGTTGGGGTTCTCGAAGACGAAGCCCTTGCCGTTCAGCCCGTCGGAAAAGTCAAGCTGGGTGCCGACCAGGTAGATGTAGGACTTCTTGTCCACCATCACCTTGACGCCGTATTGCTCGACGATCTTGTCCGACTCGCGCTCCTTGTCGGTGATGGTCAGGTCGTAGGTGAGGCCGGAGCAGCCGCCGCCCTTGACGGCCACGCGCAGGCCGATGTTGTCGGTGATGCCTTCCTTGTCAGCGAAATACTTGATCTTCTCGGCGGCCTTTTCCGAAATCTCGACGGTGAGTTCAACGCCGTTCTGGGTGATGGGCATGGTTTGGTAACCTCCGGGTCGGGGGTTGATGATGGCATGATTTTACGAAAAACGACGGGGGCGCGTCAAATGGCTGCGTCAGCGTGCGGGTCAAGATATGCTTCACGCCAGACCAACATGGCACATCAACGCCGGTCGAACATGGACTGTGCTGCCAGCAGCCTGCGTTCCTCGGTGGATAGCTGGGAGAATTCACCGAGGGCTATCTGGGCGCGGGATATCGCATTCAGGGTGTCATAATGGGTCACAAGTGCGTTCGGATTGTAATCCGCCTCATTGCGCTGTTCGCCCAGGTCTATGAAGGCGCGAGCGAACCTCTCCCCGGTTTGGGAAAGGCGACCGAGGATGCCCTGTAGGTTGTTTCTAGTTCTTCCGTGGTCGAGGCGTCGATAAACTCGTTCCCACGCGTAGAAGGACATGCCGGATTGCGGTTGCCCGGCAATCAGGTCGGCATTTGATGCGGCGAGGGTATGGAACAACGCATAGTAGGCTGTGCTGATGGCGCGGCGCATATCCGCTTCGGACGGCGGCGGGGTTGCTGCGTGCGGCGCGAGCTTGCGGCAGGATTCAATAAGATCCTGTGGGTCGATCATGGTTTTGTTGTCGGCGAGGTCGTCGCTTTGCGTGATTTCTGCCAGGTGGGGTCATTGGCGTAGATGTAATGCACCATCACGTGCGCGGTCACACCTGATGCCAGTATGGGCTCGTCGATCACTTGGAAAAGCGTGTTCATGAGCTGGCCGTCCAGCAGGGGATCTAAGGCTGTGTACATGAGCTCGACGTTGAGGAATTCTTCCTCCTCGCGGTTGAGCATGACGGTGACGGTCGCATCCTCGAATCGGACACTAGGCGGAAAATGGCGCTTCGCTCCGTTGAGGATTATTTCCTTGACCCCTTTTACTTGTTGCTGTGTGATGGCCATCTTTAAGCCTCTCGCTGATGAAGTCCCCGGTTGATGTTATTGCCGCGGCTACTGTAGGTCAATCCCGGGTGTAAGCCTACAGGGTGTTGAAAATAGACGGCGTCTCGGCGGCCTACTGCTACCCCTTCTCCGCTTCCGCCGTAAGCGCGAAGCACGTCCGGCCCGGCCCGTGGTCCCAGATCGTCTCCGAGAAGGGCCGCCGCTCCGCCTCGCGCTCGGGGCTTTCGGCGGCGAACACCGCGCACAGCTCGTAGTCGTTGCCCTCCAGGATACGGTACTCGTAGGGCGCGCCCGTGTCGGGGTCCGTGATGGACGGGACGGTGTACTGCGGCCCCAGCAGGTCGGGCAGGCCGGCCGGCATCTCGTCGTTGAGTTCCAGGTAGCGGTCTATGTTGTGCGAGATGCTGCGCAGGTTTTGGATCCGCTCCGTGTCCAGGCGGATGTTGCGCTGCTGCCCGGGCGTCCCGATCACGTAGATCGAGTAGCCCACGGTGGCCACCACGACGACCACGGCGGTGATCACCAGCGCGCGCAGTATCGGCGCCGCCCTCGCTGCCGAGCCGGCCGCCTCGTCCTCGGCCTGGCGCATGTCCCACAGGTAGTAGCCGAAGATGGGCGCCACGATCAGCAGCACCACGGCCACCTTCAGGAAGAAACTGACCGTGGGGTCGCCGGTGAGCAGGCTGGCCAGCAGGGCGATGATGTCGCCCAGGATGATGCCCGCGCCCACCACCAGGGTCAGGTAGGTCAGCCAGCGCCGCACCAGGGACTGCCGGCGCTCCGGATCCGCCGCGACGGCCACCGCCAGGCGACGCATCAGGAACAGGTACAACGGGAAGGCGACGATGATCGCCGCCAGCGCGGTGGCATCCGCCGCCGATGCCGATGATCGGTACCGGTTCAGCGTGTCCGGGAAGGTGTGGTCGATGAGGCCGAAGAGCACCGCGCCCAGGCTGAAGGCGAAGACGTACAGGGATATGAAGGAAACCAGGTAGAGGAACGCCTCCCGCGCGTGCAGGTACGGCCGGGGCCGGGGCACCGCCACCGGGAAGTCCACGTCGGCGTAGGCGGCCAGGGCGCTTCTGATGTCCCGCTCCTGCCAGCCGGCCTCCAGCAGCACGGCGCGGATGCTCTCCCGGTCGATGCCCCGCTCCAGGGATTCCTTGATGAACCGGCGCAGTTCTTCGTTCATGGTGCGCTCTCGGTGAGTTGACCCACTCTATCGGAAATCGTCAGAAGCAGGATTCACAGGATTTTACGGTTTAGCGGGACTGGTAGATCTCCATCGCAGAACGGTTCCAATCCTGCTGATCCCTGAATCCTGGAAATCCTGATCCTGACAACATCCTGCCGCAAAATGGAGTAGGCCCGGACGTCAGCCGTGGTGCGAACGGCCGCGGAACTGCGCCCCGGTCAGAACAGCGGCCGTTGCGGGTCCGGCTCGGAGCTTGGAGCGATCTGCCGGATGGCGTCGAACCATTCCTCGGTGTCCTGGAAGGTGCGGTGGTTGAAGTTGCGCAGAAACGGATGATCCAGCCCGCCGTCGGACGGGTCGGCGTACATCAGCACCGGCCGGGCCGGCTCGGCGGTGTGCGACGCGTACATCAGCTCCGAGTACATGCCCGTGGACAGCCGCCCGCCCATGGTGATGCGGTAGGCCGCGACGCACTGGGCCTGCTCCACCATGGTCAGGTCCCGGTGCCGCACCTGGTTCTCCATGTCGTCCCACACCTCCAGCGCCTCCCGTGGGTCCAGGGTCATGGGATACGGGTCGACGCGGCCCTCGGTCAGCGCGCCGGCCGTGTCCAGGGGCCAGCGGGCCTCGTCGGCCGTGACGGTGATCTCCGGCACGGCGTCGGCGCAGGCGGCCTGGGCCTTCTCAAACACCTGGGGCGTGCCTTCGTCCAGCGTCAATGGGTCGAACACGATGAACCGCCGGTGCAGCTCGGCGCGGATGTCGTTGACCGCCGCCCGCAGCTCGGGATCGTAGCGGATTGCCGTGATGGGGAAGCTGGAATACACCAGCGGGTACTGCCGGCGGGCGAAGATCAGGCGATACAGCATCTCGGCCGGATGCTTGATGCTGACCACGTAGTGGGGCACCGCCCGCTCCGGGTAGAGGTTGCGCGCCAGCAGGTCGGCCATGGCGACCTCGGCGGACCGCCAGCCCAGGATCTCCCGCAGGCGGAGGCGGAAGTTGGTGTGCCGCTGGGCGTCCCGCTGCGCCAGCGCGCTGTGGATGTCCAGCATGTCGTCCACCAGCGTGATGATGCAGTCGGGACGCCACCGCCGGATGGTGGGCAGGTCGATCAGCGAGAACTGCCGCCCGCTGGTGTAGTAGGTCAGGTGGGCGGCGATCAGGCTGTGGCGCGGGTCGGCGGCCTCGATCCGTTCCGCGATGGCCTGCCCGGCCCGTTTCCACGCCGCCAGCTGGTAGGCGGGCCGGAAGGCGGCCAGCACGCCGGCCAACTCGTTGCCCTGCGCGGCCAGGGCGTCCTCGATGCTGGCGGCGAGCAGCTCAGCAGGGTCGGCAACGGCGGTGCCGGCGCCCAATGGCGCGCTCACCTCGCCGTGGGCGTGGAGGCGGGCCAGCAGGTTGGCGACGACGATGTTCTTGTTGACGCCGGAGATGCCGGCCAGCAACGCGCGCATGCATCAACGATGCCCGGCTGCCGCTGGTATGTCAACCCGGCTGCCGGGCCCGGCAGGTTCGCTCGAACCCGGTTTGCGGCGGAGAAGCGCCGGAAGCAGTTTTATCAGGATTTGCGGATTATCAAGATTGGGACCGTCCTGTGATGGAACGCTCCCAATCCCGCCAAATCATAAAATCCCGTACATCCTGCTTCTGACGATCTGCGGATCCGGGAGCGGTGCCGCTACCCTCCGAAGGGCCACCACCAGCGCTTCTTCGGCGGTTCCGCGGCCACCGGCGCCGTCATGACCAGCGGACGCTCGCTGAGCGAATCCAGCTGCGCCACGGCCGAATCGAAACGGTTCACCTCGATGGGCTTGCGGCAGAACCGGCCCGGGGAGATGTTGTACGACCAGAGCAGGCTCTGCTCCGCCGCGGTTCCCGTCAGGATCATTATCGGGATATTCCGCAGGTTGGGGTCCTGATTCACCTCTTCGAGGACTTCCTGCCCGCTCTTCTTGGGCAGCATCAGGTCCAGCAGCACCAGGTCCGGACGGGGCGTGTAGGCGTACTCACCCTGGCGGCGCAGGTAGGTCATCGCCGCCTCACCGTCCTCGACCACCGACAGGTTCACCGCGTAATTGGAGTCCTTCAGGATCTCCTCCGTCAGCCGGGCGTCCGCGGGGTTGTCCTCGACGAGCAGCACCTCGATGGGGTTTTCCGGGGAGCGTGTAGTCATGGCGCTCTGCCTCCTTTGTGGTACGTCGTGACGGCGGTTTCGTTATGGTGGCCCTGGTGATGCGAACCCTGGCGATGCAAGCCCTGGCGATGCGACCGTTCACCCGCGTGGCGCGCGGCCGACGCCAGGGGCGGCGCACCGATGTGTCACTCCGGCGGCAGCTTGGCGACGGTGAGCCAGAACCCCTCAATCTTGCTGACCACGTCGATGAAACGGTCCAGGTCGACGGGCTTGGTGACGTAGGCGTTGGCGTGGTGGTGGTAGGAGTTCATGATGTCCGTGTCCGCTTCCGAGGTGGTCATCACCACGATGGGAATGGACAGCAGGGCCGGGTCGGTCTTGACGTCTTCCAGCACCTCCCGGCCGCTCTTGCGCGGCAGGTTCAGGTCCAGGAGGATCAGGTCGGGACGCGGCGCGTCGGCGTAACTGCCCTGCCGTCTCAGGAAGGCCATGGCCTGCTCGCCGTCTCCCACCACGGACAGGTTGTTGGAGACGCTGGCGTCGGCGAAGGCTTCGCGGGTGAGCCGCGCGTCGCCCGGGTTGTCCTCGACCAGGAGAATTTCGATGGCCCTGCGGCGTGATTGTTGTGTCATCGCCTTCGTCTCCTGCGCTGCGTGTCGGGGTTGTTACTGACGCTGGCGCCGGTGCGCACATGATCAACGGCGCATCGGTCAGTCCTCCGGTCCTCCCGGCGGCGCCAGGTTGGGATCGGATAGGGAGTCGAGGTCCGCGGGGATGGTGAAGAAGAAGGTCGCGCCGGCGTCGGGCTGGGACTCCACCCAGATGTTCCCGTGGTGCCGTTCCACGATCTTCTTGCAGACGGCCAGCCCGATGCCGGTGCCGGGGTACTGCCCGATGCCGTGCAGGCGTTGGAACACCTGGAAGATGCGCTCCGAGTACTGCGGGTCGATGCCGATGCCATTGTCCCGCACCGAGAAGAGCCAGTGGTCGCTGCGAGGCTCGGCGGCGACCTGGATGCGCGGCGGGCTGTCGCCGCGGAACTTGATGGCGTTGCCCACCAGGTTCTGCATCAGCTGGGCCAACTGCGAGGCGTCGGCCGACAGGCTGGGCATCGGGCCGGAGCTGACCTCCGCGTCGCTCTCCTCGATGGCCACCTCCAGGTTCTGCAGCACCTGCTCCAGCACCGACTGGCAGTCCGTGGGCTCGAAGGACGCGCCACGGGTGCCCACCCGGGAGTAGGTCAGCAGGTCCTGGATCAGGGTCTGCATCCGGGCGGCGCCGTCGACGGCAAAGGCGATGAAGTCGCTGGCGTCCTGGTCCAGGTTCGCCTTGTAGCGGCGTTCCAGCAGTTGCAGGTAGCTGGTCACCATCCGCAGTGGTTCCTGCAGGTCGTGGGAGGCCACGTAGGCGAACTGCTCCAGCTCGGCATTGGAACGCTGCAGCTCCCGGGTCGCCTGGCGCAGCGCGCCGGTGAGCCGGCGCAGGTCCTCGTACACGTACTGCAGCTCGAAGGTGGCGGTGTAGAACTTGGCCAGCTGCACCAGCTGGTCCTCGTCGGCCTGGTCGAATTCGCCCTCGAACTTGTCGCTCAGCTGCACCACGCCGATCAGTCCGCCGTCGCGACGCAGCACGGGCACTGCCAGCCAGCCCGGCAGCGGCGGGTGTTCCAGGCCGTGGGCGTTCTTGAGGTCGCTGAAGTGCGCGAACTCCGGATGGGAATAGAGCTCGTCGCGCGTCATCCGCACTGGCGCTCGCGTCTTGACCACCAGCCCCCAGATGCCGTGGCCGGTGGGCATCACGTCATAGTTGGTGTAGCGGGCATACTTCTCGGAGAAGGAGTGGGTGTGGATGGCCGCCTTGAAGTCGCCGTCGGGCACGTAGCTGAGGGCCGCCTGGTGGGCGCCGATCCTGAGACGGGAGACCAGGGCCAGGCCGTGCAGGGCCTCGTGGAAAGTCTCGGAGCCGGCAACGTCGGTCGCCGCGGTGTCGTCGCGGACGATCGGGGCCCGCCGTCCGCTCTCGTCCAGGGTGAGCCGGGTGCGCAGCGACGCCACTTCCTGCTCCCGTTCCGCCAGCAGCGCGGTCAGGCGGGAGACTTCCTGTTGAAGGTCCTGCTGTGTGCTCATCGCCGTGACCTCCCGACCGCTGGATCCCACTCCCCGCCAACAACCTGTCAATATGGCGATACAAAGTATTTTATGAGGCTATGATTGTCAACAATCCTGCCGGCTTTCGTAGCGCCCGTCCCAAGTCGTTGCCGGCGGCGATCAATCATCAGAAGCAGGATTCGCCGGATTATCGGATTTTCAGGATTGTGGCCCTACCCATCGCCATATTCTCAATCCTGATAATCCCCAGATCCGGCGAATCCTGCTTCTGACGAAAACTCGGAACGGCGCCGCCCTCGTGAACTGCGGCACGCGGTCAGACGAGGGGCGTCTGCCGGCCCTGGCTGCGGCGACGGCGGGGGGCCTGGCGGAAGGTGGCCGGCGCGCCGCCCCGGGGATACGAAACGGCCGCGCCGGCCAGCAGTTCGTCGATGGTCAGGATCTGCACCCGGGGATGCTGCTGGTCGGGGAAATGCTCATGGCACAACCCCGATAAGGATCAGCGGAACAGCCGGAACGCCGCGGCCCTGGCGCAACACGTTCACTAGATCACGCTCGTAATATGGGACTCCTGAAGACATCTCTT
>JAJEIA010000131.1 GCA_022823505.1 Dehalococcoidia bacterium
ACCTCCTGGGGCTGGAAGGGGTTGGTGGTGTCGAAGACGCGGATGCCGGCGTTGAAGAAGGTGGCGTACACCAGGGTGTCGGAGCGCAGGGACAGGGGGCCGGGCCGGTTCTCGTGGATATGATATGGCCTAGGTTTCTTCCCCATCGCCTGGCACGGAGGGACGCACGGTATCCCGGCGACGGACCACAATCGTGTCGCAAATCAGGTCGTGCAGCGCGCGCCGGTCTTTGCGGAGGGCGATCATCAGCAGGTCGACGATGTAGATCGTCGATAACGAAACCAGGTAGCGGAACAATTTGCGGCCCCACCCAGCCGAGGAGCCGTCTAGTCGCAGGACACGGAGGCCAACGGCCCGTTTGCCGGGCGAGATCACGAATAGGCTGCATATTGCTATGACCAACGCGATCCTGAAAGCCGCCGCAACCGCGGATGGCAAATCCATGACGCCTATGATGATCAAGATAAGGGCAATGGCGATTATCACCGCGGCAAGGTCAATCAATTGGGCCGCCAGTCTGATCATCAACCCTGCCGGCGCGATGCCCAACGCCTGAAATGCACCAGGCCAGACCACTGTGGCAGAAGATAGCGCCCGGCTAACCGGGAAGACGATGCCGGAAAAAGCCCCCGCTGCCACCAGCCCAACCGCAAAGGGGAAAACCACCATCCACCACCCCGTCACGATCTGTCCGCGCGCGGCTGTCACCATGTTCCCCAGCGACGGAACGTCAGGTGGCACGCCGACGCCGAGAAATGACAGATAAAACTCGATAAAGAGGCCCATCAGGAAGGCCAGGCAGAAACCCACTGGAGCCAGCACGATCCCACGACGCACGGCAAGCCAAATTGGACCTGAGGACAATCCATCCTCGCGGACCGTCTCATAATCGAGGTTAGAGCCGGGCAAAGTTATTGTGTCCGGGGCTGCGTGGTCTCTCCGGGCAGAGTCGTACAGCAGGGTCATCGGCAGCAGGGAGGCAAACACCCCCGCGCACACGACTGTCAATACGAGAGACGTCCCAATTGCGGCGACTACCATCAAGGTTGGCAAAAACGAGACGCAATAGGTGAGGATGGCGAGGCCCCACAGGGGGATACCAAACAGCGGGCGCGACGTATCCGGAGCCTGGGCAGCACCGCCAACGCTGCGCAAAGCGACCAACAGCCATGCGGACAGAGTGCCCAGAAAAGTCCCCAGCAGGCCGATGTACAGATTGGTTCTGAAGCTGGCGACAATACGGCTCAGCACGTCCCTGCCCAGGTGATCCGCTCCCAGGACATAGCTCCGACCGCCCAGTTCACACGAAAACGGTGGGCAGCGAAATGCGCGTTCGTTGATGGCACGCGGGTCATGGGGCGACAGGAACGGCGCAAAGATTCCCGTCACCGCCATGACCAGGACAACCGCGACGCCGGCGACCACGGTTGGCCGCCGGTAGATGCCATTCACACGTTCAGCTCCAGAATATACAACCCGCCCTGGAGGCGGTCCACCACGTACATGATGCCGTTTTCGTCCACGTGGACGTCGTTGATGCCGTTGGCGTCGGCGCCCTCGGGGATGCTGGGGATGTAGTAGGCGACCTCCTGGGGCTGGAAGGGGTTGGTGGTGTCGAAGACGCGGATGCCGGCGTTGAAGAAGGTGGCGTACACCAGGGTGTCGGAGCGCAGGGACAGGGGGCCGGGCCGGTTCTCGTGGATGTTGTGCGCGCCGTAGCGGCCCGGGCGGTTGAAGAAGTCGTCGGTGTCCTGCATGGGCAGCGTGCTGATGATCACCGGGTTGGTCTCCAGCCGGTTGTCCATGAGCCAGACCAGCTTGGGATAGTCGGCGCCGCCCAGGGCGGTGGCCTCCTGGGTCACCACCAGCAGGTCGCGGCTGAACAGCGGCAGGACGGTGTGGGTGAACCCCGGGAAGGGCGGCGCGTAGTTCAGTTGGGCGACCATGGACGGGCGGGACACGTCGGAGATGTCCAGCGTGATGACGCCGGAGTCCTTCCAGCCGCAGTAGGCCCGGTCGGCGCGGTTGGGATAGACGTTGGTGTTGTGGACGCTGTGGCCCACGTCCAGGTAGGGATGGCGCTCCGGCGGCGGCGCGTCGTCGCCTTCCTGGGTGCCGGGGAGCCACCAGCGGCCGGCCTCGCGCGGGTTGGCGGGATTGCTCACGTCCATGATGACGTAGAACTGGTCGTCCTTGGGGTCGGTGGGCCGGGAGTCGGGCGTGCCGGTGGCCAGGTGCGCGTAGTCGCCGTCGACCCACCACAGGCAGTGGCAGCCCCGGGAGCCGGGACCCTGGGCGTCGTAGAAGGCGATGCGCTTCGGCTCCTCGGGGTTGCTGATGTCGAAGACGCCCATGCCGGTGCCGGGCTGGCCGTGCTGCTGGGACTGGTAGGCCACCAGCATGGTGTCGCCCAGGATGGACAGCGAGTTGGAGCGCAGGTGGCTGTGGTCCAGGTCGGTCTGGACGACCACTTTGGGGTTGGCCAGGTCGGTGACGTCGACGCCGGTGAAGTCCTTGGGCGCGCTCTCGTGGGCCAGGTAGAGGATACGGCGTCCGCTGGCGGTCTGGTGCAGGTCGACGCCCTCGCCGATGTTGTTGTGCCCCTTGAGATCGACGTGGGAAATGAGCCTCATGTTCTTGCTTTCGGCGGCCTGGGTTGTCATGAAGTCCCTCCGGCGCCGTGTGGGCGCACCTTCAAGTTTCGCGTTGGATGCCTCGGCCGCAGTGTACCATCGTGTGCGGCACATCCCCTTCAAGACCTGTACAATCCCAGCCAGTAAGCCGGAGGAGGCGCGTCGATCATGAAGTTTGCCCTGTTTTTGCTGGGTTCCTGGACGGAGCCGGAGGTCAGCGCCCAGAGCCGCATCTTCGGCGAGATGCTGGAGCAGGTGGAGTACGCCGAGGAGCTGGGCTTCGATTCGATCTGGATCGCGGAGCACCACTCCAGCCGGTACGGCATCTGCCCGTCCCTGATGCCGCTGCTGACCCACATCGCGGCACGCACGAAGAAGATACGCATCGGGGCCGGCGTCAGCGTCCTGCCCTTCTACAACCCCATCTTCCTGGCCGAAGAGAGCGCCATGCTGGACGTGCTGAGCCACGGCCGGCTGGACTTCGGCGTCGGGCGCGGGTCGGCGGACTACGAGTACGGCAACTTCAACATCGACATGGACACGCGGGACGTGCGCACCCAGGAGGCGCTGGACATCATCCTCGGGCTGTGGACGCAGCAGGATTTTTCCTACCAGGGCGAGTTCTACCAGGTGAGAGACCTGACCATCGCTCCCTCGCCGGTGCAGAAGCCGCATCCGCCGGTGTACATGGCGGTGTCCCGCACGCCGGCCAGCGTGGACGTGGCCGTGGAGCGGGACCTGCCCATCCTGACCAGCTTTTCGACGCCGGAGGCCGACAACCTCGGCCTGTTCTCCCTGTACGCCGAGCGCTGCGCCGCCGCCGGCAAGGACCTGTCCGTGGCGGATATGCCCTACTTCCGGTTCGTGTACCTGGACGAGGACGAAAAGGCTGCGAAGGAGTACCCCCGGCAGTCGCTGACCTGGGTGCGCGACCTGGCCACCTACCGGCGCACGCTGACCCACGGCGATGAGATCAACGTGGACCTGGACCACTGGAGAACCATCCGCCCCACCGAGCCGGCCAGCTACGAGTCGGAGCTGGAGGGCACCGTCTACTTCGGCACGCCGGACGACTGCGTGCGGCGGATCGAGCGGCTGCGGGACGAGCACGGGATCGGATACTTCGGCGCCAGCATGTCCTTCGGGCACATGGAACACGCGAAGGTGATGCGCTCGATGGAGCTTTTCGCGAAGGAGGTGATGCCCAGGTTCAAGTAGTACGGACTGGTCGCGGGTCGGGATGATTTTGCCGGTCCCGCAGCGGTTACAATCGCGTCGAACAGTCGAACACCACCAAGCCGACACAGCGGGATCAGGAGGGGATCATGCCTACCAGCTTGGATCAAATCGTGGAGTCCCAGGAAGCGGAACGATTGGCGACCGGGTTCTCGTTTACCGAGGGACCCCTGTGGCACCCGGACGGCTACCTGCTGTTCGTGAACAACCGGATCCACGTCATCTACAAGCTCGTGCCCGGCGGCGAGCCGGAGGTGGTGCGGGAGAACAGCGGGGGCGCCAACGGCTTGACCTTCGACCTCCAGGGTCGGGTCATCATGTGCGACGGGGACGACCGGCAGATGACCCTCTGGGAGCACGACGGGTCCATCACCGTCATCGCCGACCGCTGGGAGGGCAAGCGGCTGCACCGGCCCAACGACGTGGTGTGCCGCTCCGATGGGAGCATCTACTTCACCAACCCCGGCCTGCGCCTGCCGCCGGAAGAGCGGGAGATCGACTTCCACGGCATCCACCGCATCGCGCCCGACGGTACGGTGTCTGCGGTGATCACCGACCTGGAGTCGCCCAACGGCCTGGCCTTCTCGCCGGACGAGTCGATCCTGTACGCCGACAACACGCGGCGGGGCGACGAGTGCGCGGCGGAGAAGGAGCGCGGGGAGGTCTGCACGCACCAGTACATCCGCGCGTACGATGTTAATCCCGACGGGTCGGTGAGCAACAGCCGGCTGTTTGCGGAAATGCACTCGGCCGAAGACGGCGTGCCCGATGGCATGAAGGTGGACACCGAGGGCCGGATCTATTGCACCGGCGCGGAGGGGGTCTGGGTATTCGAGCCGGACGGGACGCTGATCGGTATCATCCGCCTGCCCGAGATACCGGCCAACTGCGCCTGGGGCGATGCGGACATGCAGACGATGTATTTCACCGCCCGCAGCTCAGTCTACCGGATGCGGATGAAAACCACCGGCATCAATCCCTGGCGCGGCTGACCGGCGCCGAATAGGAGTTTGTCTCATGCAAGCGCGCGATCTCATCGGCTACGGGCCGAACCCGCCGGCCGTGGCATGGCCCAACGACGCCCGCATCGCGGTGTCCTTCGTCCTCAACTACGAGGAGGGTTCCGAGAACTCGATATTGGACGGCGATCCGCACGGCGAAACCGTCGGCGAGTCGCCGTCGCCGGTGGCCCGGGGCGAGCGGGACCTGGCCAACGAATCCTTCTTCGAGTACGGGAGCCGGGTCGGCGTCTGGCGCATCCTGGACATGCTGGACGAGTACGGCATCGACGGGACCATATTTGCCTGCGCGCTGGCCCTGGAGCGCAACCCGGAGGTTGGACCGGAGATCGTGCGCCGGGGCCACGAGGTCATGGGCCACGGCAACCGGTGGGAAGAGTACTACACGATGACCCGCGACGAGGAACGGCGGGCGATCCACGAGGCCGTGGCATCCATCGAGCGCTCCTGCGGGGAGCGGCCGCTGGGCTGGTACACGCGGTATGGGCCCAGCGTGAACACCCGGGAGTTGGTGGTCGAGGAAGGCGGGTTTGTGTACGACTGCAACGCCTACAACGACGACCTGCCCTACTACACGCAGGTGCACGGCAACCCGTGGCTGGTGGTGCCCTACTCGCTGGAGGTCAACGACTACGGGTTCTGGCGCGGGCAGCTTTCAACGCCCATGGACTTCTTCGAGGCGGCGCGCAACTGCTTTGACACGCTGTACCGGGAGGGGGAGACGCACCCCAAGATGATGTCGGTGGGGCTCCATTGCCGGATCATCGGCAAGCCGGCCCGGGCGGCGGCGCTGCGGCATTTCATCGAGTACGTGAAGAGCAAGCCCGGGGTGTGGCTGCCCCGTCGCATCGACATCGCCCGGTGGTGGCTGGAGAAGTATCCGGCGCAGTAGGGGTTATTCCTCGGCGGACTGGGCGGCGACGAGGAAGTCGGCGTCGGCGAAATCGGCGAACCGGTCGGGCAGGAACTCGGTCATATCCGAGACGGCCGCAGTGGAGCCGTGGCGAACGTAGTCGGTGATGATGCGGCCGGTGACGGGCCCCAGGTGGATGCCTTTGGTGGTGTGGCCGGTGGCCAGGTAGATGCCATCCCATCCCGGTACCGGGCCGATGATGGGTTTGCTGTCGGGGCTCAGGGGGCGGGAGCCGGCCAGCTGCTGGACCAACTCGGCGCGCTCGAGGTCGGGCAGCACGTCGATGGCCCGCTGGAGGAGTTCCAGCCGGGCGGATTCGGTGGGCTGGCGGTCGAACTCCTCGCCGGCGAAAAGGTCTCGCCGGTCGTAGTCCCGGCCGCCGGTGCTGCCGACGCTGGTGAGGCCGTCCCGCCGGCTGATCATGTGGCCGCGCCGGGGCGAACTGATGAGGACGGGCAGCGGTTCGCCGGGGTAATTGAGCAGGAGACGCTCGCCTTTCATGGGGCGGACCGGCACGGGGAAGCCCAGCCAGGGAGTAAAGGCGCGGCTCCAGGTTCCGGCGGCCACGACCACCGCGTCGCAATGCACGTCGCCCGATGCGGTGCGGACGCCGGCAACGGTGCTCCCGTTGGTGATGAGGCCGGTGACCTCGCGGTGGATGATGTCGGCGCCCTTCAGTTCGGCGCCCCGGGCCAGGGCCAGGTTGAAGCGGTAGCTGTCCAGCTGGGCCGACTCGTCCTCGTACATTGCGCCGACGATGGACGGCGAAAGGCGCGGCTCGATGGCACGAACTTCGTCGGCGTCGATCCAGTGCATCTTGACGTGTGGCTCCTGCCAGACCATCAACTCCCGGATCAGATCGACCTCCTCATCGTCCAGGGCCAGCCGGAGGGACGGGCGGCGCTGGTAGAGCAGGTCCATGCCGGTGGCATCTTCAAGCTCAGGCGCCAGTTGATAGAAATCGGCGTAGGAGGCGCGGGCCATCTCGAACGAAGCGCCGGCCGAGAACTCCGCGCCGAGCAGGCTCAGCGAGCCGGTGGCGTGGGCGGAGGCTCCGCTGCCGATGGCCTCGCGCTCCAGGAGGGTCACCTTGATGCCCTCCCGGGCCAGGTAGTAGGCGACCGAGCAGCCGACCACGCCGGCGCCGATCACGATCACGTCCGCGGATTCAGGCAAGCCCTGGTTCTCCCGTAAGGGCGCTCGGAATTGTCGTTCCGGCGGCGAATGTCAGAAGCAGGATTTACCGGATTTTGGGATTTCCTGGATGCGTATCAATCCCGAAAATCCTCTAATCCTGGCAATCCTGATTCTGACAATGACTGTGCACCAGTCCCGCCGCATCCAGCGGTGACCGAATGAAAGCGGGGCCCTGATGGGATATATCACCGCCGGCGGTCAGGCGGCGGCGCCCACGGCGGCGTGGGTCTTCATGAAGCGGCGGGCGTGTTCCACCGCCTCGTCGATGTGCTCCTGGCTGTCCTTCCAGGGATAGATGGTCATCTCGGAGTTCGGGGCGAGATCGGCGACTTCCTTGGCGACCGCATAGGGGTGCGCCGGCACGTCTTCGGGCGCGACTAGGATCGGGGTTTGCAGGTTACGCACGAAATCGCGGTCAACGGTGAAAACGAAGTCGGCCCGGTTGGTGTACATGTTCGTTAAGAAGTCGTGCACCATGTCCATTGTTATGTCGGAACGCTTCTCGCACAGGGGCGGTCCCCAGCCGGCGATGTTGTTCTGGTAGAAGAGGTCGGGCAGCTCCGGCCGGAACCCGCTGGGCTGCATGAAGCACGCTCCCACGATGCGGTCCGACGCCAGCCGCAGCAGGTTGTGCATCATCGGCCCGCCGATGCAGAAGCCCATGACCAGGAACTTGTCGATGCCGAGGTAGTCCATCAGGCCCAGCTGGTCTTCCGAGTAGGCGTCCCACGGGCGGTCGATTTCCAACGGGCCGGTGGACTGGCCCGGCGGCGAGTTGCGCAGGTCGGCGGCGATGACGCGGAAGTCGTTGCTGTAGGCCGCCATGGGGTTGAAGGGATGCGAGTTGCGCAGGCCCTCGACGGTGGAGTTGAGCCCGCCGCCCGGGATGATCAGCAGGGGGAAGCCCGAACCGACCTCTTCGTAATAGATGCGTGTGGAGCCTCTTTCGTAGAACGGCATGGCAGTGGTCCTCCGTGGGGGATGTGTGAAGCTAACCGGATAAACCGTTAGCCGGCGGTTCGAGATGCCGGGGTAATACGTTGGCCTGGCAGATCACCAGGGTCAGCGCTCCGGCAATTCGTTGTGACGCTGAATCTATGCCACGTTGCCGCGAAGGTCAATTCTGCCACTCGTCTTCCCAGGGCAATCGCGTCTTAATGGGATTTTTAGAAATGTGCTAACGTGCCATGAACCGCTGAACGACGTGGGGGCAGATG
>JAJEIA010000065.1 GCA_022823505.1 Dehalococcoidia bacterium
CTTTTAAAGGACCCTGGGCGGCAACCGGGTTTGCTTGAACCGTTGATGCCATTTCAGTTAACATCTCGGTATAGGTCGTCTTATGTCACAGAAGCGTGATTTCATATCCGTAACCGATTTGTCGCCTTCGGAGACGGGCCATCTTGTTATGTTGGCCGCCGAACGAAAGAAGACTGGCTACGCCTCTCCGCTGCAGGGGAAGTCCGTCGCGTTGCTGTTCGAAAAGCCCTCGCTGCGCACCAAGGTCAGCTTCCAGGTCGGCGTGGCCCAGCTGGGCGGCTACTCCGTGTACATGGGTGGAGAGGAAGTCGGCCTCGGCGTCCGCGAGCCCGTTTCGGACGTCGCCCGCGTGCTGTCGGGCTATGTGGACTGCATCGTGGCCCGCGTTTTCCGCCACAGTGACCTTCAGCAACTGGCCGAATACTCGTCCGTACCGGTGATCAATGCCCTTTCAGACTGGGAACATCCCTGCCAGACCATGGCGGACCTGCTGACCATTTACGAGCACAAGGGGAGCCTCGAGGGCCTGACCCTGGCCTACATCGGCGACGGCAACAACGTGGCCCGGAGCCTGTGCCTTGCGCTCCCCGCCGTGGGGATGAACTTCAACTGCGCCTCACCCGTCGGCTATGAGCTGGACCAGGAATCCGTGTCGATTGCCTGCGATCGAGGCGAGGGCACAGTAACAACTCTGCGCTCACCGGGCGAGGCGGTTGCCACCGCCGACGTGGTCTACACCGACGTGTGGGCCAGCATGGGACAGGAAAGCGAGGCGGAGCAGCGCCGGCAAGAGTTCGCGGGATATACGGTGGATCCGGACCTGATGGCCCAGGCCCGCCCCGGCGCGCTCTTCATGCACGATATGCCCGCCCATTACGGCGAGGAAGTGGCGCACGGAATGCTGGAGCACCCCCAATCCGTGGCATACCCGCAGGCCCACAACCGCCTGCACGCCCAGAAGGCCGTGATGGAATTCCTGCTGGCTGGCGACTGAACCCCCCATTCGCGGTGAGTAGTGATCCCTTATCCTGCCCTGCCTTCCGGCCACGGCCCAAGGACCACCAAAGTAATTCAAGGACTCGCCCGAGAGACCGATCCGCAATGCCACTGCCAATCATAGCCATCGTCGGACGCCCCAACGTGGGAAAATCTTCGCTATTCAACCGCATCGTCGGCTGGAGGCATGCCATCGTGTCCGACATCGCCGGGACCACCCGCGACCGGCTGATGGCCGATACCGACTGGGAGGGCCGCCGCTTCATACTGCTGGACACCGGCGGCCTCGAGTCCGCTCCTGAGGGCGAAATTCGCGCCAGGGTGCAGGAACAGGCCGAGATGGCGATGAACGACGCCGACGTCATCATCCTGATGGTTGACGTCGCCGATGGCGTAACGCCCTCGGACATGATTGCCGCCCAACGGCTGCGCACCACCGAAAAGCCGGTCGTCCTGGCCGTCAACAAGGTCGACAACGACAACCGGGAGCTGAACATTCACGAGTTCTACCAGCTAGGCATGGGCGACCCGATCCCAGTGAGCGCCTTTCACAACTACGGCGTGTACGACCTGATGGAACAGGTGCTCGACCACCTGCCGGGCGTCGCCGCCATCGACCCCCCGGAAGACGATTTAGATGAGGATGACTTCGAAGACTTCCCCGAATCACCGGAAGACGTGCCGCCGCAGGCCGAGCTCAACCTCGCCATCGTGGGTCGCACCAACGTCGGCAAGTCGGCCTTGCTCAACGCGATTCTCGGCCAGGAGCGCTCCATCGTCAGCCCCACCGCCGGCACCACTCGCGACGCCCTCGATACCCAGTTCAGCTACCGGGGCCACGAGATGGTGGTGGTCGACACAGCGGGAATGCGACGTCCCGGCCAGGTCGAGCGGGGCATCGAGAAGTACAGCGTCATCCGCGCGGTGGGGGCCGTCGACCGCTGCGACATCGCTCTCATCGTGATCGACGCCTCGGAGCTGGCCACCGCCCAGGACACTCACATCGCCGGGCTGGCATGGGAGATGGGACGCGGCGTTATCGTCGTGGTCAACAAGTGGGACCTGCGCGAGGAGCAGGGCCGCTACGCACGGGCCGAAACCGAGGCCCTGGTCCGCGAGCGGCTGCATTTCATGTCCTACGTGCCCGTCTGCTTCACGTCCGCCCTGCATGAACAGGGAATCGGCGGCCTGATGGACACGGCCCTCGACCTCTGGGACGAGCGTCGCCGCCTGGTGACCAGCCGCGACCTGCAGTTCCTTCTGGCCGACGCCATGGCCGAGCACAGCCCCCCTATGGTGAAGCGAAACCGGGGAGTGCGGGCCAGGATAAATCGGGTGCGGCAGGTCGGCATCAACCCACCCACCTTCCTGTTCACCGTCAACGACCCGCGCCTGATACACTACACCTACAAGCGCTATCTCGAAAACCGCATTCGCGAAGCCTTCGGCTTCGACCGCACTCATCTGCGTCTGGTGTTCAGGCGGGTATGAAGCAACTTCCTCATCCCCTGCTCGTTCAGGCGGCCGCCATCCCGATGCTGGCGGCGGCTATCGCCGTGGCATTCCTCTACCTTCCGGGACAACCAGCCGTCCTCCAGTATGCCGTGGTGATTGTCCTGGCCTACCTGGTGGGCTCGCTTTCCTGGGGCTACATGCTGCTCCGTTGGCGGCTGGGTATGGACGTCCGCGAGTACGGCAGCGGCCGCACCGGCATGGCCAACGTGCTCCGGACCGGCGGCGGCAAGGTGGCGGCGGTGGTGTTCGCCCTCGACGTCGGCAAGGGCGTTGTGGCGGTGATGATGGCCAAGGAAGCCACCGGCGCAAGCGGAGCGGAGGTGGCGGCGGCGCTGGCTGCCCTGGTGGGGCACAACTGGCCGGTGTTCCTCGGTTTCCGCGGCGGGCGCGGCATACTCACCGCGCTGGGCGGACTGTC
>JAJEIA010000134.1 GCA_022823505.1 Dehalococcoidia bacterium
GCCGACCGGCAGTCCTCCCTGTTGCACCAGTTCGTAGGCTGCCTGCTTGCTGGAAGGATCGTGGTCTTCGGGTATGTCCCACAGGGCCGGTGCGATGCCCTCCTTGGCGTTGCCCTTGATCAACTGGTAGGTGTCGTTGTAGGTGACGCACGGCGATTGGACGTGGATCATCGACATGCCGTCGTGGTTCATGCCCTCGTTGATCAATCGCGCCAGCACTCGGGGCTGTCCGGAGAACCCGGACGCGATGAACGAGACGCCGAGTGTCAGGTACAACTCCAGCGGGTCCAGGTCTTCTTCGACCTTGCCGAAGGGCGTGCTGCTGGTCACGGTACCCATCTCGGTGGTGGGCGAACTCTGGCCCTTGGTGAGCCCGTAGACGCCGTTGTCCATGATCACCGCAGTGAGGTTTACGTTACGCGCCGCCTGGGGGGCGATGTGCTCGCCACCGATGCTCAGGAAGTCTCCGTCGCCGGCCACGATCACCACGTTGAGTTCCGGTCGGGCCATCTTAACGCCCATTGCGACGGGAAGCGTCCGGCCGTGGATCCCGTGGATGCCGTAGGGCTGTTCGCCTTCCAGCAGATGCACGAGATTGCCGCTGCAGCCGATCCCGGCTACGACGACGTTGTTTTCAATGGGCAGGCCGGTTTCCTCCAGCCGGTTGATCATGGCAAATTCCAGCGCGCGGCGCACGCCGAAATCCCCGCACCCGGGGCACCATTTGAAGTCGTATTCCGGGTTCTTCTTGCTCATGCCCGTGCTTCCTCCATGTGTTCCGCCATGATCTCTTTGACCTGTTTCACCAGGTCACTGACCTTGAAGGGCAGGCCGGTGTATTGCGTAATCGGTGTCGACGCAACGCGATGGAACCGCAGGATGTTGGCCCACTGACCCTGGTAGTTCAGCTCCGGCACGATCACCAGTTCCTTGGCTCGCAACTCGTCCCTCAGCTTCGGAGGAATGGGGTGCAGGAACATAGTGTAATACCAGGCGATGTCGACTCCTTCTTCCCGGAGCGCGTCGTACGCCTCCCTGACCGGTCCCTTGGACCCGCCCCAAGGCATCAACGCGATCTTGGCCTGCGTGTTGTCGCTCTCATAATGGTCTTCTTCGAGGAGCTTCAACTTGCTGAAACGCCGCTCGGTCATCTGGATGTGCCGGCTGGGCAGGTGAGTGGTGTCGCCCATCTCGTCGTGTTCGCTGCCGTTGGCCACGTATGCGCCCGGACCGCCGGGGAGAGGCATCGGCGACAACTCGTAACCCGAGTATCGGTGGTAGCCGTTCCCGCCTTCGTAGGTAAGGCGCTCTTCGACTGCGACTTTGCTCAGATCAGGTCTGGGGATGTTCTGCACGCGCTCGGCCATGGACATTTCGCTCATCAGGATCACCGGACCCTGGTATCGCTCGGCCCAGTTGATGGCTTGCACGGCTCCGTAGAAGCACTCTTCCACCGAGCCGGGTGCGATGATCGGCATGCGGACGTCGCCGTGCGCCGGGAACAGGCAACCCATGAGGTCCGACTGTTCGGTCTTGGTGGGCAGTCCCGTCGCCGGTCCTCCGCGCTGCACGTCGACCACGACCAGCGGGATCTCGGCCATCCAGGCGAGTCCCAAACCCTCGCTCATCAGCGAGATTCCCGGCCCCGCCGTGGCGGTCATCGCTTTCTTGCCCGCATATCCGGCGCCCAGGATCGCGGTGATCGCTTCAATCTCAGAGGAAACCTGGTAGGCGAACTTACCTTCGCCGACCAGATTGCGCTCCATCCAGAGCAGGATGGTGGTGGCCGGAGAGATCGGGTAACCGGCGTAGAACTGGAGCCCTGCGTGCGTTGCTCCCAGAGCGATCGCCTCGTTCCCCTTGAGCATCAACTGCTCGTAGTCCGGAGGATGGGGCGGGGCCAGATCCCCGAGCACGAAGCCACTTTCCGCTGCGTTCTGACGACCCAGCCGCATCGCCTCGATGTTCGAGGAAATGATCTCGTCGTCGTTATCCCTTCCCCGACGGAACCGCGCCTCGACGAAGTCCTCAAGGTACTCCTGCGGCATGTGCACCAACTGGGCCAACGCGCCAATGACCACCATGTTCGCGGCGCGGTTGTTGCCGGTGGAGCGAGCCAGGGAATCGACGGCCAGACCGAAGGACCGGGGATCGGTCATGGTGAAATCGTCGGCGTTGTAGATAATCACTCCGCCTTCGCGCACCTCTTCGGCATGGGTTTCGTAGGCTTCCTCGTTGAACGCGACCAGCACGTCAACCTGGTCGCCGGAACTGAGAATGGGTTCGGTACAGATCCTGGCTTGGGTCCAGGTCGGGCCGCCCAGGATTTGGGACGGGAAGGTCGCGTAGGTCAGGGCGTGGTACCCAACCTGGGTGGACGCCTGAGCCAGTCCTTCGGCCGAAGTGACGACGCCCTGTCCGCCTTCACCGGCGAACCTGACGACGAAGTCGTTCATTAGCATTTGGAGGTTCCTCCGAACCGGCTGTCATCGGCGAATTAGCGGCCGGCGTCGGCCCTATCGGGGCCGGGCGTCCGAAACACAGTCAAAAAAACACCTGCCCACACGTTTGCGGGAGGCGCTATTGGCTGTCACCGACAATTTGGGCCACAAACTCGTCGTGCCGCATCCGACATCGTTAATCGCGAACACGATAACGCCGTCTGTTTATCGCACGGAATATAGCATCGCGCCTCGATATTTGTCAATTTCAAATGCCCGCGTGAGCGCAGCGTGTCCAACCCAGCGGCCTCGGTGGAGCGCCTGCGGAAGCGGCGCCTCGTCTCCTGGACGAATTCCCTGCTGTGTTGCCCGCGAGCCAGCTTCATTCGACGCAGGGAACTTCCCTGCGCACGGTACACCGGGCGACCGTTATCAAGGTAAGATTCCCGTCGTGGCCTCACGTGTACCCAGTTTGTCATCGCAATGACCGCAGCGACGCGGCGATCGCGTTCAACCGACGGCGTCCGTCGCACTGACGTGATTGCCACGCTGCGCTCGCAATGATAAATCAGGCAAAACAGGGTACGCGTGAGCCGCTGTGGCTTGTTGCTATAATGTCTCAATTATGCCAGCCAGCCTTGATGTGATCATTCCGTGCCTGAACGAAGAGCGCGCACTCCCGGGGAGCGTCAGCCAGCTTCACGAGTTTATGTCAGCCAACATGGGCGGATACTCGTGGAACATAGTGGTCGCCGACAACGGGTCAACCGATGGGACGCTGGAGGCCGCCGCGCATCTTGCCGAGCGTTTCGCCGAAGTGCGGTACATTCAGCTTCAGGAACGCGGTCGCGGCCGAGCATTGCGGCGCGCGTGGAGCGAGAGTTCAGCCGACGTCATGGTCTACATGGATGTCGACCTGTCGACCGACCTGGCCCACCTGCCGGAACTGGTTTCGGCGGTGACGGAGCAGGGGTATCACTTGGCCATCGGCTCGCGGCTGTTGCCCGAGTCGCGCGTCGTCGGGCGCACCTTGAAGCGGGAGATAACTTCTCGCGGATACAGCCTGTTGTTCCGGTTGATGTTTTTCACCCCGTTCCGCGACGCGCAATGCGGGTTCAAGGCGGTCAATCGTAGAATTGCCCACGATCTGGCTCCCCTGGTATTGGATAACGGTTGGTTTTTTGATTCTGAGTTGCTGATCCTTGCCCAGAAGTGCGGCTTTCGCATTCGGGAACTGCCGGTGCACTGGACCGACGATCCCGATACTCGGGTGCGCATCATCCGTACCGCCTGGGAGGACGTCAAGGGTTTGCTCCGCCTAAAGTTTGGCGGAGTCTCCCGGGTTCGCGATCGATTGCGCGCTGCCGGGAAGCTGTAAGCGCACATCGAGGAATTTGACCCAGCGCCACGTTCCGGCGGGTCTTGATAGCGGCCGGCAAACCGGCCTACCGGAGGTCTCTGTGCTCGACCTGATTATCGAGCCGATGCAGTACGGATTCATGCAGCGCGCTCTGCTGGTGTCCGCTCTCGCCGCCACAGCGTGTGGCATCGTGGGCACGTTCGTGGTGCTGCGCGGCATGGCATTTCTCGGCGACGCGATCGCCCACTCGGCGCTCACCGGAATGGCGGCGGCTTTCCTGTTCGGGGCTAACGTGTTCCTCGGAGCGCTCTGCTGGGCGGTTCCCGCTTCGCTGGTGATTTCCGCCCTGTCGCGACGTTCCGGCATTCGGATCGACGCCATCATCGGCGTGATGTTCGCCGGCGGTTTTGCCGTCGGGGTCATCATCATCAACTCGTTGGCCAGTTACGCCGGTGATTTGCTGGGCATCCTGTTCGGAAACGTTCTGGGCGCTTCGTGGCTGGACGTCCTGAGCGTCGGGGTGCTGGCGCTGGGTGTCATGGGAGTGGTGCACGCGTTCTATAAGGAGTTGGTTTTCACCACCTACGACGCCACCGTCGCGGAAGCGGCCGGCATCCCGGTTCGATTCCTGGAATACATGCTGCCGCTGCTGGTGGCGCTGACCACGGTCGCCGCAATCAAGACCGTGGGCAACGTCATGGTCATGTCCCTGTTGGTGGTGCCGTCCGTTACCGGCACACTGCTTGCGCGGCGATTGTCATCAATCATGGCGGCCAGCGTCGTTTGCGCCCTGCTCGCGGTGGTGGTCGGCCTGTATTGTTCCTATTACTTTGACCTTCCCACCGGGCCCACCATCGTGGTGGCGTCGGTGGGGCTGCTGTTGTTGGTAGCGGTCCTGTCGCCGCGCCGGGGATTCCTCGCGTCCTGGCTGCGCCCGAATTCATCCTCGGCCAACGGGTCCGAAACTTGACCGGTACCCAACGGCAGGCATAAAATCCCACCTCAATAATTTATGCTCATGGTGATAAGAACATGGACGCTGGAATACACTCCGGTAATCGTTGGGTCCAATTGACCGACGGACACGATCACTCCCACGACTATCGCGGCGCGAGCAAACGTGCGCTGCTGGTTGTGCTGGCGCTCGTGGCGTGTCACATGACCGTCGAAATAGTGGGCGGCATTCTGTCAGGCAGCCTCGGCCTGCTCGCTCACGCGGCCCACATGGTGACCGACGCAGTGGCGCTGGGGTTGGCGCTGTTTGCGATTTGGATCAGCGAACGTCCGGCCAGCATCAATCGGACGTTCGGGTTTCATCGGGCCGAGGTTCTGGCGGTCCTGTTCAATGCGCTGGCGTTGGTGGTCCTGTCCAGCTGGATCTTTTACGAGGCTTACACGACGGTCGTCGAGCATGCCGAAGGCCATCATCACGAAGTTGAAGGCGCAACGATGCTGATCGTTTCCGCCATCGGGCTCGTAATCAACTCCGCTTCGGCATGGATACTCTACCGATGTTCGCGCGACAGCCTGAACGTCGAAGGGGCTTTCTGGCATATCATTGCCGATCTGATGGGGTCGATTGCCGTCGTGGCCTCGGGTGTCCTGGTGTTCATGTTTGACTGGGACCTCCTTGACCCGGTGCTCGGCGTGATCATCGCCACCCTCATCCTGGCGACTGCGGTTCGCCTGGCAATCAAGGTTTTTCGGGTCCTGTTGGAAAGCACTCCGCCGCATCTGGACATGTACGAGCTTTGCAGCGTCATGGAAGACGAAGAAGGTGTAATGCTGGTCCATGACGTTCATGCGTGGACCATCACCAAGGGCTACGATGCGTTGACACTCCATGTCCTGCTCGATCCCAACCACGTGAACGACCCCTACCCGGTGGTGAGCAAACTCAGGGAGGTCGCGTATAATCGCTTCGGCATCCACCACGTCACGATCCAGGTCGAACGCTCCGCCGCTGATTGCGCGGAGAACCACCACGTAGGACATCTACAGGCCAGGTCACGCGCCGGTATCTGACGAGCCCGAGTTTCAAACACCTCGGGAGTTGCAATCGCCCGTAGTTGACGGTCGGACTCGGCCCAACCTATATTGTCCCGGCAGCAGGGAGAATGACGATGGCCGATAACGACAGCGACCGCGGGCGACGCGCACGAACAGGCCACGACCACGGGTCACACGACGACCATGCAGGCCATGACCATGCCGGCCAGGATCACGGGTCGCATGATGACCACGCCGGGCACGACCATGCGGGCCACGATCACGGGTCGCATGATGACCACGCCGGGCACGAGCACGCAGGCCACGACCACGGGTCGCATGATGACCACGCCGGCCACGACCACGCCGGCCACGACCATGGGGGCCACGACCATGGGGGCCACGAACACGGGTCGCACGACGACCATGCGGGCCATGACCATGCGGGCCACGACCACGGGTCGCACGACGACCACGCCGGGCACGAGCACGCAGGCCACGACCACGGGTCGCATGATGACCACGCGGGCCATGACCATGCGGGCCACGATCACGTGTCGCACGATGACCACGCCGGACACGACCATGCTGCCCACGACCACGGGTCGCACGACGACCACGCCGGGCACGACCATGCGGGCCATGACCACGCTGGCCACGATCACTCCCACGATCTGAGAGAAGCAGGGCGAAAAAACCTTATCATTTCCCTCGTGCTAATCGGCGGCTACATGCTAGTCGAAATCGTCGGCGGACTGGTTTCCGGTAGCCTGGCCCTGTTGGCTGACGCCGCCCACATGTTCACCGACGCCGGGGCCATCGCCCTGGCGCTGTTCGCCATGTGGATGTCGACTCGGCCGGCGTCGGTGGAGCGCACCTTCGGCTACCACCGCACGGAAATACTTGCCGCGTTGGCTAACGCCCTCAGTCTGTGGCTCATCGCCGGGTGGATTTTCTTCGAGGCCTACCATCGGTTCTCAGAACCGCCCGAAGTGCAGGGGCCCCTTATGTTGATCGTCGGGGGCATCGGCTTACTCGTGAACATCGCCGTGGTATTCATCCTGCACCGTTCGGCGGAGCACAGCATCAACGTCGAAGCGGCGTTTTGGCACGTTGTCGCCGACCTGATGGGATCCGTCGGGGTGATCGTGTCAGGCGTCCTGGTTACGGTATTTGGCTGGTGGATTGCCGATCCCATCCTCAGCGTGCTCATTGGTTTGCTTATCCTGGCAAGTTCCTGGAGCCTGGTGCAGAAGGTTTTCCAGGTCCTGCTGCAGGCGACTCCGGACCGACTGGACATGTACGAGGTGTGCAGCCGGCTGGAATCGACACCGGGAGTAACGCTCATCCACGATGTCCATGCCTGGACTGTCACCTCAGGCTACGAGGTGCTCACCGCGCACGTCCTCCTTGATCCGGCGTTGCCCGGAGACCAGGTGGACAGTGTGTTGCGACGGCTCCGCCGTATTGCGAGCGAAGATTTCGAAATCCGCCACATCACTTTGCAGGTCGAGCAATCAGTGGACGGATGCACCGAGGACCACCACGTGGGACACCTCGAAGCTGTGCAACGCACCGGTGGGCGGAGATTGCTCCCGTTCTAGATCAGGTACGCTCGCCGGGGCTCCGCGCGAATCATAAAAAAGAACCCTGGCTCCAAGCCAGGGTTCCGTTTTTCCGGATGGATTACCGCTAGTGGGCGTGGGCGTGCTCGTGACTATGGTGTTCGTGCCCGTCGCATTCGTGAATATCGTGGACGTGCCCCGGCTCATCGGCGTGGTGGCAGTGGGTATCGCACTCGTGTATGTCGTGCTCGTGATCGTCGGCATGATGCTCATGCCCGTCGCATTCGTGAATATCGTGGACGTGACCCGGCTCGTCGCCGTGGTGTTCGTGTCCGTCGCACTCGTGGACATCGTGCTTCAACATCGTCATTCTCTGCGCCTCCTGATTACGCGCTGCGTTTCTCCATGCATCCGTCGATTTTGCGGATACTCTTACCGTTTATCACAATAGCGCAGGAAGTTGATACAAAGCAAGAGGTAAGCGTCCATTTTGATACCCCAACCTGCAATTCGCAAGGGTCAAGTGTGCGTTGTGGCAAGTGCTCACGGCGCCGCCGGAATCCGCCGCCACCAAGGCAAGCAGGGCCGCGACCACCGGCCGCAAGTCCAGGGTATTTGACCACCGTCACCCGTTGAGTTGTCCTTCCGGCGTGACCTGGTGTTCACGGATCCTATCCGGAATTCGCAGCTTCAGGCCTCCTGCGTACTTCGGTTCCGGAGAACACCGAAACCGTAACCGCCCCATCGCTTTCGGGTGCCCGAGGGTCGCGGTATTGCGATGCTCGTCGGCCGCTGATATAATCCCGCCCGGTCAAACAGGGACCGGAAAGCGGTGACGCCCCACGGTAGTGAGCCTCTTACTTCATGAGCGCCGACGTTCTTGCAACCCAGCCACGCGAGTTCAACAGCCGCCGCCGGCGGTTGATGGAATCCCTGTCAAACGGCGCGATTGTCCTTGCCGCCGGGCATGATGCAGCGCGTAACAACGACGTAGATCACGAATACCGTCAACCGTCCTCGTTCTGGTACCTGACCGGGTTCGATGAGCCCGATGCCGTGGCCGTGCTGCGCCCCGGTTCCCGCACTCCTTACACCCTGTTCGTGCGCCCATACGATCCCATGTTTGAAATCTGGGTGGGCCATCGTGCCGGCGTCCGAGGCGCGGTGGGTCCCCTCGGAGCCAACGCCGCGTATTCCATTGACCAGTTGGACAGCCAGCTTCCCAAGCTGCTGGCGGAGACCGACACGGTCTACTACGCTCTGGGCAGCGACGATCGCGTGGATGGGATCATCTCGAGTCTCGTCAAGCGTCGCCGCGGAATGGCCCAGCGGGGCGCCAAGCCCATTCGTCGGATCGAGGATCCCACGCCTACAATCGACCTGATGCGTCAGATCAAGACCGACGATGAAATCGCGTTGCTCCAGCGTGCCATCGACATCACGGCCCACGGGTTCGATGCAGCAATGCGAACCGCGGCCCCGGGTGTGCACGAATTCGAGGTTCAGGCTGCACTGGAGCGTCCGTTTCGGCAGTTGGGTTCGCCTCGCAACGGCTATCCTTCGATCGTGGCCGGCGGAGCCAACGCCTGCGTCCTGCATTACATCCGGAACCGCGATGCCCTGGGTCCCGAGGATCTGCTGCTGATCGACGCCGGGGCCGAGTATGGGTTCTACACCGCCGACGTCACGCGCACCTGGCCCGTGTCCGGCAAGTTCACCGCACCACAGAGAGCCATATACGAGCTGACGCTTGAATCCCAGCGCAAGGCCATAGCCGATGTCAAGCCCGGCGTCGGTTTCGATGACGTGCATCGGACCGCGACGCGGGCGCTCGTGCAGGGCCTGATTGATCTGGGCATTATGTCGGGTAGCGTGGACGGCATCATGGAGCAGCAGTCCTACCGCGACTACTACATGCATGCGACGTCCCACTGGCTCGGATTGGACGTGCACGATTGCGGTCCCTACCGGGACGATCGTGGCCAGGTGCGGTTGCGGCCCGGGATGGTGCTAACCGTGGAGCCGGGGCTCTACTTTGGTTCCCAGGCGAAGCAATCTCCTGACATCTACCGCGGTATAGGCATTCGTATCGAAGACGATGTCCTGGTCACGGAAGACGGTTGCCGCGTCCTGTCGGAAGCCATTCCCAAGGACCCGGACGAGCTGGAAGCGATCGTGGCAGACTCGCGATGAGTGGCCTTTGCCTGTGACCGCACCTCCGACGAGACGTTGATTTCGGACCCTACCGTGATGAAATTGCCAAAAGATGGACCGCTGCCCGCCGCACCCGCGGCGGTGGCTGCGGCGTCGGTGATCATCCCGCCCGCGGCCGTTGATCCGAGCGAAGTTTCGCTATTCCGTACCACGGGGGATTCGTCCCCCGTTATTTTTTGCCCGTCCGTAGTCCGGGATGGCGCTCCGTCCCTCGCGAGCAAGGGAGGTGATGAACCGCCCACACCCGTTGCGCTCGCGGCGGCGCGAGGATTGCCTTCCCACCTGTTCCAGCGAAATCGTTCGATTTCGCTAATTTTTTGCCGCTCCGAGCGGGTGGTGGGCTCCGTCAGTGGATTTGCATCCAAGAGACAACATCAGGAGGAATGCCTATTGAACACACCGGCGTACGGCCGCTGCGAGCCGTAATCCGTCAGTGCCTAATCCCCCAATGCAAGAGAAACCCGACTCACCTTCCATTTTCAGGAGGATCAATGAGTTCCGCCACAATGGCTACTCTGAAGAAATTCCCATTGCGGTTACTGCTGATCGCAACCGTCATGAGCTGTGCTGCCGTTCTGATGGGCGCGGCATGTAGCGCGGCCAATGAGGCTCCCAGCTCTCCCGCCGGCTCGGGCGCGCCCGCTGCTTCCACCTCATCCGGCAGCCCTCCGGCCGGAGGATCCACCTCCACCGGCGCCACATCCGGCGACAGCACCGCGAGCACTATCAGCGGCAGTACCGCGGCTACCGGTTCGACCGGAGCCGGCGTCGGCCAACCCGCAAAGGCGACGGACCCCAGCATGTATGCTTCCCTATCCGGGGACATACCGATTGACGGGTCGTCGACGGTGTTCCCGATCACGGAGGCGGTTGCCGAGGAGTTCGGCGGGCTAACCGGCGACAAAGTTCGCGTGGTGGTTGGCATCTCAGGCACGGGCGGCGGTTTCAAGAAGTTCTGTGCCAACGAGACGGTGATCTCCGACGCGTCGCGCCCGATCAAGCAGAAGGAGGTTGACTTGTGCTCCGCGGCCGGCGTGGAGTACATCGAGCTGCCTGTGGCCATTGACGGATTGTCGGTGGTGGTGAACCCGGCGAACGACTTCGTGGACTGCCTGACGGTCGAGCAGTTGAACACGATCTGGCGTCCCGAGTCCGAGGGGGTGGTAATCTACTGGAACCAGGTGAACCCGGACTGGCCGGCGGAAGAGATCAAGATGTATGCGCCGGGCGTGGATTCGGGCACCTTCGACTACTTCACCGAAGCGATCAACGGCGACGGCGGCGTGTCGCGTGGCGACTTCACGGCGTCGGAGGACGACAATGTGCTGGTGCAGGGCGTGTCGGGCGACAAGTTCAGCATCGGGTACTTTGGGTACGCGTACTACGTGGAGAACAGGGACAAGGTGAAGGTGGTGCCGATTGACGGCGGGAACGGTTGCATTGCGCCCACGGATGATGCGATCAACAACGGGTCGTACGCGCCGTTGAGCCGTCCGCTGTTCATCTACGTGCGTGCTGACGCGGCGCAGGAGGATCACATCGCGGAGTTCGTGCGGTACTACCTGAGCCCAGGGGGCCAGGAATTGGCGGCGTCGGTGGGATACATCCCGTTCCCGCAGGAGGTGTACGACCTTGGGCTGACGAAGTTCAATTCCGGTGCGACCGGCACGGTGTTTGGAGGCGATGATGCCTTCAAGGGATCGGTTGTCGACGGATTGATGAAATAACCCGGAGCGGCGATCAGCCAAATGTAGGGGCGAATGTTCATTCGCCCCTACTGCTTTTTTGTGATCGTCGATTCCCGGAATGCCTCAGCGAACGAGCGCGCGAATATCAGTCGCGTTCGAGGAACTCCCGCACCTGTGTCTCCAGCGGCTCCCGGTCGTAGACGCTCAGCAGCAACGCGGCGTTCCGCATCCTGTCCCCCTGGAAATACCGCTCGTAAAGCACCTGACGACCGGCAAACGAACTGCAGGCCGCATCCCAGGCCAGCCGGAACAGCCGCACCCGCTCCTGCGCTGTCGCCGTATCCGTGTCCAGGTAGGTATCCAACACCTCGCTCAGGGGCCCACCGAAATCGCCTTCGGACGGCAGGGCCATCAGGCTGCTGGATCCCAGCAACTGGATGATCTCTGCCATCCTTGGATACATCTTGATGAACAGGTTGCGCGCCACGTTCAGCGGAACGCGGTCCGGCAGCATCACCCCCCAGTCGTCGATCTTCGCGTTGACCTCCGATTGGGTCAGCAGCGCCTTGGTAATTTCCAGATTCTCGACCAGTTCGCCCAGCAGCCCCTGGACCTGCGGTATGTCCCCGTTGCCCAGCGTCTTCACCATCAGGCTGGCGATGCCGGTGATGAACTCGCACTTGGCAACGTTCTTGGTCACCACCTGGTGCCCAGTGTGCACGTACTGCCCGGTTTCATTGGACATGTTGTTGCACTTGTGCCGGTCCCCGTACATGAAGACCCGCTCCCACGGCACCAGCACGTCGTCGAAGAAGACGATGGCGTCCATTTCCTCGAACCGCGAGCCCAGCGGGTGGTCGAAGTGTGACCTGTCCAGGTCAAAACTCTCCCGGCAGATGAACTTCAATCCGTCAATGCCGCACGGTACCGAAAAGGCGAAGGCGTACTTGTGGGCGTCCTCATCCCGCGCCAGGAGTGACGACCGGGTCGGATAGACCATGATCTC
This sequence comes from Dehalococcoidia bacterium, assembly GCA_022823505.1. Classification (GTDB taxonomy): domain Bacteria; phylum Chloroflexota; class Dehalococcoidia; order Lucifugimonadales; family UBA3495; genus Bin87. Next base: position 12,264 of record JAJEIA010000134.1, read on the forward strand.
GTCCGACAATGGACCCAGCGTAGCCAGGACTCTTGGGCCCCGGACCACTAATCCGGCGTCGGTTTCCCGGACCACGTGCAGCGCGACGTCCGTGCTGTAGTTCATCGACGTGGCCGAGGGAGCCCGGTTGCGCTGCAGGTTCACCAGCGTGTGGGTCATGCAGATGTCGTTCTCACGCGCGTACTCGTAGTAATTCACTACGTTCTTCTTGAACTCCGGCCGATTCTCACCGAAGAAATCGCCGGCGGCCGCCATTGACATGATCGTGACGTTCAGGAAGTCGGGCGTCCGCCCCATCATGCCGTAGCTGGCGTGCGCCCACTGGGACATCATCTCCCTTCGGCGGGCGAGGTCGTCGGCCGTCTGGGGGATGACGAACGACAGTCCCACCGGATCGCCCGTGGTGGGCGAGGGGTATGTCATCGCGCATCCGGCGGTTCCATCGTGCTGCATGTCGTACAGCTGCGCGATCGAGCGTGCTCCGTTGGCCAGCCCGGGAAACGCGGTGACGTCCTCAACCCGACAACCGTCCATCCAAATCTCGCGGTCCTGCTTTCTCAACCCGGCCAGGTATTCGGCGCCGGTTCTAACGGGCATGGTATCTACCTCCCACTTCTCACTATTTCATGGGTTTGAGTTATG
>JAJEIA010000039.1 GCA_022823505.1 Dehalococcoidia bacterium
GATCGCCGCCTGGTGGCCAATGCTGGGCTGCTGCTGCCGGTCACCTTGGCCCATTATCTGGGACTGGGCGAGTTGGTGGAGAGCCACGTTGACTTGGGAGATGCGTGGGCCGGGCCAATGGGGGAGACAAGCTGCTCACGCTGGTGGCGTCGGCGCTGGCCGGTGGGGACTGCAATCGACGATGCCGACACGCTGCGGGGGCCAAACCGAGCGGGTGCTGGACTGTACCGTGAAGGCGCCGTTCACGTTGGGTACGTTCCTACGGAGTTTCCAGTGGGGCCACATGCGCCAGTTGGATCGGGTGAGCCATGAGTTGCTGGCTCGGGCCTGGGCGGCTGGGGCCGGACCGGGCGGTGATCCGCTGACCATCGACTTGGACCCCACCGTCTGTGAGACCTATGGGCTGGCCAAGGAAGGTGCCCAGCGACACGACTACACCGGCCAGCGGGGCTGTCACCTGCAGTCGTGCGGTTGACCGTTCCATTTGGTAACGATCTCGGAGATCCGAGCGCTGACGGGCTCGTTAGCGCCTTCGGTGAATATGGCCAGATAGTCGCAGAGATTTATGCTCCTGAGAGTACCTTCGCCCGGTTGGAAGGGCAGTAGCGCCCGCGCTCTCGTAGTCCGCAGAGCGTCAAGGAAAGCGGCCTCTCCCAGAGTCAAGTAAGTTTGGGAGAGCAAGCCGACGCCAACGGCTTCGCCACATTGGTGCCGGTGGATTGAATCGTACCGCTGACAATCCAACAGGGTGGGTTGAAAAGTGCTTGGTGGATAATCAGGCGATGTCCAGAGGGACGACAGGTCCTCGGGATTCAATCCTTGGGCCAGCTGCACGGTCACGGCGTGGGCGCCTGATGCAAGCCATAGGTTAGGTAGTTCATCACTCCCGCTGGTGTTGAGTCGAGCTCCCTCCCAGTATTGGCGTGCGATGCGATCCAGCAGTTGGACTTCGTCCCAGGAAGGATCGACCGGTATGTGGCTAGACCCACCAAAGGTGAAGTCTTCCGCGATGATCAGCGTGATAGGTTCATCAGACGGCAGTCCATGCAGGACGGCATCCAACTTTGCCAGGGCCGTTTTCAGGTCTTCCATGCGCTCTTGGAGCGACGCTTTTGGCTCCTGAGACGCGATGCCCACTTCGGTGTGACCGGAGACTGGCAGGTCCGCGGTATCCCACATTACGGCGACGTCGGTGGGGACCTTGGCGGGTCGGCCGTAGATGCTGTCGACCAGAAAAACGGCGATCTGTCACGTGATGCGTAGAGTGTCCGAGTCCATGATCATCCCATCGGGCACGTTCGGCTCGGAAACCAGCATCTGGAACAGCTCCAAGTGCATCTTCTGGCTTTTCTCATCGTCGGCTCGGCGCAACAGGGACACCAACATGTTGCCGAGACTGGCGTCGGAACTGTCAATTGATTCCGTGAACGGCATTCGGAGAACAGTTTCGACCATCCTGGGAAGGTTGGTGCCCATTGATGCCATGGCGTACATATTCGATATAAAGAAATCCTCCACCGGGCTGATCTCGTCCTGGAGCCAGTCACGGTCCATGAGCGCACCAAGCAGCGATGGATCCATGTTTTGGAGTTTGCGGTAGGTCCATCCTTCCTCGAAGGTGAGGCCGTCCAGCACCCACGGGAGGGACTCCAGATCTCCCGGAGTAGGGACTGGCGGCCCGGAGGTTGCGGTCGATCGGCCTTCTGCCGGCGGCTCCGCAGTTGGCTGGGTGTCCGGTTCCGAAAGCGGCGTGGGTTCCGACGTGGGGGCGGCCATCGAAGTTGGCGTCGGCGTTTGGGTCGGCGGAGATTTCGTGGGGGTGCTGGTCGCTACCAGTCTGGTGGGGGTGCTGGACGGTGCAGGGCCAATGCGCGGTGGGGTGGGCGACGGACTGGGGATGTATTCGACCGTAGCCTTGACAGCAACTCGGATGGTGGCGGCCACGTCCGGCGTGGCCGTTACCACAACTTCGATCACATCGGGTTGGGTGTTACAGGCCAGCATGGCAACAACGGCGAAGGCGAGAAGCAAGGCGATGAAGCCGTGTCGCCTTAACATCTTCTGCATGGTGTCTCATCAAGGGCGTCTGCCTGGTGGGCCACGCAAAGCGGTTCAGTTTCCTTTTGCGCGGAAGTCTTTTGGAGGGTGTGTGACAAATGGTTTCAGACAGGTTGAAGCCGTTTGAGCATCAGGTTGACCATGGCGATATGTACCCAGGATTCCCTGCTCTCGGTGCGCTCCGTCACCTTCTTCTGGTGGTTGGTGAGCGCCTGGCCCAAGTTTTCAATGAAGCGATCACCTTCACGACGGACCTGTTCGGCGTCGATGCGGCCCTGGGCCTGGCGGAGGGCCATCACGCCGATCTTCATGGCCGTGACGGCGAACTCGGCGCGCTCGGGGCCGGGCGGGTACTGGGCCAGTTCTGCGCCCAGGGCGGGTCGGATATGGTGATCTCGATGGTCATGGCAGCGTTGCCGTTGATCATAATTCCTCACCGGTATGAAAGTTATTCCCGAGGCGCACGGGCCAATCGGGCCGCACCATTCTAAACGACGGCACGCTGCCTGTCCCGGAGTGGCTGTCGCCTGGCGGCATAGCCGTGTGCGGTCCTGCTGCGGGCGAGCCCAGGCTGCTGGCCATCAGGACAGCGGGGGGCTCAGGGTTGTTGACGGTGCAATTGCGTTACATAGACATCAATATTCAATGATGATAGTCTAAAATTACGCAGACCAACCGGTTGCTGAACCGCCATGCCCCAATCCGAAAATGCCCGCGACCAGGAGATAGCGCGCCGGATTGAGAGCGGCGACACCTACGAGGCCATCGGCTCCGATTACGGCATCAGCCGGCAGCGGGTGCACCAGATCGCCGAGCGCGAGGGCGTGCGGCCGCTGCCGGCTGATGAGAGACCGCTGGGCGAGTCAGAGCAGTTGGCGGCTCAATTGCTGGGGGCCGAACCCCGTCTCTCCTACCAGGATGTGGCCCAGCGGTGTGGCCTGTCCCAACGGCAGGTGCGACGCATCGCGGACAAAGCCGAGCTGGCATGGATGCGCTGGCCGGTGTACCGGCGGGGCATCCAACCCTGGGATTACGACGAGGAAATCGAGACCGGCTGCTGGGTCTGGCGGCACGGGAAATCGGCCCAAGGGCACGGCCGGCTGAACGTGGGCAACGGGAAATCGGATTACGCCCACCGGTTCGCCTACGAAGAGCAGCACGGGCCCATCCCGCCCGGGGTTGCGATCATTCACTTCTGCCACAACTACTCCTGCGTCAACCCGGAGCACCTGGGGCTTGATGACGATTGGGACGGAGTGGTTGCCGAGATGCAGCAGGTGGACTTCGCGCCGGCGGGCGACGAGGCCGACGGCAGTGTCGAAGGCGCTGAGCTGGCTACCAGCCGGGTGACCATGGCGGTGGCGTACGACTTCGACGGCACGCTGGCGCCCGGGAACATGCAGGAGCGCCAGTTCATCCCCGACACCGGCATGACGCCCCGGGAGTTCTGGGCCGAGGTGGACCGCCTGACCAGCGAGAACCAGGCCGACGGCGTGCTGATGTACATGTACCACATGCTCAGGAAGGCGGCGGAGCGCAATGTTCCAGTGCGTCTCGAGGACCTGCGGGAACGGGGACGGTGGCTGGAGTACTTTCCCGGCGTGCTGGAGTGGTTCGACCGGATCAAAGACTACGGAGAGAACCGCGGGGTACACATCGAGCACTACATCCTGTCCTCGGGGAACGCGGAGATCATCGAGGGGACGCCCGTGGCGGAGAAGGTGGCCCGGATCTACGCATCCCGGTTCCTGTTCGACGACAAGGGGGAGGCGGTGTGGCCGGCCCTGGCGGTGAACTACACCACCAAGACCCAGTTTCTGTTCCGCATCAACAAGGGGGCCCACGATCTCAGCGACGCCGGCGGCATCAACCGGTTCGTGCCCCAGGAGGACCGGCCGGTGCCCTTCGAGAACATGGTGTACATCGGGGACGGGGAGACGGACGTGCCGTGCTTCCGGCTGGTGAAGGAGCTGGGCGGTCTGTCGGTGGCGGTGTACCCGCCGCGCTCCCGGAGGGCGCGGGAGCAGGCCCAGCGTTTCGTGGACGAGGGCCGGGTCCACTGCGTGGCGCCGGCCGACTACACCCAGGACGGCCCGCTGGACCGGCTGATCCGTTCCAACATCGACCTGGCGGCCAACCGGGCGGCGCTGGGTCTTGAGATCGCCCGGAGTTGACGCGGCGATGCCGGGATCGACCGTGCGCGGAGGCGGAAACCATGACACCCAGCAAGCAGGTTCTGGACCAGATCAGGCGGATGAGCGTCGCCGACCTGGCGGACCTGGTCCGGGCCCTGGAGCGTGAGATCACGGGCCGCGGCGGCACGGCAGCGGCCGGCGTCGCCGTGCCTTCCGGAGCCGGCGTTTCGCTGCGGGGCCTCGAAACAGACCGGACCACGGTCATCAGTGCCGTGCGGGAGATCACGGACCTGGGGCTGCGCGAGGCCCGGTCGGCGACGGGCGCGGATGATGGCGACCGGGACGAGGGGTTGGAGGAGGCAGGGTCGCCGGCCAGGCCCATCGGGCCACCACCATCCGGCGAGAACAGCGAGCGGATGGAAATTCCGGTACGGCCGCGGCGGGCGGCGTGGCGTGCGTTGAGGCGTCGCAGACGGGGGTCAATTGCCGGCTAAGAAATCGGCCGGATCAGGCCTATGACGGTTTATGATATTAGACCTATTGACAGCACGCTCGATATATGCTACCGTAATTTCAACGATCAACCAGAGCCGCAGCGTTGCCGCCATTGAGGGCCGCCAAACCTGCGCCCAGAGTTGACGGAATCTAAACCCGAGGTGAGCCATCCATGGCTACTTCACTCTCCGCGTACGACGCGGCGCCGCTTCCCCCTCCCCCGCCGGCACCGTTGGCCGTCTACCTGGTGACCGACGGCGTGCCCGCCGAGATCGTCGGCATCGACGACTTCGACATCACGGTGGAGAACCCCGCCAGCGAGGACGCCGACGCTCCTGAGCTGGACCTCACCATCGACTACGACCCGGCCAACGCCGAGCACCGGGCGCTGATTGCGGCCGGCGACGGCGGCACGGTGACCGTGCGCGTTGCCACCCGCGACCCCAACGGCGTGGCCGTTGCCTGCCGGGAGATGGACTGCACCGTGGTGCGCTACCGCCTGTCCATGGACGAGCGCTTCCGCGAGGACACCAAGCGGCTGCGGGTCAACTTCGACCTGGAGGCCGTGGGCGAAGTCCGCATCATCGGCTGACCGGAGGGTCGGGAGTGCGGTCTGCGGGGGATGCGTCAGCGCGCCCCTTGACCGGACGGAGCGCCTGCGGCGGTTCGCCGCGTGGTGAGTTGCAGGCCCTCCGCGTCTCCCCGCTCCCGGCCTGGTCCCGACTGAACCCGTGGACTGGCCGATGGCATCGCTCCCGACCCGTTTAATGGCCGAGGCGGACGCGCCTTCCGGTTGAGGCCGGCGTCCCCTCGGCGACTGCGAGGAATACCCATGACTACACCACAGAATGCCGACCCCATGACGGTGTACCTGCTGATCGAAGGCGAGGAGCCGGTGGCGGTGCCGGGCATTGTTGACTTCAACCTGACGGTGGAGAACCCCGAGGTTCACGAGGAGCGCGACGACGGGCGCCGGGTGAACCCCCGCCGTGCGCAGCAGCTGCGCCGCCGGCGCCGGGCCAACCCGGGGGACCTCAGCCTGACCCTGGACTACGACCCCTGCGACTGGATCCACCAGGAGCTGGTCGCGGCGGGAGAGACCGACGTGATGCTCACGCTGCGCTTTGCCATGTGCGACGCCCAGGGCGAGCCGGTGATCGTCCAGGACGTGGACTGCTCGGTGCTGCGCCACAGCATCTCCTTTCGCAGGCGCAACCGGCGCCGCCCCGGCGGCGACGACAACCGCCCCCACATATTCGAGGCGGACCTGCGCCTGCAGCGCCACGGCGAATTCCGGAGCGTGGACATCGCCCGCGCCGGCTGACGCCCGGCCGTTCTCACTCAGAAATGATCTGTTCCGGTTGACCCTCGGGTCAACCGCCAGTCTCCGCGCTCCGGTCCGTCCGGACCCGCGCCTGGGGGAACGTGTGCCTTGCCGCCAACGCGGCGGGCATCGAATGCCTCCGCCCCTGACGGTTTCCGGGAGCGCACATGAGGATATTGCAATGAAGAACAAGACCACGGCGGCCGTGCTGGCGTTTCTGCTGGGCGGGTTCGCCGCCGACCAGTTCTACCTGAACGAAAGGCCCAAGCGGCTGTGGTGGCTGCTATTGCCGCCGGTGGCCGGCGTGCTGGCGCTGATCGCCGCCATCAAGTACATCACCATGTCGGAGGCGGAGTTCGACCGCCGCTACAACGGCTCGGCCAGCGGGTGACCCTTCACCCCAGACAATCCGGCCTCGCCCGTCTTGGGCGGGGCCATCTTCGCTGATACACGAAAAGGTAAAAATTTGATGAGTGGTGACGACTTCTGGCGACGGCAGATGGAGTGCGACCGGTCGCTGCGCCGGTGGTGGTTGCAAAAGCTGATCAAGGAGTTGGAGAACCCGGGCAAGCGTCAATCGGCGCTGCGGAATGCGGAGCGCTGGTTTGGCACGACGAGCGCGGCGGAGGTGCAGGCGCTGCTGGATGCCATGCCGCAGCCCAGGACCACCACCAAGCGTGGCAGGAAGGGGCAGCGCCGCCGGCTGCTGCGGGAACCTCCGGTCGAGTCCTGGGGCGGCCATTCGGTCAAACGGCAGGAGGCCGCAGATCGTCAAACATGACCACGACTGCCAAAAGTTTCTGATCTCCAGCGCCAGGAACCCGAGGCTCGGGACCTTCTACGACGTGTCCCGCCTCTACCCAGATCACAGGAGCATCCTTGCAGAGTTCACCCGTGAAGAAACCGGTCCGGGAGCACCGGCAAAGAGAAGGCCAGTGGTAAGGTTTAGATCACCATCAAAGTGATTTCGCCCATTTGAAGAGCAACGAGGAGATTGCAATGCCCGAATACACCAATCTGCAGATCGCCGTTTTGACCATGGACAAGGAGAGGCTGAACCTGGCCGCCGGCATCATCGCCGAGTGGTCCGGCCGCCTGCTGAACGGGTGGTTTGAAGACAATGAGACCGGGGAGGACCGGCGCTACGAAATGCCCGAGGACCTGCGGCCGCACCTGGAGGTCCTGGGCGGGATGCGGGAGCGGGTGGCAGAGTTGCTGGACGCCATCGACAACTTCGCCGGTTACTTCCCGACGGAGGGAAAGGCGGAGGACGGCGACTTCCTGGTCGAGTTCTACGAGAGCGAGGCCTTCGCCAACGCTCCCACGGTTTCGGTGAACGTTGACGCCGGGTCGATGGACGCGGCGGTGGACTCGGCCCGGGCCATCAACGAGTGGGCGGCGCTGATGCTGCGGGCGAGGGACGAGTTTCCGGAGGAAATCGTGGCGTCGCTCCAGTCCCTGCTCGGCCTGAACTTCTGGGTTGCCGGCCTGATCGACGCCCTGGACGAGGCGCTGTCCGGCGAGGGCGAACTGTTCGACGCCGCCTCCCGTTAGGCGATTGCAGCGGGGCGGGCATGAATGTCGGGCTGTGGCGCAACGGATTAATGCAAAACAGAGAGGTTCAAATGTTTGACAATTGGAATGACCGGATTGCGGGAGCCATATACTCTCCGGGCGGCGCCCCGGGGGATTTGGTTTTCGACGCCGACCTGTTCGAGGGCAGGATCGACCTGGCCTGGGGCACGCCCAAAGACTTTATGGTGTATTGCATGTTCGCAATCGAGCCCCAGGATGCGCAGCTGGTGCTGGACCCGGACACGCAAACGTACCGCTTGCGCACCAAATCCGGCGTTTTCACCGCGGAGCAGGTGTTCCTTGGCGAAGCCGGAGACGACGTGGACGTCACGCGGTGACATGAAAGAAACCCCGTACTCACGGCGGCAAGCGTTCGACTCTGGAAGGTCCCTCGCCGCTCGAATTGCTGGGAGTTGCGGGAGCCCGCGGCGGCTATCGAGTTGTTCAACCTGGGCGGGTGCAGCCCGCAGACTGAACGCTGCAGATCAAAGCCGGAGGCGGGCTACTGACGGCTGAACCGTCTGGGAGGACACAACGGACCGGGCGTTTTGAGACGTCACAGTCCGGATCACCGACGCGTTCATATCGTCGGTGGCCCGGGATTTTGCTCACCGGATACTGGTCGTCAGCAGGAACGAATTGCTCGGGAGCGTACGATGACCACCACCTTGTATCTCGCCTGGCAGGCTTCCGCGAGCCGGCGCTGGTTTCCCGTGGGCCGCCTGGACGCCCAGCCGGACGGCGATCCGTCCCGCTATGAGTTCTTCTACATCGCCGGCGCTCGCGAGGCCCGCGCCGCCGCTGACTTCCTGATGGTGCCCGGGTTTCCGGAGCTGGACGCACCCTACCGGTCCGAGAAGCTGTTTCCGTTTTTTGAGAACCGGCTGATGAACCGTCGCCGGCCCGAGCGCGCCGAGTACCTGCGCGGGCTGGGATTGGATCCGGCCCGCTGGGACCCGGTGTCGGAGTTGGCCGCGCCCTTCAACCACGCCCACGGCAACGGGTTCGAGGTCTATCCTGATATCGTTCCCGATGGCGGAGGCTATTTTCAGACCCAGTTCGTGGTCCATGGGCTGCGTTACACCAACGCACATTCCATCGAGCGGACCGAGGGTTTAGCGGTGGGAGAGGAGTTGAGTCTCTCCCTGGAGTTGAACAATCCGGAAACCGGCCACGCGGTCACGGTGAAGACCGCAGACCATTACCTGATCGGCTGGCTGCCCAGGTACCTGGTGGATGTGGTGTACCGGGACGGCGGGTTGTCGGTGCAGGACCCCGAGACGCGAGTGGCGCATCTGAACCTCGACGGGTCACTCAGCCACCGGGTGCTGGTGGACTTCAGCGGGCGGCTGCCGGAAACAATACGTTCCATGGACTGCCTGCCGCAGTACCGGCCCATTTTCGGGTATGGAGGGTAGGTTGGTGCGTGTTTGGCTCCAACTGGCCACGACTTAAACTGACCCCGGTATAAGAAATGAAGGCTAGCAGGGCGGACACCATATCCTGATCCTGCTCTTGGCATTGGAGAGTGGCCCGGATCCACGTCGGGCAAAAGTGGAGGAAGCAGCATGGGCATAGATGCGCTGACGCGCAGAGACGACGGGACGACGATTGCCGTTCCTGAGACCCCTGATGACTGGCAGCAGTGGGTGAGCGCTGGGCGCACCCGCAACTGGATGATGAACGATACGCTCCTCGACTGGCTGGAGTTATACGGCGAAAAACGCGGCTACCAGCCGTTGAAGCGGTTGGAGGGATACCGCGAAGAGCTTGATTTCCTCCCGTTCATATTCAGGCAAGGCCAGCAGTTTGAAGCGGGTATCCTGCAGCTGCTGAAGGAGCGTTATGAGGTAGCCGTGATCGCCTCAGACTGGGGCGATATCCGCACACTGGCCAAGGCTGCAGAAACGTTTGCCGCGATGCAGCAGGGTGTGCCCATCATCCACCAAGCGGTGCTGTGGGACGCCGAAAACATGACCTACGGCGCGCCGGACTTTCTGATTCGAAGCGACGTTTTGTACGAACTGTTCCCCAATGACATCAGTGAGGCCGAGGCGCGTATGCCGGCGCAGGACCTGGGCGATGTCCAGTGGCACTACCGGGTTGTGGACACAAAGTTCACCACGATTCGACTGAATGCAGCGGGGACAGGGCTCCTCAATCAAGGCAGTGCGCCAGCGTACAAAGCGCAGCTTTATCTCTACAACCGGATGTTGGGCAGGCTTCAGAACTACCTCCCATCAGAGTCTTACCTGCTGGGGCGTGGCTGGCAACAAGGGAGTAGCGCAACCGCTGTTCGCTGTGCCAACGCTTTGAATCGTTTGGGCCACGTCCCGCAGGAAGGCAATGTGAACGAACGGCCGCAGGTTCGAATATCTGATGCGGTGGAAGAAGCTCTGGAATGGATACGGCGGATGCGAACCGAAGGCCACGAATGGCAATTGACACCTCCGTCGGTCCCGGAGCTGTACCCCAACATGAGTAGTTCCAGCGACGATATGCAGATCGACCGAAACCATCCCGAACCTGACTCGGAGGCGGAGGGAGATGATTCACATGATTGGGGATCCGTGAAGAAGTGGCTGGCAGACCAGTTAAACCCCAATCCACCGAAAGGATGAGTTTGTCGGGGTAGTCAGGCGATAAGAAAGTGCTCCCGGCTTCGGGGATAATGGTTTTTGATACAGAAAACCACCCCGAAACGAGGAGCACCCATCGGATGCTACCACGCGAGCGCCTG
>JAJEIA010000017.1 GCA_022823505.1 Dehalococcoidia bacterium
CAGGCGCTCGCGTGGTAGCATCCGATGGGTGCTCCTCGTTTCGGGGTGGTTTTCTGTATCAAAAACCATTATCCCCGAAGCCGGGAGCACTTTCTTATCGCCTGACTACCCCGACAAACTCATCCTTTCGGTGGATTGGGGCTTGGTCAGGCGTAGAAACAAGAGCGGGGACGGATCGCCGCCCCCGCTCTTCCCTTTAGCCAGTAACCCGCGCGCATCACAAAATGTGATACAGCATCCGGTGGTCCCGCAGCACGTCCTGCGCGAAGTCGTTCTCCACTTCCCGCCACACCGAGTGGATGTGGTTCGCCTCGTTCTGCACGTTGTCGAACTCCACGATGAACTGCCCGCCGTGAATCCGGTAGTAGTGGTCCCGGCTCCGGTCCAGCCCGCCGGCCCACACCAGCCTGTAATCATCCACCCCGGTCTCCCGAATCGCCGCCAGCCGTTGCTCCGCCACCGCCGCTGGAACCCCGTTCACGTACTCCCCGATCAGCGCCATCAGGATTTCCCGCTGCGTGCCGTTCATCTCGTGGCCCGCCAGCCCCTCTTCGTCGTGGATCGCCTGCTTGCTGCTGTTGTATCCCAGGATGTCCCACGGCGCCTTGTCGTGGATCACCGCCTTGCCCCGTTGCCCTGCGTCCAGCGAACCCATCAGCTCAATCGCCAGGTCCTCCCGGCGCCCCAGGATCCGCAGCCCTTCCTTGGGCCCCTTCCGCACCTCCGCCGGGTTCGCGCCGAAGAAGAACGGCGTAACCGCGATCACCTGGTCACCCCACACACTGTAGTGCACCGACAGGTGGTGCCCCTCAACTCTCCAGCCCCACGGGTCGTGGCGGCCCGGGTCGCCGAACACCGTCCAGTAGTATAGCTCGGGATCCCGCGGCCACGTGACCTGTCCCCACTCCGCCTCCAGCGGACCCAGCACCAACTCGTGCTCGATAATCGAACGCGCCTGCTGGTTGGACTCGTCCGTGAGACCCGTCGCCAGCAGATCCATCGCGTAGCTGCGCTGCTGCTCGTTCATGTCCCGCAGCGGCAGTCCGTGCCGGTTCAGCGGAGGGTAGTACCAGAACAGCCGCTCCCCGTCCATGTAGTGGTAGGTCGCCTTGCTCCTCTGGCCGCTGTCCAGGCTCGCCACCCAGCGGCGCGCGGCGTCCACCATGGCGGCGGTGACGTGGAGGTGCGGATGCGTAAATCGGCCAGTCGTCATCTTGGATGACCTCCTGCTGAGTCCTGTCGTTGAAACTTGCCGCAGTGTAGGAAAGCCCATCGCACAGTGTCAAGAACGTGCCGTTTGCCCGCCCGTGCGCTCGCCGTTTCGCCGTGGTGCTGTGACATGGACGGAGTGAGATTTAGGATGAATCGCCAACCTCGTGCGTACCTTCTTTCGTGAATTGTCAGTGTCGGGATTTACGGGATATTGTGATTTGACCGGATTAGCACACCTCCACCACACAACGGTGCCAATCCTGATAATCCGTAAATCTTGATAATCCTGCTTCTGACGGTTCCCAAGCGCCATTGCACCCGGCCCCGCGCAACCAAGTGACACTCCCGCCGCACCAAGTCTATAATATTGATCGCATAATCCTTCCACACCCTCAAATAACTGGTGTCCCATGTCTACTTTCACCGACCGCCTCCGCGCTGCCAGTGAGGCCACCCATAGTCTCCTCTGCGTCGGCCTCGATCCCGATCCCGCGCGTTTGCCCGTTCGGGACGCAGCCGAATTCAACCGTACCATCGTATCCGCCACCGCCGATCTGGTATCCGCCTATAAGCCCAACCTTGCTTTCTACGAGGCCATGGGCATGCCCGGCTTGCGGGCCCTGGAAAAAACCGTCCAGCACATCCGTAACGCAGCCCCCCACAGCATCATCATCGGCGACTGCAAACGCGGCGACATCGACTCCAGCGCTGCCGCCTATGCCACCGCCATGTTCGATGTCTGGGGCTTCGATTGCGTAACCGTCAATCCCTGGGGCGGTATGGACACCGTCGAGCCCTGGCTGACCAACACCGAGAAGGGCGTATTCATCTGGTGTCGCGGCTCCAATCGCGGCGCGGCCGACATCCAGGACCTCGCGGTCAGCGGCGTGGGCAACCTCGAGCAACCGCTGTACCTGCGTCTGGCCCGGCGATCCCAGCAGCGCGCCTCCCAGGGCAACCTCGGCCTCGTCGTCGGCGCCACCGCCCCGCAGCAACTGTCCGACGTCCGCGGCATCTGTCCCGACCTCCCAATCCTCATCCCCGGCATCGGAGCCCAGGGCGGCAACCTGACCGATTCCGTTCGATGCGGTGTCGACACCAACGGTCGTCTGGCCGTCATCAATGCCTCCCGCTCCGTCATATATGCCTCCTCCGGCAGCGACTATGCATCGGCAGCACGGCACGCCGCCTCCCGTCTGCGCGATGAAATCGACGCAATTCTGGACGCGATGGGTCTCGGATGGAAATGACGGTCAACGCCGCCGACATCAAGCCCGGCGATGTCGTTCGCCTGAAAAAGCCCCACCCCTGTGGCGGCTACCTCTGGCTCGTCAACCGCGTGGGCGGCGACATCGGCCTCCGCTGCCAGACCTGCGGACACTATGTCATGACGCCTAGGTACCGCATCCTCAGGCGCATCCGCGAAATCACCCGTCCCACTCCGGAAACTGGCGAGCAGCGCGGCCGTTGAACCCCGGTTCCGTGCGCTCCGCCCTGGGACGCCGGGGCCGTTACCACAGCGTTGCCCTTCTGTGCGCCGTTGTCGCGCTGAACAGCTTCGGCATGGGGGCGATCTCCCCCGTGCTGCCACTGTTTCTGGAACGCGAATACGGCGTGTCCGCCACCGAGGTCGGCATCGCCGTCGGCTTCTTCTTCGGCATGGGCCGCCTGGTCACCAGCGTGCCCGCCGGGTACCTCGCCCAGCGCTACGGACGCCGGCCCGTACTCGCCCTGGGTTCGGCGATCAACCTCGTGGGCGCTGCCCTCGTCTCCGTCTCTTTCAGCTACGCCTGGCTCACCGGATGGCGCTTCGTGTCCGGCTTTGGCGGCAGCATCTTCCTGACCGTAGCCACAATCTACCTGCGCGATGAAGCTACCCCCGAAACCCGCGGCCGCCTGCTCAGCCTCCAGGAACTCAGCATCCTCGCCGGCCAGACCCTCGGTCCACTGCTCGGCGGATACCTGGCCAGCCTCTTCGGCCTGCGCGTCCCCCTTTACGTCCAGGCGGTCCTGATGGCCGCGTCGTTGCTGGTGATCATTGTCGCGTTGCCCGAATCCCGGTGGCGGGAACAACTCAACACCGAAGGCGCGAACCGCCGCCGGTCCCCGTCCCAGCCTCCCAATCCCCAGGCGTCGCCAAGCGACGCTGCGCAGAACCCGACCAGCCGCCGCAGCGCAATCTGGCAGCTCATGACCAGCCCCGCCTTCATCCTGGTCGGCATGTTCGCCCTGATGATCGTCGCCAACCGCCAGGGGGCTCGCATGAGCGTAATGCCCCTGTTCGGTCGTCAGAAGGGATTCGGCCCAGACGATCTGGGCCTGTGGTTCAGCATCACCCATCTGCCCCAGTTTTTCACCACCATAATATCGGGGTACCTCTCCGACCGGCTCGGACGCAAAACCCCTATCCTCCCTTCGGTCATCCTGATGACCCTGGGCATCGCCGCCTTCATCTGGGCCGGCAATCTGTGGCAACTCCTGCTGTCCGGCGTCCTGCTGGGCATGGGCGAGGGCTTGGGCAGCCCCGCCGGCACTGTGTTCTTCGCCGACATCGCGCCTCCGGGACTGGAGGGTGTCACCATCGGCCTGCTGCGCACCTTCGGCGGCATCGGCACCGTCATGGGCGCCCTGGTCCTGGGCGCCATTGCCGACGTCACCAGTTTCTCCTGGTCCCTCTGGATCGACGCGGCCGTTTTCGCCGCATCCGGCATCGGCCTGATGATCTTCGTCCGCGAGACCTATCGCCGCCGCTCCGCCTGACATCGGGATGCTCGTCGACAATAGAGTGCGCACCGATGAACTCCCCGGCTGTCCGAGAGCGCGAAGCCGCAGATCTCGCACCCTACCTTGCATCGCTCCCGTCGACGGAATAGAATCCCGATGCAGCGGCGCCAGGGAGCCGCAAAATGATACCGGCATTCCAACGTAACGGCTATTTGCCACCAGGAATTCACGAAGCCACGTGGCGACAAGCGACTGAACGCCTGGGAACCAACCCGCACCGGCGCACCCTGCTACTAGGCTTGCTCGGCGCTCTCCGAAACCTGAAACTAGCAGGATGCCGAAAGGTATATCTCGACGGTAGCTTCGCCACCGACAAAGAACTCCCTGTCGATTTCGATGTTGCATGGGAGACCGCTGGCGTGGATCCCCGATTGCTCAACACAACACTGCTGGACTTCACCAACCGCCGTCAAGCGCAGAAACTCACCTTCGGCGGCGAACTCTTCCCGGCCGACTGGGAGGCCGACGAACAAGGCAGGACCTTTTTGGAGTTTTTCCAAACCGACCAGCAGGCCATACCTAAAGGGATAATCGCAATCGACCTGAGGACTCTCCCATGATTGAAAATGAAGAACAATACAGGGTCACTCAGGAGAAAGCGCGGACTTTCTCGCGACTGGTCGAACGCATGGAAAGCGGGGAGGCGGACAGCATCCCTGGCGAGAACCCTGCCATCCGCAAAGCCAAGATGGACGCAGCCCTCAGCATATTGCAAGAGCTTAAAGACGAACTCCAAGCGTGGGAAGCCGGGCCCCGCCCTAATGCCACCGACGCCCGTCAGACGGCATAACGGCCAACGACGTCGATTTGACCCCCATTCCGAGCCGGTGCTCGATTTGTCCACAGGCTTTAGACCGCAAGCCCGCTCAACCCGTTCCCGCGCTTCCCCGAAACCCGGTGCGTTGGCCGATCCGATCTCGACGGTGCCTTCAGCGACCCGTCTCTAATCGTCGCCGCTTCCGGGATCTACAATCGTGGACGGACGCTCCACCCGGACCTTCACCAGCAGCAACGCCCCGACCATGAAAAGCAGCGCACTGGCTCCCAGCAGCGCCGTGTAGCCGTATCCCGGCCCGAACCACACCGACACCAGGTCCGGCAGTGGACCTATCGCCTTCGCCCCGGCCGCCCCGATCAGCGTCCCCAGGTTCACCACGCCCATGTGCTGCGCTTCTCGACCCGGCGTCCCCAGGTCATTGGCCAGCGCCCAGTGCGTGGTCAGTATGATCCCCACCGCTCCTCCGATCACGCTGGCCACGACCACCGCCAGCAGGTAGGTGCTCACCCACATCATCACAATCGTCGCCGCCAGGGCAGCCACCGCCCCCACCGCCAGCACCGGTTTCCGTCCTATCCGGTCCGACAACCAGCCCGACGGGTATGTCGTCAGGATCAGCATGCCGCCGATCCCGATGATCGCCACGCCCAGCGCCTGCGCCGGGTTGTCCACCTGCACCTTGTCTCTAAGGAAGAACAACCCATAGGTCGTGAAAATCACCACCGCCGCCAGGAACGCCACCCGCGACGCCACGAACCAAGGCAGGTCCGGATGTAGCCGCGCCATGCTGGTGGTTTCCGGAAACGCCATCGCGGCCCGGTGGAACGCCGCGGCCGCCACGCCGCCCCCATCGCGCATCCGGCGGTAGATCGTCGTCGAGCTGATCGCCGCCGTGGCCAGTATCGCCACCGCGAACATCCCCAGCGTCGCCCATAGCCAGTAGTACCCGTCCGGATCGGAGTAGTGCCCCACCATCAGCGCCGCCAGGCACAGGATGCTGGCTCCGCCCAGCGCTTCCAGCAGCGTCTTGATGGATGCTGCCACGCCCATCCGGTTCGCCGGCACCAGTTCCCGTATGCTGGCGAGATACGGCGAGTAGGCGATCCCCGAGTTGAGCTGTATGAATAACCACACCACCAGCAGGCTGCTGTACGTGAGCGGCGTGGCCAGGGCGATCAACGCCACCGGTATGCACACGCACGCCCAGAGCATGTAGGGCAGCCGCCTCCCCAGCCTCGACCGCGTCCGGTCGCTCGCCCATCCCACCGGCACCTGCACCAGCGCCGCCGCCAGCATCCCCGCCAGTCCCAGCATCCCCAGCAGCGTGTTCTTCGCCGCCTCCGGCGCCACCTCCAGCACCAGGATCGGCAGCACCGCCGTGTCCATCGCCAGCACGAACCCGGCCAGCCCGAAGCTGTAAGCGTTCAGCCGCGCCAGCGACCACTTCCCCCAGGTGTCCGCCGTCGCCGTCGAGTCGGGTAGAGTGCTGTAACCGTATGCGTTCACAGTGGCCTTATGAACTCTCGTAAACTATCACATTGATTTGACTGTTCCGTGATCACATCGCCGCACCGGAATCCATCCGGACTGGATGGGCGCCTCACCCTCGAAACTTGGCTGGCCTTCAGCCACACTAACCCCTCTCATTCCCGGAAGCTATAACCTCGGCTCCATACGCTGGGCTGCGGTGGCGCACGCGCAAACTCTGATATTCGTTATCCGAACCCTACCCTATGCTACAATGCCGCCGCTGCGGTATC
Organism: Dehalococcoidia bacterium; assembly: GCA_022823505.1. Lineage (GTDB taxonomy): Bacteria > Chloroflexota > Dehalococcoidia > Lucifugimonadales > UBA3495 > Bin87. Next base: position 6,535 of record JAJEIA010000017.1, read on the forward strand.
AAACCCCGTTCTTGAATCCTTCGGGCATCTGGCCCAGCGTGCGGTCCTTCATCGCGTATTCTCCTGTCCGGCCATGTTGCCATCCGACGGGCGACGTACCGTTACAGTCCCGGCATCACCAACAGCCAGTCTCCCCAGATCCTGGAGGCAACCCAATCGTGCGCATTTGCTCATTGCTGCCCAGCGGCACCGAAATCCTCTTCGCTCTGGGTCTGCAGGATCAGATCATCGGCGTTACCGACCTCTGCGACTATCCCCCGCAGGCCGCCGACATCCGCGTGGTCTGTCGCAGCCGCATCGACCCATCCGTTATGTCCAGCGAAGAGGTCGAGGCGGAGATGCACCGCATCCTGTCCAATGGCGAAAGCCCCTACGATCTCGACGTCGATTGGCTCCAGGCCGCCGCGCCCGACCTCGTCATCACCCAGGACCTCTGCTACTTCTGCGAAATCGACGCCGGCACCGTCCAGAAAGCCGTCGAGCCCATTCCGGCGCCGCCAACCGTCCTCAACTTGAACCCCCGCACCCTGGATGAAATCCTGGACAGCTTCCTGGAAGTCGGCGCATCCTGCGGCGTACCGGACCGTGCGCGCCGGCTGGTTTCCGACATGAAAGCGCGCATCGACACTGTGGCGCGCGGGGTCGACCGGGTACCCTCCCGCCCGGCGGTTTTCTCCATCGAGGGCGTCAACCCTCTGGTCATCGGCGGACACTGGGTGACCGATCTGCTGCTGCGAGCCGGCGGCCGCCTGCCCCAACGCTTCGCTCCCGGCTGTCCCGCCGAGCGCATACCCTGGGACGACGTGGTGGCCGCGCAGCCGGACAAGCTTTACATCGACCTGTGCTCCTCCGATCTCGCCCGCAGCGTCCGCGAAATCCCCTGGCTCGCCGCCCAGCCCGGCTGGAGCGATCTACCCGCCGTCCGCTCCGGCGAGGTCTACCTCATCGATCACAGCACCCTGAGCCGCCCGGGCCCTCGCGTCGTCGACGGATTGGAACTCCTGGCCCAGCTCACCCACCCCGACCTTTTCCACGGCCACATCCCTCCCAACGCCGTCCTGAAACTCGATCCGGAGCCGGCCTCCAGCAACCTCGACCTCATCGGCAACGCCTTCAAACCCTGGCCCGCCGCGCCGGTCGCTGCCGCGCCGGTTGCCGTCGCCAACCGGTAGCACCGGCACCAAGGCAATGGTGTCATCAATCGTTCAGATACTCGCGCCTGGGCTGTTTGCCGGGCAGCAAATAAACGCATACATTGCCGCGCTGGAAGTTCCGGAAACCCTCCCGTTGCTCAAAATTGCCCGGATCGAAATATCCTGTATATCCCGTTCAACCTGTGCATCCCGGTAAAATCCGCCGTTCGCGACTGCCGGTTTCAACTTCGGCTCCATCACGGTCTGGGACGCGATTGCCCTGGCCAGCACCCACCGTCTGGCATTAGTGATATTGGGCGGGTATAATCATCGCCAACCTAACCGGGGGTAATCGCGCAGTGGTTAGTCAAAACGAGTTTCGGCAGGCCATGTCAAAGTTTGCGACTGGGGTCACGGTCATCACCACTCTCGACCCATCGGGCAATCCCCACGCCATGACCGCCAACGCATTCACTTCGGTTTGCCTGGATCCGCCGACTCTGCTCGTATGTGTGGCCCATAACACCATCACCTACGGATACGTGGAAGAACAGAAGCGCATCGGCGTGAACGTCTTGCGCGAAGAGCAGGAGGAACTCGGCCGCTACTTCGCCCGCCGTCCGGAACAGCGGGAAGGCAACCCTGACTATTCCTACACCATGGGGGAGCACAACGTGCCCGAACTCAACGGCTCCATGGTCTTTTTCAATTGCGACATCGTCGGCTCCCACGTCTACGGCGACCACACCATCTACGTGGGCGAAGTCCGCGAAATGCGCCGCCGCGAGGACGACGCCAATCCATTGATGTTCTACGATAGCCACTGGTACCATCCCGCCCACGAATAATCCGCCTGGCCGACGCTGGGTCGCACCGATGAAACCACGAGGGCAGGTGTCGAACCTGCCCTCCGCCGTACCCGCGTCCTTGGATCCCTCCGCCGCTAGTTACCCCTCCACCTCCGCCATGACCGCCTCTACGAATAGACCTGCCGATCCCGGCGCCCTGCACTTTGGCGCCAGCATGGCGCTGCCCGCCAGCCGCACCGCCGAGCAGGCCCGTCTCATGGAGGACCTTGGCTTCGAGTACATGGGAGCCGGCGAGCACTTCATGCGCGGCCGGCCCCCGGGTCCCACCCACGCCGCGTTGCCGTTGCTCGCCGTCGCCGCCGGCGCCACCCGGACGATGCGCCTCGTCACCTCCGTCACCCTGGCCCCCTTCTACCACCCCCTCATGCTGGCCCGCATGACCGCCACCCTGGACATCGCCTCCGGGGGCAGACTCACCCTGGGAGTCGGCGTTGGCGGCGAATTCCCCATGGAGTACGAGAACGCCGGTCTCGACATCCGACGCCGCGGCCGGCGCACCGACGAGTGCCTCGACGCCCTCCGCCGCCTCTGGACCGAGGACTCCGTCACCTTCCAGGGCCGCCACTACGCTCTGGACGACGCCGCCATCAACCCCAAACCCGAACAGCAGCCACACCCTCCCATCTGGGTCGCCGGCCGACGTGACGCCGCCATGCGTCGCGCCGTCCGCTACGGAAACGGGTGGTTGCCCTACTTTTACAGCCCCGAGCGTTATCGCGACAGCGTTACCAGAATCGCAGAGTTCGCGGAGGAGGAAGACCGCGACATCGGCGACTTCCAGTGGGCGTTTTTCCCGTACATCACCCTCGCGCCCACCGAGGAGCAGGCGGCCCGCACCGCTGCCGCCGCGCTCGGCAACCAGTACCTCTACGGCGGCGAGTTCATCAACATCGTCCGCCGCTATTGCTTGTTGGGCACTCCCAGGATGTGCATCGAAAGGTTGGAAGAATACATCGACGCCGGAGCACGATACATAATTTTCAGCGTCGCGGCGCCTCGCGAAGATCGCCGCCGTCATCTCGAAGTAATCGCTAAAGACATCGTCCCCTATTTTCGCGGCCGCTGATCTCTTGTCTCCCGTGCCGTCATTCAATGTTGGCCTCAATGCCGATGTTGTATAATGGCCGCTAACGTCTAAATTAATCACCCAGCAAGAACCGCTCCTGTCCAACGGCATCGGAGTACGTGAGCTAAAATGAGCGTTATAGAACTGCTCGATACTAAATTCGACGGGACCCCCGCCACTCAGTCGCCCGTCTCCATTCAGCCCCACGGCGACCGCACCAGGCGCGTGATGATGGTCCAACCTGCCTCGGCCGGTGGCAACTTCGAATACATCGCCATCCCCCGTCAGGGTATGCTGTTTCTCTCCGGAGCATTGGCTCAGTGGGAGGGCCCCTACGTCTACGAGCGCGATATCTGGTTCGAAGACCGCCTGGGACGCATGGACCCCGATAAGGACCTCGACAACATCGACGTCCTGATGATTACGTCTCTCATCAACGAGACACCCCGCGCCTACGAAATCGCCCGGCAAGCTCGCGAATTCCATCCCGAACTCGTGATCCTCGGCGGCGGCCCTCAGATGAGCCCCCTTCCCGAAGAGGCCATCGCCCGCGGCGGTTTCGACGCCATCGTCAACCGGGAGGGCGAGGACATCATCGGTCAGCTCTGCGACATCCTCCTCACCTTCCGCGATGACCGCAAGTACCAGTACCTCGAGCGGGTCGCCGGCATATCGTTCATGCGCGACGGGTACGTGACCCAGACCCGCCGCAAGGGTCTCGTCGCCCCAGACTTCGTGCCCCTGCCCGACTTCCGCTCCATCCGCGGCCTCTCGCCCATGAACCCCATGGCCGGCGGCGTCCTCGAAACCGTGCGCGGCTGCACCGAAAATTGCTCCTACTGCCAGGTCATTCAGCAGTTCCTCGGCTACCGCCTCATCGATCGCGAAACCGAGTTCAAGCGCATCGAGCAACTGGAAGAACTCGCCGCCGACGGTCTGATTCACACCGGCCGCAACGGCAAGTTCAACGTCTTCATCTCCGACGACCTGCACACTCCACCGCTGCGCGCCGTCAAGTTCCGTAACGAACGCCTCGAACGCCTCCAGGGCTGGGCCGGCCGCACCGCTTCCATGAATATGATCTGCCAGGCCCGCGCCGAGATCGGCCAGGACGACGAGCTGGCCGACGCCCTGCTGGACGCCAACGTCAAGATGCTCTACCTCGGTGTCGAGTCCAACAACGCCGAGAGCCTCGCCGCCGTTCGCAAGCGCCAGGAACCCGGCCAGATGCAGAAGGACCTGGTCCACCTCAACGAGAAGGGTTTCTCCGTCGTCGCCATGACCATCATCGGTCTCCCCTACGACACCGAGGAATCCATCATGACCTTGGCCGACTGGGTCACCCAGCACAGCCGGTACCAGACTGCAAACCTCCTCACCCCGCTGCCCGCCACTTCCAACTGGGAACTCAAACCCCTGAACGCGCAGGGCGAGCCCCTGCAGGAAGGCGAGATGCGGCCCTACGAACTCTACACCGGCCGCCAGTTCGTCCACGAAGACGACCGCTGGAACATGGCCGAGAGCCGCGAACTGTTCGACAAGTACAGCGCCAGGCTCACGTCCATCGACGCCCTCTACGGACGCATCTTCCGCATCCTGGGGAACTACCGCCTGCGTCAGGCCCGCAGCGTGCAGGACCTGTCCGAGACCACCGAGACCATGCGCAACTGGTCCTACCAAGTGGAGCAGGCCGGTAAGGAACTCGGCGAGAACCTGAACCAGCGCGTCACTGAACTCGCCGACACCCTGCGTTCAGTCAGCCAGCCCCTGTCCAACATGGGCTCCGACTTCATGGACAACCTCCGGACCCGGATCAACGAGACTTCGGAGGCCCTCCGGGTTTACGCGGAACGGGCCGATAGCGGGAGCAAGGATGTCGCCACCGGAATATCCACCCGTGTCAGTGAGGTTACCGAGATGCTGAACGGCGTCCTCGATACCGCCAGCCAGCGTCGCAATCCCAACCAGGCGCGATAGCATGGCGACCGGCGGCGGCTCTGGCCGCAGGGTGGTGGTAACGGGCGTGGGAATGGTCAGCCCGCTCGGTTTAACCGTCGCTGATACCTGGTGCGCCGTCGCTGCCGGCCGCTCGGGTATCGACTACATTACCGGTTTCGACGCGGAGGCATTCGACACCCGCTTCGCCGCCGAGGTCAAGGGGTTCGATCCCGAAAACTACCTGGAGCGCAAGGACGCCCGGCGCATGGACCGGTTCGCCCAGTTCGCCGCCGTGGCCGCCCAGGAAGCCTGCGCCCAGGCCGACCTCAACCCCCGCGAAATGGACCGCTACAGCGTCCACGTCGTGGTCGGCAGCGGCATCGGCGGTATATCAACCCTCACCGAGCAGCACCAGGTTCTGCTGGACCGCGGGCCTCGCCGCGTCACCCCATTCCTGATCCCCATGATGCTCGCCGACATGGGTTCCGCCCAGGTTTCCATGGTCACCGGCGCTATGGGTGCTAACTACTGCATCACCTCCTCCTGCAGCAGCGGAGCCGACGCCATCGGCGCCGGCTGGGACTTGATCCGCCACGGCAAAGCCGAGGTCGTCCTCGCCGGCGGCGCCGAGGCTCCGGTCGCACCGCTTTCCGTCGCCGGGTTCAACGCCCTCCGCGCCCTCTCCCGCCAGAACGACAATCCCCAGGGCGCCAGCCAACCTTTCAATCGGAACCGCGACGGCTTCGTCCTGGCCGAAGGGGCAGCCATCATGGTCCTCGAAAGCGCGGACCACGCCGCTGCCCGTGGTGCGGAGCCCATCGCCGAACTGCGCGGCTACGCCGCCACCAGCGACTCCCACCACCTCACCGAGCCCAATCCCACCGGCCAGAGCGCGGCCACCGCCGTCACCGAGGCGCTCGCCGCCGCCGGTCTCCAGCCTGCCGACGTCGACTACCTCAACGCTCATGGTACTTCCACCCCTTTGAACGACTGGCATGAGACCAAGGCCCTGAAACTTGCCCTCGGCGACCAGGCCTATCGCATCCCGGTCAGCAGCACCAAGAGCATGACCGGTCACCTCCTCGGCGCCGGCGGAGCCTTGGAAGCCGCCCTCTGCACCAGGGTCCTCGCCGAAGGCCTGATGCCGCCCACCATCAATCTGGACGACCCGGACGATGAGTGCGACCTCGACTACGTCCCCAATACCGCCCGGTCCGGCGACATCAATGTGGCCCTCAGCAATTCCTTCGGGTTCGGCGGTCACAACTCCGTGATCGTGTTGACCCGATCCGGTCTGTGACCTCCCCCTGGCATACTCCTCCACCACGGCGCTGGCTGCTCCCGCCTCGGCCCGACGGCCATCGCTTCCCGTCGCACCTGTCGGCGCCCGCAGTCCAACTGCTCCTGTCCCGGGGTATCGCCGACGACGCGACACTGGCCCGTTTCGTCGATCCTCCCAACCTGCCCCACCCGACCGATTCCCTTCCCGGCGTGGACGCCGCTCTGCCTCGACTCGCGTCTGCGGTTCGCTCCCGGGAAACCGTGGCCGTCTTCGGAGACTTCGACGTCGATGGCATCACCGGAACCGCTATCCTTTGCGAAACGTTGCAGCGCCTTGGCGCAAGGGTGATTCCCTACCTGCCCGACCCGGTGGCCGAAGGCCACGGCATGACCCCGCTGGCGGTGGATCGCCTCATTTCCCGGGGCGCGTCACTCATAGTCACCGTCGACTCTGGCGTCAGCAACTCGGCCGAAATTGCCCTCGCCAATCGCAGCGGAACCGACGTCGTCATCACCGATCACCACGTCCCTCCGGATCAACTTCCGGACGCCGTCGCCATCGTCAACCCAAGGATGACCGGCAATCAATATCCTTTCCCCGAGTTGTGCGGTGCGGGTATCGCCTACAAACTCGCCACGGCCCTGCTGGCCCACCTCGGCCAACCCGACGATCCGTCGTTGCTGGAACTCGCCGCCCTCGGTACCATCGCCGACCTTGTGCCGTTGCGCGACGAAAACCGCCACATCGTCCAGCGGGGTCTGGAGGTGCTGCCCTTCACCAACCGTCCCGGACTGCGTGCCCTGTTGCGACGCGTCAACCTCGCCAATCGCCCCATCCGCGCCGAGCATGTTTCGTTTCAGATCGCTCCGCGCCTCAACTCCTCCGGCCGCATGGCGCACCCCGAAACCTCGCTCAACCTGCTCCTTACCTCCGACGATCGGGAGGGCGAGCGTCTCACAACTCAGCTGGAGCAATACAACGCCCGCCGCCGCGATCTGACCGCCCGGTCATTTGACATCGCCATCGAGCAGGTCTTGGCCTCCAAGCCCCTCCCCGCGATTATCATAACCTACGATGATGCCTACACCCCCGGCATCAACGGGCTCGTCGCCGGCCGCTTGACCGAACTCTTCAATCGCCCGTCCATCGCCCTGGCCCGCGCCGACGCAGACCATCTGGTCGCCAGCGCCCGCAGCGTCGGCGATTTCAGCCTGATTGACGCCATCTCCCACTGCGCTGACCTGCTGGTGCGGTACGGTGGACATCAGGCCGCCGCCGGATTCACCGTCCGCAACGAACTCTACGCCGATGTGGCCCACCGCCTCACCGGCATCGCCAACGCCCAGATCGGCCTGTTCGGACCCGAACCCTCCCTGGAAATCCACGCCGAGGGTACCCTGGACGAACTTCTCAGCCCCGCGATGTCCGAATTGTGCGCCCGCCTCGAGCCCTTCGGCAAGGACAACCCCGTGCCCCGCTATTTGTCCCGCGGCGTTCGCGTGACTAACGCCGGCTACGTCGGTTCCAACGGCCAGCACCTGAAGCTGCGCGTCAGCAGCGGCGGTCGCTCCATCGACGCCCTGGCGTGGAACCACCCCGGCGACTGGGGAGGCTACGAAGCCGCCGACCTCGTCTTCCAGCTTGCCGAGGACAACTACCGCGGCGAGCGTCGCACCTACCTCCGCGTCGACGACCTCCGCCCGTCGGTATAATCGGCGACAGCAGGCAGAAGGAGCGGTTCAAATGACACAGCCCAAAGCGAAACCCCTCGCCAAGCTGACCAACGCGGACTACGTGGCGATGACGCCACCGGCTAACTCCGGCCCCCGCTACCAACTCATCAACGGAGTACTCATCGAGATGTCTGGAGCCAGTGACGCCCATCAAGTGTTCCTGATGTGGTTGTGTTCGGGGTTGCTTGTGCAGGTCGACCAGTTGGGCCTCGGCGAGATTCGCATCCCTCCCTATGACGTGCATATCGACGAATTCAACACCTATCAGCCTGACTTGCTGTTCGTATCCAACGCCCGGCGAAACATTTTCAACCCGGATGGTCGGGGGATCACCGGTGCCCCTGACGTAGTGGTCGAAATCCTGTCCGACTCCACCCGTCGTCGGGACCTCAACGAGAAGTTGCCGGTCTATTCCGCCAACGGTGTCCGCGAAGTCTGGATCGTCGACCTGGAAGCGGCGACAGTGGCCATTCACGCTGGCAACGGTCCCACCTTCGCACCGGTCCAGACATTCAGCGCATCGGACACGCTGCTATCCGACGCCATGCCCGGTGTAGCCATTGAACTGGCTCCCATCTTCGCCCGCATCGGAGCCGTTCGGTGACGCCCGCGGGCTAGCCCTCGTCCGTTTCCACCCGGGCCGGTGTCTGCCCCCCACGCACCGGCCGAACCAGCCGCGCCCGGTAGATCAGCAGGGGCACCGTGACCACCATGATCGCCAGCGCCACCAGCTGCGCCTCGTTGAACCCGAAGATGTACGTGTTCTGTTCCTGGCGCACGAACGATATGAAGAACCGGCCCGCCGAGTACCCCGCGAAGAACAGCGCGAACAGCATCCCCCTTGGCCTCACGCGGTCTTTCAGCCACCACAGCACGCCGGCCCATATCAGGCAGAAGATCAGCTCATAGGCCACCGCCGGGTGCGACGCCGGCCTCCCGTACCCCAAGCTGTCCGGGTCGGTGTACACCCACGCCCACGGCAGGTCGGAAAAACTCGACCAGTGTTCGCCGTTGATCACGTCGCCAATCCGGCCGATCGCCAGTGCGATCAACAGGGCCGGCGCGGCAACGTCGGCCAGGTGCGGCACTGGCGGCATTTGCGCCACTACCCGATGCATCCCACTCCATCTCAACCCCGGGTTGTCGCAGAAACTCGTCAGCCACCGCGCGTTTCGCACCGTTATGTAGGTCGCACCACCGACGAACCCGCCCAGGTACGCGCCGAATATCGCGATCCCACCGTTCCAGAAATACACGATCCGCGCCGGATTGTATTGGTACACGTCGTCCCAAAAGTCGATGACGTGCAATATCCGCGCCCCGATGATCCCGCCGATGATGCACCACGTCGCCACCGATAGGATCGCATCGCCGTCCAGGCCTTCTTTGCGGCCCCATCGCCACGTCAGGTACACCGCAACCGCAACGGCCACGAAGGTGAAAAAGCCGTGCCAGGACAGTATGAACCCGGCCGTGCGGATGATGTCCGGATCAAAAGGTATGCTGATTACCGCAAGAATATCCATCGGCTATTGGTGACTCCCTGATGGCAAGGTTTCGCTGGTCGGTACATCGTCTTTCATCGGAGTGACGCACTTGAAATTACAAACCCGTCATTCCTGCTTTCGCAGGAATCCATTGACTTTATGGTGAACGAATCTGCAACACCGTTAAACAATTCGGCCACTGTATTCCCGCTTTCGCGGGAATGACGAGTGTAAAGGCTTCCAACTGCGTAAGTCCTGTGTCGTTGCGAGCGCAGCGTAGCAACCTCGTCAGCGTACCGGCGATGGTCCCTTTCCAAACCCGTTTTCCGCCATGCCAAACCGCCCGGATTTGCAACGCTGCTCTCCCTGATCTCAAGTGGCGGGTAATTCCTAGCCCCATGGCGAAATCGTCCGCACAAGGTACGCCGCCGCGCCCGTGCCCTGCAAGGATTCAACCACCCGGATACGTTCACTTTCCGAAGACGGCATGACGTAAAGCGCGGGCCCCGCCCCGGACAACCGCGGCGGATACTCCGTTACTTCCGCCACTTTGCTCCATACGTTGGCCAGCCCTGGAAAGATCTCTCGCGCCGCCCTCTCAAAGGCGTTGCAACAGCTCGCCGACGTCAACGCCCCGTGGCCAAGTTCTCGGGCGACCGCCTGCGTTCTGGCCCCGTCCGAAAAGTCTTCCGGCCTCAACGCCCGGTACATCGTGGGCGTCTTGGCTTCGATGCTGCTACCGGGAACCACAAGAAGCATCCGTGACTCTGGCAGACCCGGCAATGCCGCCAGCTCGTCTCCCCGGCCCACTCCCAGCGCCGTTCCTCCGTCCAGCAGGAAAGGCACGTCCGAACCCAGCCCGGAGGCCACGTCAGCCAACTCCTCCCCCGACAGCCCCAGCCTCCACAACCGGTTCAATCCCACCAGCGTCGCCGCTGCGTCCGCCGACCCGCCTCCCAGACCCGAAGCCACCGGAATACGCTTCTCGATGCGAATGTGTGCCCGGGGCACGATGCCGGCCCGTACCGCCAACGCCGCCGCCGCTTGCCACGCCAGGTTCCCTTCACCCGACAGGTCCGCCACGTCACACTCCACCGCTAATTCGTCAGCCGCGCGAATCACCACCGTGTCCGCCAGGTCCACCGTCTGCAGGATCGTCGTCACGTCGTGGTAACCGTCATCGCGCCTGCCAATGACCTCCAGCGTCAGGTTGACCTTGGCGTACGCCTGCCGGCTGATTGATCCCAACGCCATACGCAGATACCAACGGTACGTCAGACGGCTCTGCTTCTCGGAACGTCCGCCGGCCACGTCGCGTCCAACGCCGCCCACTCGGCAATCCCCAGCGTCGCCGCCCGCCGCTGCCCATCAATCGCCGCCGCGTCCAGCGCTTCCGCCACCGTCTCTGCCGGCGCCCCGGTACCATGCATCAGCGAGTTGCGCAGTTGCTTGCGCGGCGCGCTGAACCCGGCGCGCACCAGCGCGAAGAAGTGCCCGGTGTCCGCGACCGTCGCCGCCGGCTTCGGGCGCACCTTCAGTTTCAGCACCGTGGAGGACACCTTGGGCGGCGGCCTGAAACACCGCGCCGGAACCTGCGCCACCACCGACGGTTCCGCGTAGAACTGTGTCGCCACCGACAGCAGCGTGAACTCCCCCGGTTTGGCGTTCATCGCATCGGCCACCTCCCGCTGCACCATCACTACCATCAGCCTCGGCGGCCTCACCGTCTCCAGGAACCTTCGGACAATCGGAGCCGCCGCGTAGTAAGGCAGGTTCGCTACCACCTTGTACGGAGCGCCCGCACCCACCAGATCGTCGGGATCGACCTCTCTCCCATCAGCCCGGACTACCTCAAGGTTGGTCGGAAATCCCAGCCGCTCCGGCAATTCCGCGCACAACCGCTCGTCCAATTCCACCGCAATGACTCTGCCCGCCTGCTCCGCCATCCTCCTCGTGAGCACCCCCGCGCCCGGCCCGATTTCCAGCACCGTGTCCGACCCATCCAACTCGGCGGCGGCAACGATCCTGTTGGCGATCCTGGAATCTGTAAGGAAGTGCTGCCCCAGCGCTTTGCGCCGCCGGCGCACTGGGATTGTGGCCACAGACTTTCTCGGCATACTGCTACAGTGCTGACGTCGCCCGGTCACGTTCGCCCGAGCGAGAATCAAAAAGTGGCCGAGCACCTCCCTTCGACTGCAGCCTGGGGGCATATCGTCGGGATTGGCTCAGGCCAGGCACTCCCACGGCACCCGCGGGACATCGCTTACCGTTGCTGCCGTCAAGCCCTGGCGGGGTTCACGAGCCTGCGCCGCGTGGGACCCGGCCGTCAACACCATTCCCTGGGAAATTGGCCCTTGCGCCTCGCCTCGGAGAGGAATTCCACCCCGCTGTGGCGGGTTGCGGGTTCAGGGCACCGCCAGCTCCCCGTGTAGCACGACCACTCCAAACATGGTATGCCCACCCCCAAACCCTGTCAATCCGCTCCAGGCATCAGCGCCCCTCCTGATCGAATCCGCCGGAACCCGACGCCACCAACCGCCGCACCCCGTCGATAGTCAATTCGAACGGAGTCCCCAACCGACCTGCCGGCTTGAGGTCCATATCCCTCAATGCGTTGCGGTAGAGCTGGTCTGTCAGGAATGCGAACCTGCCCCGCTCGACCACCAACGCGACCTGCAACCCCCTCGGCGTTTCCCAAATCCTGGTCTCCGGGTCGTCCGGATGGCGCGATCTCGCGTGACTCAGGTTCAGGAACAGTCCATAGATTTCGCCTTGAGCGAGCGGGGTTACCACCCGAGGTATGAACTGTCGTAGTTCGGTCAAGGGATCGACCCTGCTATACCCGGCACTCCATCCCACGTAAACGTCGTCGTCCGGTTCGAAATCACCCTTCAAGGACTCCACCACTTCGAACCGCCGGTACACATCGGTGTGAGACTGTACGACCGCAGGATCCCGTCGAGGATTCGGAATTTCGTGGACCGCTTCGTCCACGTAACGAGCCAGGACGATCTGCTCCGAGTACTCCACCAGGTTTTCCGCCGTCACATGCACGAACCAATCCTTGTGCGTGCCGCCGAGCCCACTCAGCTCGGGATTGATCACGAGCCAAACTACAGCCCCGATCGCCGCCAGGATGCACGCAGCGATCGCACGGGACCAAATCCGTCGTCTGCGGAGTTCATTCATTGCGCGTACCCTGAACCCTGTCCCCGATTGACGGCGCCCCGCGCGGAAAATGCAAAATGCCGGGCGGTCTCCCGCCCGGCATCGTCGTTTCTGGCTATGTATCCGACCCGTGCCAGTCTAACCCTTACGCGCTCGGCGGCGGCGCCGGTGCCGGGTTGTACAACTCGACCCCGATGGTCGCCGGGAACACGCCGGCCAACTCGTCCACCGTCCACCGGCTGTCCTTGCGGATCGTCTTCACCGGCTCCGGCTCGTTCATCAACGACACCAGCCCGCCCGTCACGTGGAACACGTGGCCGTTCACGTGCTGCGCCTCGTCCGACGCCAGCCACGTCACCATCGGAGCAACGTCCTCGGCCTCGCCGCGCAACCCGCCGCCGGCCGCGATGCCCCGCGCCGACCGCAACGCCCGCGCCTCGTCCGGCACGCTCGTCGTCATCCGTGTGCTCGCAGAGTGCGAAATCGCGTTCGCCGTCACGCCGTAGCGTCCCAGGTCCCGCGCGCACACCCGCGTGAAACCGGCGATCCCATCCTTCGCCGCGCCGTAGTTCGCCTGCCCGCTGTTGCCATACAGCCCGGACGTGCTGCTGAACGTGATGATCCGACCCGACCGCTGCTGCCGGAACAGGATGCTCGCGTGCTTCACCACCGTGAACGTGCCCTTTAGGTGCACCGCGATCACGTCGTCCCATTCCTCTTCGGTCATGTTGAAGACCATGCGGTCCCGCAAAATGCCGGCCACCGTCACCACGATGTCCAGTTTGCCGAAGTTGTCGACGGCCGTCTGCACGATCTTCTCGCCGCCGTCCATGGTCGCCACCGACTCGGTGCACGCCACGGCCGTGCCGCCCTCTTCGCCGATCTCGTTGACCACTTGCTGTGCCACCGAAATGTCGGCCCCGCTGCCGTCCACGTTCACGCCCAGGTCGCAGACCACGACCTTCGCGCCTTCCGCCGCCATCAGCTTGGCGACACCGCGCCCGATGCCGCGCCCGGCTCCGGTTACGATTGCTACCTTGTCTTCCAGTAGAGGCATTGTTCAGTCCTTATACGTTATGCGCTGTCGGAGCCGGGATTCACGCCATTTACGGGTTATGGGGGTTGGAGCTATCCGTGAAGAAAAACAACCAATCCTTGAAATCCTTCAATCCCGCAAATCCCGATTCTGACAAATCACCAGGAGAGCCAGGGTCACCGTTGTTGTGCCGGCGCCGGGTTCGGAATGCCGGCCGTCAGGTAGCCGCGCGCCTGCGACGAAAGGTCATCCAGATCCCAATGTCCCGATTCGGTCCAGATCGCCTTTTCCGGTCGCGGCTGCGACATCAGCGACACCGTGTTGCCATATACCAGGAACGTCTGTCCATTGATGTTGCCCGCGTGGTCCGAGCACAGGTAGGCCACGAACGGTGCGATCCCGTCCGGATCCAGATCCTGTATCTCTCCGCCGTCGTCGCCCGACAGCGATGCCACTCCGCCCCGCGCCCGGATCTCTGCCGCCGACTCGGGTATCGCCCCGATCATCCGCGTAGTCGCCCGCGGCGCGATCGAGTTCGCCGTCACCCCGTACCGGCCCATGTCCTTGGCCACCACCTTGGTGAACCCGGCAATGCCACTCTTGGCCGCGCCGTAGTTGGCCTGGCCGCTGTTGCCCACCAGCCCGGACTGGCTGCTGAACGTGATCACCCGACCCGATCGCTGCTGCCGGAAAAGGATGCACGCGTGCTTGACCACCGTGAACGTCCCCTTCAGGTGCACCGCAATCACGTCGTCCCACTCCTGCTCCGTCATGTTGAAGACCATTCGGTCCCGCAGGATCCCGGCACAGCAGACCACAATGTCCAACCGTCCGAAATTGTCGATCGCCGTCTGCACGATCCGCTCGCCGCCATCCATCGTCGCCACCGATTCGGTGCACGCCACGGCCGTCCCGCCGGCGTCTCGAATCTCGCCGACCACCACCTCGGCAATCGATTGGTCGAACCCGGTGCCGTCAACGTTGACCCCCGGGTCAACCACCACCACCTTCGCGCCTTCTTCGGCCATCAGCTTCGCGATCCCACGGCCCACGCCGCGGCCCGAGCCGGTGACGATCGCTACTTTTCCTTCCAGATTGTTGGGCATAGTCCATTCGGTCCTTTAATTGTTTTGATTGCTCACGCGATCGCGACCCAAGGCGCGTTCCCGCTATCCGTTACGGGCGGGCAGCGCTACCGTCGCGGTGCCCGGCGTGGTCTGCTGACCTTGCGGATTCTCCAGCCAGATGGTGCAGTCCACCAGGTTCTGCTCGCCTTCACGGTACACCCGAGTGACGTGCCCTTTGGCCGTGATCGGCTCGCCGGGGAAATCCATCCCACGGTACTGGCAGGTCAACCGCCTCAGGGTGCCGGACGGGCCGGCCCATGTCGTCACGTACGACCCGAGCATCGCGTTCTTCAGCGCTCCGTGGATGATTATCCCCGGCAGCCCGATGCTCTCCGCGTAGGGCTTGTCGTAGTGAATCTCGTAAAAGTCGCCCGACGCTCCGGCATACTGCACCAGTTGCCGCGTCGTCGGCTCGCGGACCTCCACCGGCAGCTCCATGCCCTCGCTCACGTCTTCAAAGTAAATCTGCTGGCCCATGTCATTCCTCTCGACTCTTACCGCCATTCCCGAGATTCTTACCGTCATTCCCGCGAAAGCGGGAATCCACACGTCTCCAATCGTCAGTGCCGTATCGACGTACTCGTCTGCGTCGCCACGATCGCTCCGGTCTGATTCCGGTACGTGACCTTGATTGTCGTGATGAGCATTTGCCCAATACTGCCCGTCCGCTCCCGGATGTCTTCTACGCGGCCCACCGCCGTGATCACGTCGCCCGGCCGCACGTGCTCGAAATACTCCCAGTCGCTGCCTCCGTCCAGCAGCCGTGTGAACGGAATTTCGAAAGGCAACTCCGGCCGCACCGCCCGCATCGCGCGCAGGAACGTCGGCGGGGCAACTATGCCGCCCGTTTCCGGCGTGCCTTCGGTGTACGCCGGGTTGTCGTCTCCGATGGCTTCGGCAAAGCGGGCAATGTGCCCTTTCTCGACATCGGTAGTGGTGGGCGCGCTTTCGACCCCGATCGCCTGCTCGCGCATCTCGTCGGTGAGGGTGAAGGAAACGGTTGACAACGAAAACCTCCTGTCCCTTGAACGGGAAGGGTCATCTGTCGGCTCGCACGGTGCGAATTTTGACCGTCAGATTATGGTACGCGCCACTGCGAGTGTCAAGGAAAACACGCCTTCGGTCCAGGACGATTGCAAAGTCAGGGTAGATAGCCTGCCAGGTGGGCTATAGTCTGTTGCGGGCGAAAACAGCTGGTCTTGGCGCGCAAAGGCAGGGACATTCGTTGTGGGAGCCACTGGGCC
>JAJEIA010000069.1 GCA_022823505.1 Dehalococcoidia bacterium
CTCGGCTTCCGGTCCCGATGGAGCATTTAGCCGCTGTAACCGTAAATGTGCATACACTCTAGCGAGTTGGTGCGCATTGTAGGTGTTCAAAACACCCCCTAAATCGACCGCGGTAGCTATGCCATCCGCGAATGCATGACCCACATGTGGCAAGCGGATTATCCGTTTTTTGATCGTCACTGCTGCTCACCTCCCATTAGGATCAACATTGATCTCCAACGCGACACTCGCAGGTATACAGCAGGCCAAAGTCGCTAACGCTACCGTAGCTTCTCGGAAAACTTGTCCCGTCTGGTACGGGATCGGAACGATTGCATTCAGCGATCTCTTTTAAGATGTGGAAGTCCACAGGGTCCTATTGGTCGCCATTCCCGATCCATATCAGCGGCGGTTAGCGCCAAACTGGCTGCTTGGGCGCGGATTTTATCAAATGTGCCTGTGTTGTGCACATAAATTGTACTACCCCCACGCGCACTCTCCCACCCTAGCCGTATCCCGCCCTGTAATCTACAATAGTTGAACTATCCGTACCCGGCGCGCCGCATCCGCGATCACCCGCGCCGTCACCCTCAGGAGGGACCCGTTTTGAAGGTAAAAGCTGCCGTATTGTGGGAAGTTGGTCAGCCTCTCGACATCCGCGAGGTTGATCTCGATGAGCCAAAAGCCGGCGAGGTCCTGGTGAAGGTCGGTTCCGCCGGCATCTGCCGCAGCGACCGCCACTTCATGCACGGCGACGCCCCCATCGCCATCCCCGTCGTGCTCGGACACGAGGGCGCCGGCACCGTCGTCCAGACCGGCCCGGGCGTGACCCTCGCCTCTGAGGGCGACCAGGTCATCCTGTCCTTCGTCCCCGCCTGCGGACGCTGCCGCTCCTGCCTCGAGGGCCACAGCAACCTCTGCGACCTCCACGCGGCCACCGGCGCCAACATGCTCGACGGCACCACCCGCCTCCACGCCGACGGCAAGGACATCCACCACATGGGCAAGGTGGCCTGCTTCGCCGAGTACGCCGTCCTCCCCGAAACCGGCGTCGTGCCTCTCTCCGATTCCATCCCCATGGACAAGGCCGCCATGATCGGCTGCTCCGTGACCACCGGCGTCGGCGCGGCCCTCTACAGCGCCGAGATCAAGGCCGGCAGCACCGTCGCCGTCATCGGCTGCGGCGGCGTGGGCCTCAACGTCATCATGGGCGCGGCCCTGGCCAACGCCGGCCAGATCATCGCCGTCGACATCCGCGAGGCCCAGCTGGAGTTCGCCATGCGCTTCGGCGCCACCCACACCGTCAACGCCGCCGACCAGGACCCCGTCCGGCAGGTCCGCGAACTCACCGGCGGCCGCGGCGCCGACTACACCTTCGAGGTCTTCGGCAGCGGCGACACCACCAAGGCCGCCTACGAGATGGCCGCCAAGCGCGGCGTCGTCACCGTCGTCGGCATCGCTCCCTGGGGCCAGGAGGCCGGCATCAACGCCGTCGACCTGGTGCGCAACGAGAAGACCCTGCGCGGATCCTACTACGGCTCCGCCCGCTCCCGCACCGACATGCCCGTCATGGTCGACCTCTACCAATCCGGCAGGCTCAACCTTGACGACCTGGTCGTCCGCCACTACACCCTGGACCAGATCAACGAGGCCTACGCCGACCTCGACCGCGGCGAAATCGGCCGCGGCGCCATCATGTTCGACTAATGGGTTTTCTGCCGGGGCGAATGATGCTTCGCCCCTGCAACCTACCCCGTCATACGCCCATCATGGCTACGGAAGCGACCCCCATAACGGCATCGGACCACGCCCGGGCGGCTGGTGACTTGCTGGCGGAGTCCGACCGCAAGTTTGCCGCTCGAAAGCACTTGCAGGCCTCCGCCACTCTCTGGGATGCGACAGTCCAGGCGGTGATGGCCGTTGCAGTCCACAGGGACTGGCCCTGCGATGGCAGTCCGCTGTCGTTGAGAAACACCATTGAACGGTTGGCGGAGCAGGAAGGAGACCACCTGATATCTTTGAAGTACGTCTATGCCGAAAACTTTCGCGACAACGCAGAGTTAGACTTCATGGAGTTCCGCGAGTTGGCCTACGACGGGGCCAAAGCCCGCGATTTTGTGCGCTGCCTGCTGGCCATGGCATGCTGACGGAGGACCACGCGAGAACCGCGCTGGCCTTCCTGGACGCGTCTGACCGGGAGTTCGCCACAGGAGATAAACTTCAAGCATCGGAGAAACTTTGGGGAGCCGCAACGCACGCCTTGATGGCAGTCGCGTTGCGTGAGGGTCGGCGTCTTGATAGTCACAACTCATTCCGTGACACTGCGGAGCGGCTGGCGGACGAGCATGACGACCCATCTATCGAGTATGGGTTCGCCTTTGCTGAAAGGTTTCACCGTTGCTTTTATCACGATAATCTGTCGGATGCTGAGTTAGATATTCTCCGTCCAAAAGTACGAGAATTTGTCCACCGGGTGTTGTCAATGCTCGGTTGAAGATTGAAGAGAGGTAAATATGCCCCGCCTGTCCGTTCTGTCCGAAGTCCAGCGCCAGATGCTGCAGTTCTTTCCCTGCCGGGAAGACGAAGGCACGCCCTGGTCGCCGCTCTCGAAGCCGTTGTCCCAGGCCACCGTCGCCATCGTCACCACCGCCGGCCTCCACCTGCGCGACGACAAGCCCTTCAACCGCGACCATCCCGGCGGCGAGTCCACCTACCGCGTCATCCCCAGCGACTCCGATCCGGCGGACATCGTCCAGAGCCACTTCAGCATCGGCTTCGACCGCACCGCCATCTACCGGGACATCAACATCACCTTCCCCATGGACCGCGTGCGGGAACTGGCCGAGCGCGGCGGCATTGGCACCGTCGCCCCCAACCACTACTCTTTCATGGGCGCCCTCCGAGACTGCACCGTCGTCGCCGAGCAGACCGGGCCCGAGGTCGCCCAGCGCCTCAAGAGTGAGGGCGTCGACCTCGTTCTGCTGACCCCCACTTGACCCCTCTGCACCCACGCCGTGAGCGTGCTCGCCCGGGTCTTCGAGGAGGCCGGCCTGACCACCATTGCCATCGCCCTCGTACGTGAACACGCCGAGCGCGTCCGTCCGCCACGGGCCCTGTGGGTGCCCTTCTACTTCGGCTACACCATGGGCAAGCCCGACGATCCCGACTTCCAGCACCAAGTCCTGGCCGCCGCCCTGGCGACGTTGGACGCCGACGCTGGCCCCGTCCTGGCCGACTATCCCGAGGATGCCGGCCCCATCGGGCTGCCCCAGGCCTCGGAGGTGACGGCTTCGACCAACGGCGACACGGCCAAGCCCCTGGACGCTGCCGACGAGATCACCGCCCTGCGCGGCTACTACGAGCGCTGGCAGGAACAGCGCGGCCGCACCGCCGTGGGCGTCACCGGCATCCCCCAGCGCCGTTTCCGCGGCATCATCCGCTTCCTGGAAGCCTACGCCGAGAGCGACGAGGCCGACATGGACGAGCGCCCGGCCGATGTGTCCGTGCCCCAGTTTGCCCGCTACTGCGCCGACGACCTCAAGGCCTTCTGCTACGAGGCCCGCATGGCCCAGCGCCCGGGCGACAGCGAGGCCGACATCCACACCTGGTTCTGGGGCGAGACCGCCGTCGGCTCGTTGATCGACAGCATCACCCAGCGCCTCAACGCCACCGGGGACGCCAAACTCCAGGCCACCGCCTACGGCCTTTCCCGGTAACGTCGCGGAGCGCGTCGCCCACCGGTCATTGCAGGCGCAGCGCGGCAATCCCGCAGGGTGCTGCATTGCCGTGCTGCACCCTGGTTTTTCTGCCACCGCCTTGCCTAAACGTCCGGCCCGTCCGCACCGACGGGCGCATCCTCGGGCAGAGGTCTTCGCGCCTGGGTCACCGCCGGCCTTGGCAGGCTTGCAGCCTGCGGCGGCAGGGGTGTTCCGTCCTGCGGGTTCCAGCCGTCCGGGAAGTGCAGCGTCCGCACCGGATAGTTGATCGTGATCCCTTCTTCGGTCAGGCGGGCGTGCAACTGCTTGATCAGTTCGCTGCGCACCTCAAAGCTGGCCAGCCGGTCTTTCGCCTGGACGAACAGCCAGAAGTCCACGTTGCTCTCGCCGAAGTTCTCGTAGCCGAAATAGGCGCCGTAATCCAGCACCGCCCCTGGGTGTTGGGCCAGCACCTCCTCCATCACCTCCTGCCCAACCTGCTCCACCCGGCCCAGGTCGCTCTCGTAGGCCACACCGCAGGTGAGGTATACGTTCACGTGCTCGTCGGGCTTGCTGTAATTGGTGATGACGGTCTCGGCGAACCGGGAGTTGGGGATGATCACGAGGTTGTTGCCCCAGGTGCGCAGCCGGGTGCTGCGCCAGTTCACGTCAACCACGTATCCGCTGACCCCGCCCTCGATGTCGACGTAGTCCCCCGGATTGACCACTCCCTCGGTGATCACGTAGGTTCCCGCGAACAGGTTGCTCAGCGTCGGCTGGAGCGCCAGCGCCACGGCCAGCCCGCCGATGCCGAGGCCCGCGATCAACGGCGTGATGTTGACCCCCAGGATGTCCAGCGACACCATGACCGCCATCACCGCGACAACGATCAGCAGCCCGCGACGGGCCAGCGGCAACGCCCAACTGCTGGTGTTGGCCGCCGGCGTATTGCCCAGATAGTCCTGCAACCAGGCCAGCCCACTGGTTCCCACCACGTTGATCATGTATGCCCCGACCGCGATGGCGGCCACCGAAGCCGCCCGGTCAACGACGCTGTCAATGGTGTGGGGCAGTTCCAGCGGTATCTTGACCGCCAGGTAGGCGCCCAGCAGGATGATGTACGCGGTGACCGGCCCCTTGGCGTTGGCCACCAGGTGGTCGTCCAGGTCTCCCGGAAACACGCTGGTCAACTTCAGCACCAGACGGAACAGGATCCGGCTGAACAGGAAAGCGAACAGGACCGACCCCGCCGCTATGGCCAGGCTCACCAGCAGGTCCTGCCACGTGAGCCCAATCGAGGCGGCAGCCGCCACAAACTCGAGCAGCCAGTTGTGCAGGTTCTCCACCATGGTTGCTGTTACGTTCGCCGCGGGGTGATCAGTTCTTCCCGGTGTCCGACAGCCTTTGCGCGATCAGCGGCAGCATCTCACCCGCCGGCCCGGATACGACCACGTCCGCAGCGGCGGTGAGCTGCGTCGGTTCGGGGTTGACCTCGATGATCCTGGCTCCCCGTTCCCGGGCCAGCAGCGGCAGTTGCGCGGCGGGGTTCACCGCTCCCGACGTGCCCACCAGCAGCATCGCGTCGCAGCGCTGCGTCTCGGCGAAGCACGAATCCAGCACCCCTCGCGGTATGGGCTCGCCGAACATCACCGTGTCCAGCTTGATGATCCCGCCGCACTCAGCGCACACCGGCGGCACGTCGGTGATGGGATGCTCCGCCCGTGGCCGACGCCAACCGCACCCGATGCAGCGCAGGTAGTTGCGATTGCCATGGATTTCCAGCAGGTTGCGGCTGCCCGCCCTGCCGTGCAGGTCATCCACGTTCTGCGTGATCACCGCTTTGATGATGCCCGATCTTTCCAGTTCCGCAATGGCGACGTGCCCGGGGTTGGGCTCGGCGTTGTCCACCGCGTCCTTGAGGTCGTAGGTTGGGTTCCCAGGCGTCACCTCGTCGCTGAGGCGCTTCTCCCACCAGTCCTGCGGGTCTCGCGAGAACACCCGGTACGACAGGTTGCTCGGTTGGCCGTACTTCGTCCACAGGCCGTCCGGACCTCGAAAGGACGGTATACCGCTCTCCACCGAGAGGCCCGCGCCGGTCAGGGCGACGGCGTACTCGGCGGCGGTCAGGATGGCCGCTGCTTCGGTTACGGGATTCATGCTGGTCATTGGGGAACTCGCCATGGGGGTTACCGGTCAATCGTCACCGCGCCGGCGGCCACGCGGAAATAGGCGGCGTTGTCGCCCAGGGAAGCGCGCACCGGTTCGACGTCGGTGGTGGTGATCAGAGTCTGGCGATACCGGGCGACCTTTTGCAAGACCCTCTCCCGCCGGCGGTCGTCCATTTCCGAAAATACATCGTCCAGCAGGATGATGGGGTCGTCGCCGCGCGTTTCCGCCAGGTACTCCGCCTCCGCCAGACGCAGCGCCAGCGCGATGGTGCGGGCCTCGCCCCGGGATGCAAACGACGCGGCATCCAGACCGTTCAGGTAGGTCGCAAAGTTGTCCCGGTGCGGCCCCACCGCCGTTATCGCGGTGGCCTGCTCACGCGCCGAGCTTCGTTGCAACTCCTGATGGAACCCGGATGCCGTATCCTCAACGCACTCCCCGGGTGGTACGCTGGGCAGATATTCCAGGGTCAGGTCCTGCTCCGGCTCGCCCACTTCACCGTGCTGCCGACGGGCAAAGACAGAGAGCCGGCCCAGCGCCTGCGACCGCCGGAAGGTCACCGCCGACCCCGACTGGACGAGCTGCTCGTCCCAGTACTCCAACTCTTCCGGGTCCACGTGGCCGTCCCTGCGGCGCCGCAGCAGGCCGTTCCGGTTCCGCAGGGCGGCCTGGAACCGTTGCAGCGCCTGCAGGTACGACCGGTCCGCCTGGCTGATCAGCACGTCCAGGAAGCGTCGGCGGTGGGCGGGCGATCCCAGCACGAGGTCCAGGTCGTCCACGGAAAAAAGCGATGCGGCAATCCGGCCAACCAGACCGGACGCCGTTGCCGCCTGGCGGTTGACCCGGATCTGCTTGGTCACCGGCGGCAGCGTTGCCGGACCTGGATCTACCATGTTGGCGGCAGGGTCCGACCCCGTCTCGCGCGCCGCCGGCTGGTACCCTATGACCACGGTGAGCGATTGCCCGTCGACACACGCCGTTCCGGTGATGTAGGCCGCTGCGCCGTCCCGCGCCGCCTCAAAGTTGAGCACCTGCCGCTCGCGTTCGGTCCGGAAGGACCGGCCCACCGCCAGGGTGTATGCCGCCTCCAGCAGCGACGTTTTGCCCTGGGCGTTGCCGCCGTGGAAAACCGACACCCCAGCCGGCGGCGTGATGTCGGCCTCGCGAAAATTGCGGTAGTTGACGAGGCTGAGCCGCGTGATTCGGGCCAATGGGCGAACCGGCGACGCCTAGTGGTCGGCGTAGACGTAGCGGCCTTCGTACTGTCCCGCCCTGGCCAGCAGCTTCAGCAGGGTCTGGTCCGCTTCCTGTCCGAATCCTACGGTATGCACGATCAGGGTGGGAACCTTGTCCTTCGAGCCGAGCAGAGCAAGCAGTTCCGGTTCGGTGGTCACGCTGGGGGAATCGACGCAGGCCCGTCCCGGCGCAACTCCCAGCTGGGGCGGGCACTCCTGCAGGTTGGCCGGGTTGAACGGCACGTAGGCCTCGCCTCCGGCTGCGCCGGTGGACACGCGGCTGCACACCTGGCCGGCAGCCGCTCCCATCTCCGGGGGGCATATCGTTGCGCTGGCGGGATCAATCACGCTGAACCCCCCGTCGGAACCGTCGGTCAACAGCACGATGGCGTTGGACCTGGTGGAATCGTTGAGTTCCTCCAGTAGACCATGGGCCTCTTTCACGGCGTCGTGGATATAGGCCGGCCTGTCGTGAGTACGCATGTCGTTGACTTCACTCAGCCACATCGCCACTGCTTCGCGTGACTCTTCAAACGACGCCATTGGCACCAGCGTCTCGGTCTCGTCGGTGAAGGTTATCAGGGCCGCGCGGCTGTTCTCCGCCGCCGTCCCGCTGTTCGGGTCCACGTAGGGCAGCACCACGTCCAGCAGGGCCTTCTTCACCACCGGAAGGTTCCCGCCGTCCTCGATGCTCCGGCTCACGTCCACCAAGTACACCGTGTTGGTGTTGTCAAAGTGCAGGGAAGCCAGTACCTCGTTCAGCGGCGTGCCCGTGGGCACTTCTTCGGACGCCCCGAAATCCGGCACCGGCACGTCAATGCCGTTCTCGTCGGTTACCAGCCAGTAGATGCCGTAGGCGATCACGGCGAGGATCAGCAATGCGAGGAGGATCCCCAGGATGATCAGGAGTTTCTTGTAATCGAACCGCCGCTGCGGCTCCCCGTAACTTATGTGGTACGAAACCACGGCGACTCATCCTGCTTCGGCGGTGTTGCCGGTTAGTTGTCTCGGGCGCAGCCTTCACAATAGCCGTAGAAGTCGACCCGTTGCGAGGAGATCTGGAAGTCGGTGTTCTCGCCTATCGCCCGCTCCAGGTCGGCCACGCCATCCTGGCCCACGTCCGCATCCACCACCGCGCCGCAGCCCAGGCACACGAGGTTGGCATGCGGCGAAAGGTTGGCGTCGTAGCGCGATTGCTTCTGGAACGGCAGTTCCCGCACGATGCCGGCCCGCTCCAGCAGTGCCAGCGTGGAATACACCGTTGCCAGGGTCACGTACGGGAAGAAGTCCCGCACCCTCTCGAATATGTCACGCACCGTGGGATGGTCCGCCGAGTTCACCACCACTTCGGCGATGGCCAGGCGCTGCGGCGTCAGCCTGATCCCCAGCGGCTTCAGACGCGCGACGAGATGTTCTTGCGTAGTCACAATATCGAACTCGTAAATCGTATGGATGAACCAGTATAACACCGCGCACCCGAGGGCGTGCGACCGTCATCCGCCGGCCACTGGGCAATCGCATGCAAACGGTTTTGGTGCCGTAATGCCACGGGATTAATGCCGTCATACCGGCGTCAGGAATTCCGGCGGCGGAGCTGCTCCTCCAACTCGCGGACGCGGACGCGCTCGGCGGCGAGTTCGGCTTCGGCGGCGATGCGGGCGGCCCGTTCGGCCTCGGCGCGGGCGCGCTCATCTTCCAGGGTTATGATGCGTCGACCCGTGGCCGGGTCGCAGAACACCAACTCCCCCTGCACCCAGGCAAGGTACAGGTCCAGCACCGCGCTGTACCCCTGCAAACTCCCATCGGCCAGTTCGTCAATCTCGATGGCAGCGTACACGCCGTCCACCAGGTGCTCTCCGGACAGCCGGCCCCCAAATCGCCCGGTCTCGTCGAACCGCCAGTACTCCCCGACCCCCAATGCGGCGTAGGCGTCCCGTTTCGGTCCAACGTCCTCGCGCCAGGTGCTCTCCGACGCGATTTCCAGCACGAAGTCCGGGGGCTTCCCCTGCTCGGAAATCACATAGGCGTTGCTCCGGTAATAGGCTGCCGGGTCCACTTCAAAGGCCACCAGCAGGTCGGGGTAGCGCAGCCCCGCCATGGTGCTGGTAAATTGCGGGCTGACGTAGTGCTCGCCGGCCACCAGGGTAGTTTCAGGATGTCCCAGATGCTGAGCCAGGTAGTGGACGTTGCCAGTGCGGGCCATCTTGTTGAAGTTGGTCATCTTGTCATCAGGATCCTCCGGCGGATTCGGAAACACCAAAGGACCTGTGGGATGCGGCGTCGTGAGGACGGGTTTGGCGGTTGTCATATCGCACCTGGTCAGTGCCGCTCATTGGAGTCCGGGAAGACTGCTTCTCTGGAAAAACCTTGTTTTACTGACAGTATTCTACCCGCGCCACAGTTTCCCGGACAGCGGAACCTCGGCGTACCTGCCCCGGCTGTACTTCAGGCACGGGACAGCCTGTTCTTTCACCGGACTGGCTTCATTGTAATTTCATCAGGAGTTACGCGCTGAGAATTACAAACCCGTCGTTCCTGCTTTCGCAGGAACCCATTGACTTTACAGAGAACGAATCTGGAACACATTTAACCGTTTTGGCTACTGGATTCCCGATTTCGCGGGAATGACGAGGGTAAAGGCTCTCAACTGCGGATGTCCCATTTATCCGCGATTGACCTGCCGCCCGCTATGCACGGGGCAGGGTCTCGGTTCGCAACCAACCAGGGTCGGGAAAAACGCTCACGGTTTGATATGTGGTTCTCGTAATGCTGATGGCAGACACATGGGTGGGGGAGGCTATGCGACCTCCCCCACCCATAGCGCCACAGTGGTTCGGTTTAGAGGCGTCCGCCGCCGCCGGCCACGCGCTCGTTCACTCCGTAGAAGAGGGAGTCCAGCTTCTGGAACACCTGGATCCGGGACCGCGCTGTCTCCACCACGAAGACCCGGCCCTCGTCGTCGCACTCCACGGCGATGGGGCCCCAGAACAGCTTCTCCCTATCCAGGCCCTGGGAAATCTTGCGCTCCTCCCACATCTCGGGATTCGCGTCCAACTTGCCCATGCCCCACTGGGAGATGGTCCCCTCGCCGTAGGTCATGCCGGCGAAGGAGCCGTCGGGATGGAAGATCTGCATCCGGTCGTTGTTCCAGTCGGCCACGTAGATCGCGCCTTCCCTGTCCACCGCCACGTCCGTGGGCCGGTTGAACTGGCCGGGGCCGTCGCCCGTCTCGCCGAACTCCATCAGGAACTTGCCGTCGGCCGTGAACTTCTGGATCCGGTCGTTGCGCCAGTCGGCGACGTACACGTTCCCGTCCTGGTCAGTCTCGATGCCGAAGGGCATGTTGAACTGGCCCGGGCCGTTGCCGAACTCGCCCCACTGGCCGACGTACTCGCCGTCGGCGGTGAGCATCTGCACGCGGTGGTTGTTGCAGTCCACCAGGTAGAGGGTGCCGTTGGGCGCGAACACCATGCCGGTGGGCTTGTCCCACTGGCCATCGCCGTCCCCGGGGCGCTCCCACTTGGACAGGTATTCGCCGTCGGCAGAGTAGATGCTGATGCGGTCGAGATACTCATCCGCCAGGTACACGTTGCCGTTGGGTCCGACGGTGATCGCCGTGGGCCAGATGATGGCGCCGTCGGTGGACACGGCCTCGCCGTCGCCCTGCTCGAAGACGCCCTTGGCGAACTCGCCGATGAACTCCTCGCCCACGGTGCACATGGTGATGCGCTTGCCGTCGGGCCGGTAGTCATAGGAGCGGTTGGCGACGTACATCACGTCCTCTTCGCCCCGGGCCATGGCCGTCGGGTTGCGGAACCCGGGGCCGGAGAACTCCGCCCGGCCGATGGTGTGGCTGTACTGCAGATCGATGCCTACGGCGGGCAACGCCGTGGGATCAATGGTTGTGGTCATAAGATATTCCTCCGTTGCAACGGATGACGGGTTTCGCGGCTGGTGGGGGCGAATGTTGGTTCGCCCCCTGAATACCGGCTAAATGAAGTTGAACTTCTCGAACGTCCCGTTCACCAGCGGCTGGGCATCCAGACCCATCCAGTTCTCCAGCAGGTCGGTGTAGATGCTGCGGAAGTCGTTGTTGAAATGCAGGTCGCCTTCCAGGAGCTTGTCCTCTTCCAGCGAGGGATACTCGCCGTACATCCCGCCCTTCACGTTGTCACCCACCACGAACGCGACGCCGCCGCTGCCGTGGTCGGTGCCGGAGCCGTTGTCGTGCACCCGGCGCCCGAACTCGGTGAACACCAACAGGGTCACGTTGTCGCTGGCTTCGTGCTCGCGCAGGTCGTCCATGAAGTCGGCGATGGCGTTGGAGGTGTTGCCCCACAGGCTGGCGTGCGCGGCCAGTTCGCCGGCGTGGGTGTCGAAGCTGTTGTACGGAGCCGTCGTGTAGAGGATCCGCGTGCCGAACCCGGCCAAGTGCACCTGGGCGATGTTCTTCATGTACTGGGCCACCACGTCCTGGCCGTACTCAACGCTGGAGCTGTACATCTCCGGCGCCGTGCTCAGGATGTCAGCGCCCTTGAGGGCGTCCGTTCCCGTCTGCGACAGGTACTCCACCACCGCGCTGCGGCCGATGGTCGGCGAGTACATCTTGGAGAAGATGTCCAGCGCCTCCATGCGCTGCTCCTCGGCATCGATGCCGGTCAGCACGCCGTAGGTGGCCAGGTTGCCCACCGAGGCTACCGGCACGCCCGGGGCAGCCAGCGCCCGGGGAAGGCCGCGGCCGAAGTTCACGCCGGTCAGCACGTTTTCCTTGTGGGGGTCGATCTCGCGGATGGCGCGACCCAGCCAGCCCTCGGTGCCCTGCTTGTCGGGCTCACAGGTGTGCCAGATGTCCATGCTGCGGAAGTGGCTGCGGTTGGGATTGGCGTAACCCACGCCCTGGATGACGGCGACCTTGCCCTCGTCGTACAGCCTCTTCAGGGGGCCCATGTTGGGGTTCAGGCCGACGTACCCGTCCAGGTCCAGGGCCTGCCCCTCCGGTACGCGGACCGATGGGCGGTTGTCGTAGTACAGCGGGTCCCCGTGGGGCACCACCGTGTTCAGCGCATCGTTGCCGCCGGAGAGCTGGAGCACCACCAGCACCGGGTCTTTCTTCGTAGCGGTCATGTTGTTTCTCCTTGTGGTGAGGTCGGAGCACAGCGCCCGGTGATTCTACCGGGGCGAATGGTCATTCGCCCCGGTAGAATCGTCCTAGGCGAACTGGTACTCCTGGGTGCTCACGATCAGCTGCAACGTCTGTGCGATGGTGTCCGAGTACTCGGGCGTGCCCGGAGCGGCGCTGCCGACGAAGGCGACCAACTGGTCTCGGGTCTCGGGCGCCAGCTCGTAGGCTCCAACCATCTCCAGGCACCGGTCGACGATGCCCTCGGCGGTGTTCACCTGCTCGCTGTCCAGACGGGACACGATCTCGCGAACGCCCGGCAGGCTGGTGTTGCCCACCTGGTCGGCGGCGAAGTTGATGCGCTCCACCAGCGTGCCCGAGTCGATCCACTCGGCGCCGGTGTGCCAGCCCTCCACGGTGGGCGGGTTCATCAGATCCTGCCCCATGTAGCGGATGGTGTTGGCCAGCGGATTGAGGCCCAGCTTGGGCGACGTGAAGTCCTGCACCAGGCGCATCGTGCCGATCACCACCTCGGTGGGGCTCTTCACCTTCTCGAAGCGGGCGTTCTTGAAGAAGTCGGAGTTGAACATGACCCGCAGCATGGCGGTCAGGTTGTATCCGGAGTCGAAGTAGGTCTGCTCCAGCAGGGCGATGGCTTCGGGGTCCCGCGGCGGCGTGTTCTGCCAGGCCGGCACCTGCACCTCGTCAGCCACGAAAAAGTTGTAAAGGTGGCGCGAAACGAAGCGGGCCGCCGACTGCTGCCGGGCGATGATGTCAACGATGTCGTCGCCGTTGAAGTTGCCCGTCTCGCCCAGGAACGTCTTCTGGTCGTTGTCGTGGTCGTAGGGGTTGTAGATGAAGTTCGACTCGTACCGGCCGTAGGGGTAGCGCGGGACGGCATTGGTGATGGTCCAGCCGGTGAACGCCCGGGCCGCTTCCTTGACATCGTCCTCGGAGTAGTTGGCCTGGCCGTCCATTCCGACACCCATGGAGAACAGTTCCAGGAGCTCACGGCCCCAGTTCTCGTTGATGGCGCCCTTGTGGCTCATGCAGTTGTCCAGGTAGAACACCATGGCCGGGTCGCGGGCCAGGCCCTTCAACAGGACGTCGAAGTTGCCCATGCCCAGGTCACGGAACATGTCCAGCTGCAGCTGGATCTGCCGGCCGTGCTCGCACTTGGAGTTGCCCGTGCACAGGATCCCGTGCCAGAAGAGGGCCATCTTTTCCTGCAACGGACGCTTGGTGTTGATCATGCGGTAGGTGAGATACGCCTGGTTCACTTCCAGCGCGTTCATCTCCTTCCAGTCGACGAAGTGCCGCTCCAGGATGTCCATCTCAAGGTCGGGCTGCGCAATCGGGTTCAGCAGCTCTTCAACCGTGGCTTCGTACCCTCGGGCGGCGCGCTCTTCCAGCTCGGCGTAGGTGGCGCCGAAACCGGCCCGACGCATCAGGTGCGCCATCTGGGCAATTTCTTGGTTGGTGGGCATCGCGTGTACCTCCTGGGGAGCTGTGGCGGTTGCAGACGCAACCTTGACGTTTAACGACGGATTGCGCACGCATCGGCCACGACCAAAACACGCACGCGACTACCATCTGGAGATAGCCGCATACTACTCGCCGGGCCGTTTGAGTGTCAAGAAAAGCGGGAGCGCGGCTGCGCTCCCGAGGTCGGCGTGTTTGAAGACCGGGTTGAAGTTGCGGCCCGTTCACCCTCCGCGCCGTCGCTTGTGCTGCCGCAGGATGCAGTCGTCCATGATGACGCCGAGCCCGGCCTCCCGCGCCCGTTCCGCCGCGGCCTGGTCAACCACGCCGTCCTGCATCCACACGTACCGCGCCCCGATACTGACCGCGTCGTCCGTAACGACCCCGGCGAACTCGCTACGCCGGAACACGTCCACCAGGTCGATGCTCAAGCCCTCAGCCTGCGCCGCCGCCAACGCTGCGTCCAGGTCGTCGTAGGACTGTTCGCCCAGCACGGTCGAGCCCTTCAGTGCCGGGTTCACTGGAATGATCCGATACCCCTGCGACTGCATGTACCGCGAAACCCCGTGGCTGTCCCGCGCCGGATTGTCCGACAGGCCCACCACGGCAATCGTCTTCACGTTGTCCAGAATTTCGTCGATAAGATCCATAAACACTTCCTCACGTGAACATTTCCTGGCATGGACAAACAGGATGAACGAGATTTAGCTTACTATGCCGGAATCCTCATCCCGTTCATCCTGTACATCCATGCCAATAGCAGCCTACCGGCTGGCCGTGCTGTCGCTGCTGGTGATGGTGATGTGCCCCATGTAGCCGTTGGCCGTGGCGCCGTGCCAGTGGTTCTCGCCGGCCTTGATCTGGACCACGTCGCCGACGCCCACGTGATGCTCCTCGGTCTCGTTGGCCACGATGCCGTTGCCGACCGTGATCACCAGGATCTGGTCGCTGCTGTGCACGTGCCACCCGGTCTGGGCGCCCTTCTCAAAGTTCACCACGCTGGCGTTGAAAAAGTCGCTCTCCCCTTCCGGAATGATGGGTTGGCGGGTGCGATGCACATCGCCGCCGGTCCATCCCGGTACTGGTTCCGCCGTTCCCAGCGGCACATGCTCCACGTTCGCAATCCGTACTACGCGCATGATTATGCCTCCTCGTGCTTGGTGTTGGTTGGTTTGGTTTCACGCCGGGATCGATTCGCGAAGTTGAGCCAGCAACTCGGCATCAGTCTCGAATTCCAGCTCCAGCAGCCCGCGAGCCAGATGATAAGCTACACGTCGGTCCTCATCATCGTCGGTAGCCAACAGTTCGCGTATTCCCTTTACCGTCTCCGCGTGCAACTCCGGGTCGCGTTTGATCGCGCGACGTTCTGCGATTTTCCAATCTTCAGACAACGGCATCGTCGCCTCCACGCGCTTTCCGCGTTCTGTAGTCTCTCCATCGCTCCCTGGCTCTGGTGATGTCATCGCGTTGAGCGCTCTTGTCGCCTCCGGCAAGCAGAATTATGAGGTCTGGACCATCCCAGGCAAAGTAAATCCGGTAGCCCGGCCCAAAGTCGGCGCGGCGTTCGATCACTCCTTCGCCAACGGCGCGAACATCGCCAAGATTTCCCTCGGCCATTCTTCCCAGGATTTGTTGAATACGGCGGCGCACCGTTGGAGCCAGTCCGTCCATCCAGAGGCTGAACAGGTTGCGCCCCCGGTGGTCCAAATATGCGCGAACTTCCGGCATGCCGACATTCTAGCACCGGCCATTCACAGCTACGGGCGCGTTGCTGTCATTGATGCACGGCGGAGGCCTATGCTCGATGCCTCCGCCGTGCTGCTTTCCGTACCTACTTCGCCGGAACCGGAAGGCCCGCGACCTTGATCGGCACGCTGCCCACGGTGTTCCGGCTGGTGAAGTACAGCGTCTTCCAGTCGTCGCCGCCGAAGCACAGGTTGGTAGTCGCCGGCTGCCCGTGCACCACGATGCCGAGCGTCTCGCCGCCGGCGTTCATGATGTGCAGGCCGCCGCTGCCACCGCAGTACACGTTGCCCTCAACGTCAACCTTCATCCCGTCCGGCACGCCCTCGCGCTCGCCACGCAGGTCCTTGAACAGCCGGTCCGACGCCAGGGCCAGCGACCCGTCGTCCTGCACGTCGAACGCTCGGATGATCCCCCGGCGCGAGTCGTTGATGTACAGCACCGTTTCGTCGGGATTGAAGGCCAGTCCGTTGGGCACCACGAAGTCGCTCACCAACAGCGTCAGCATCCCCAGGTCGGGCGAGATGCGGTACACGCCGGAAATGGTCTGCTCCCACTGCTCCCGCGGCCGGCGGAACGTCCAGGGATCAGTGAAGTAGATGCTGCCGTCGGATTTCACCACAACGTCGTTGGGCCGGTTCAGCTGCCGACCCTGGAACTGGTTGGCCAGCACCGTGGTCGACCCGTCGTGCTCCAAGCGGCTGACGCGGCGACCGTCGTGCTCCGCGGCGATCAGACGACCCTGCTGGTCACGGGTCAAGCCGTTGTGGCGGTTCACCGGCTCGGCTTCCACGGTCACCCCTGAGCCGGGCGTGTAACGCATCCGCCGGTTGTTGTGGATGTCGCTGAACAGCAGGTAGCCGCCGTCGCTCCACCACAGCGGGCCCTCGGCAGGACCCTCGGCGCCGCCGAACCCCGACCCGTGCTCCTCAATGGGTGCGTCGGTGTCGATGATAGCGTCCAGGGCAGAAGATAGCTTTTCGATTGGCATGGATGCGCCTCCTGGTGTGTCCGGCGTCCGTTCCGGCGGGCCGGCGACGCCTGAAAGACTGGGGTGGTTGGCGCCGCCATTGTATGCCCGCCAACCGGGCCGCGCAAACCGAGAACCAACCCTGTTGAGATACCTGACGACCTGAACCCAGACTCACGCGTACCCGCTTCACAGCGGAGGAACAATTTGCATGGATGCACGGGATGGACAAGATTGAATTGATGCCCTGCGCTATCGTGGTTCCGGGTCGAAGGGGGCCGCAGCGGCACTCCAATGGCGGCAAGGCGATGGAAAGGGACATTCAGCTTACGGCCATGTAACGGTTTCCGAGGACGGACAGGTTGCCATCCTCCAGCTCATACCATCCCGTTCATCCTGTGCATCCATGCAAATTCCCCGATCTCGCGTAACTGGGTGCGCGTGAGGCCCCCCAGACCGTTGCCGACGCGCACCCGCATGTGGATAATGCCCGTGTTTGAAAGTCAGAACATACTCATAGACTCCCGCTCGCGTTGGAAAGTGTCCAAATAACTTTCGACAATCTGACACTTTCGGCAACGCTGACCATAATCAGTCGAGGTGCTAACGTTGGCTGCGACACCAGTTAATGAACACATTCGTTACGAGCCGGACGAACATCCTCCCCCTCTGCTTACCATCGGCGCCGGATTCCAGGCTGCCCTGCTGATCATCGGCGGGATCGTCCTGGGCGTCGTCATCGTCTTCCGCATCGCGGACCAGCCTGCGGACTACATCGCCTGGGGCGTTTTCGCGGCCCTGATCATCAGCGGGATCACCACCATCCTCCAGTCGGCCCGCATCTGGCGCATCGGCGCGGGACACATTCTGATGATGGGCACCTCCGGCGCATTCTTCGCCGTGTGCGTCGCCGCGCTCATCCAGGGCGGCCCGGCCCTCATGGCCAGCCTCGTCGTCGTGTCGGCCCTTTTCCAGTTCGCCCTGGCCGCACGCCTCTCCGTGCTGCGCAGCATATTCACGCCGGTGGTTTCCGGCACCGTGATCATGCTCATCGCCGCAACCATCATGCCCATCGTGTTCGACATGCTCAGCGACGCCCCGGAAGGCACGGCCTCCGCCGCTCCACCCCTGGTGGCCGTGGTGACCATCCTGGTCGTCGTTGTGATGGTCCTGCGCGCCCCGGCGTCGTGGCGGTTGTGGTCCCCGGTCTTCGGGATCATCGTTGGCTGCGCGGTATCCGCCCCCTTCGGCATGTACGACGTGCAATACATCAAGGACGCTCCCTGGTTCGGCGTGCCCTTCGGCGCCTGGCCCGGCTTCGACTTCACCCCCGGCGTGGAGTTCTGGGCGCTGCTGCCCGCCTTCATCGTCGTCACCTTCGTCGGCGCCATCGAGACCATCGGCGACGGCGTCGCCATCCAGCGCGTCTCCCGTCGCCGGCCCCAGGCCACCGACTACCGGGTCGTCCAGGGAGCCCTCAACACCGACGGAGTGGGCAACCTGCTTTCCGGCCTCGCCGGCACGCTGCCCAACACCACCTACTCCACCAGCATCTCCCTGGCCGAGGTCACCGGCATCGCCGCCCGTCGGGTCGGCATTGTGGTCGGCGTCATTTTCATAGTGCTGGCCTTCTTCCCCAAGGCGACGGCCCTGCTCATCGCCATCCCTTCGCCCGTGGCCGCCGCCTACGTGGGCATCCTCATCGCCCTGCTCTTCGTCCAGGGCATGCGCATCATCATCCAGGACGGTCTCGACCACCGCAAGGCCACTATCGCCGGCATTTCATTCTGGGTCGGCGTGGGGTTCCAGAACGGCGTCATCTTCCCCGAACTGCTGGGCGAAGGCTTCATCGGCGTCCTGCTGGGCAACGGCATGACCTCCGGCGCAATCGTTGCCGTGGGGCTGATGGCGTTCGTCGAGTTCAGCAAGCCCCGCCGTCGCCGCCTGCGTGTCCCACTGGACGACGACGCTCCCCAACAGGTGGACGATTTCCTCCGCCGCTTCGCCTCCCGCATCAACTGGAACCAGATAGCCTCGGACCGCCTGGCCGCCGCCGGCGAGGAGACCCTGGCCATCCTCTCGCAGGATGAAGAACCCGACAAGCCCGAGTCGCCGCGCCGCCTGACGGTCAACGCCCGCCGTGAGGGCAACTCCGTGGAGATGGAATTCGTCTCCTCCCTGGACGGCGAGAACGTGGAGGACCGCCTGACCTACCTCAGCGCCCTGCCCCCGGTGCCCGACGACGGCGAGGTGTCCTTCCGCCTGCTCCGCCACTACGCCTCATCCGTCCGCCACCAGAAGTACCACGGGCTGGACGTGGTGACCGTCAGCGTGGCCGCCGGGTGAGGGGCCGCCGGCCCCGCGCTGCCATCGCAACATCGAACATCCCTCGGGAGCTTCAATGCTTCCGAGGGTGCCGGTACCCGGAGCAGGTTGTCGATCAGCCTGCGGGCGCGTCGGATGGCTACCTCAGGTCGGCGCGGGTTAGGCTGGGATTGATGCGTCAGAGTGCCAGCGCGCCGCCCAATAATCTCAAACCGTTCACCGCGGTTCGTCCACCGACAGCCGCGCGCTCACCAGACGGTTCAGGCTCACCCCTTCCTCTGCCGCCTTGATCACGAGTGCCCGGTGAGTCTCCGGCGGCACGCGCACCAGGAATCGCCCGCTGAACGTCCGCTCCGCAAATGGCTCCGGCGGCGTCTCGCCTTCGGCCAGCATGTCCGCAACGCAGTCTGCGACCAACTGTCGTATCCCGGCAAAGGCCGCTTCCTGGCTCGGCTCCAGCCAGCTCAACGACGGGAACTCGGCGCACAGGCCAACGTACTCACCGTCCTCGGCAGACCATGTAACCCGGTACGTGTAATGATCATCCTTCATCGCGCAACTTCTCGAGGGCCCGTATCACCTGCCGCACCTGGTACACCTTTGCCATGCCCCGGTCGGATTGTATGTTCACCCTCGGGTCACCCGACCACGGGGTTCGATATATCCGGTGACTGGTTCCCCGCTGACGCGGCTCGCCAAAGAAACAGTCGCAATACCTGGCTAACTCCTGGAAACGAACACCCGCAGGGTTGTTCCGCAATGCCCGTATAGCGGCATCCAATTCCATAACTGCTCCTGAACGGACCGAACCGGCGGCCCTACAAATTCGTTGATTGCCATGGTTTCTCCTTCAGGTGCAGCCCTCTATCGTGGGTAGGGACAGTGTAATAATACTAATATTGATACCATACGTCAATGATGCTGGAAGAGCAAAGCCACTTGTCAAAAATCCCTGACACCCCCGCCCTTACGTTCGACAGAACTACCGCGCTATTCCGTCTCCGCCGTCGAAAATATCTGCACCCTTCGACCAGGTTCCCAGCGTTCACGGCCACCCCTATCAGCATCCAAGTCGCTAACGGCCTTCGCAGCGGACTGCCGCCGACCATCTTATCCGGTGTAGTCTCCTCGGCCACCGCGCCCGCCACGCTCCAGGCATGGACAATGAGAGCAAGAACCCCAGCGCCAATCCTCCGGCCGCCGGGTTGATAACCGATCGTAACCTGGTCGACACCCTGGAAAACATCGCCTGCACACTCTCGACCTCAGGAGATCGACCGTCGCAACACCCTGATCATCATTTCAGGCGACCGCAGCAGAGGCGATGGGTTGCGGCCGCCTCTATGCGCAACCATCGGTTCCAGCGACGACGGCACATCTGCTATCTCTCGTAACGAGAGTCGCCTGCCTGTAACCACAGGCATTGATGCACGAAACCCAAGATGGTTGCGCAACCAACACGGCCCCAGGCAGACCCACGCGCATTGCCCATGGCGCTGGCAGCCTTCGACACGTCCTAGTATTACAGTCGCGCTTGTGGCGAAGGTTTCTGAAGTCGTCTCCGGTAATGACATTGCATGGCGCGGGCCTGGTGTCGCCGTCTCCATCCTGACCA
>JAJEIA010000087.1 GCA_022823505.1 Dehalococcoidia bacterium
CTACGGCGCAGCCTCCTAGACGGCGGGACGCGCAGCCAGAAGGTCATCGGGCCCTCGTTACAGAGATCGACCTGCATCGTGGCGCCGAACCGTCCCGTCGCCACGGAAACCGGGGCGTCGGCGCCAAGCTGCGCCATGTAGTCGAACAGTTCTCGGCCCAGCGCCGGCGGGGCCGCCTTCGAGAAGCCCGGCCGATTGCCCTTGCGGGTATCGGCGGCCAGGGTGAACTGCGGCACCAGCAACAGGCTGCCGCCCGCCTCCCGAACGTTCAGATTGATGCGTCCCCGGTCGTCCGCGAAGACGCGATACGCCAGCAGCCGCTCCAGCAGCCGCCCCGCCTGGGCCTCGGTGTCACCGGTTTCCACGGCGACGAAGACCAGCAGTCCGGCGCCGATCTCGGCGATGGTCCGATCCTCTACCGTCACGCTGGCGCGGCTCACTCGTTGCAGCAGTCCGATCACGGAAGCAGGTCCCCGGTTGCAAGCTCCAGGTGCGATATCTTACTTGTCCGGACGGCGGTCGTGGAGGCTGCCGCCGGGTTGGAAACGGGGTTGCCGGGGCCGCGCCGGAACCAAAAAATGCGTAGAATGCCCGTTACCCGCCGATGGTGGTTCTGTTAATATGCGCGCCCGAAATCAGCGGTCCGAGAATCCGGTACGCCGTATTTTCGAACAGTTGGTGATAGTGGATTTAAGCATCGTCCTGCCAACGGCCGAAATACCCGGGCAACCAGGTCAGGAGTACGAATCGATGAACAGATATCTTGCGGCAGCGGCCTTGTTGGGTCTGGTGATTTGCGGTACGGCGCAGGGTCAGGAGTGCGCCCAGGTCATTGAAGGCAACGACCTGATCCAGTGGAACGCATCCGAGATTCGCGTCAGCGCCGAGTGTGAGGAGGTGACGATAAACCTGGTTCACACCGGCCAACTTGCCGCCAACGTCATGGGCCACAACTGGGTGTTGACCACGACAGCCGATTACATGCCTCTGGCCACGGTCGCCGCGGCAGCGGGGCCGCCCGAGTACCTGCCGGCCGATGATCCGCGGACTATTGTCGCCACCGGTATGATTGGGGGCGGAGAGGAGACGTCGGTGACATTCAGCCTCTCGGGGCTTGAGCCGGGAGGCGACTATACGTATTTCTGTTCATTCCCCGGCCATTATGTACTGATGAACGGGAAATTCATCATCGAATAGGCCGGTAACCGCGCGTCCGGCGCCCGAGCTCCGGGCAGCGGGCCAAGCCAGAAAAGGCTCCGAAATCTAATGCTATTGGCAATCGTACTGGTATTGCTGGTGGTGGCCACCCTGGCCTTCCACTTCCTGAGCCCGTGGTATTTCACCCCGCTGGCTTCGAACTGGGGGTTGATCGATCTCACCGTGAACGTGACGTTCATCGTGACGGGACTGATTTTCGTGGCCGCGAACCTGTTCATGGCCTGGTGCGTGGTTCGCTACCGGCACCGCGCCGGTCACAGGGCCGATTACGACCCGGAGAACACGAAGCTCGAGACCTGGCTCACGGTGGTCACGAGTATCGGCGTGGCTGTCATGCTGGCGCCAGGACTGGTGGTCTGGGGGCAATTCGTCAACGTCCCGGAGGAAGCCGCGGAATTCGAGGCCGTGGGCCAGCAATGGCACTGGGGCTTCCGCTTTCCCGGCGAGGACGGTGAATTCGGAAACGTCGACATCCGCCACACGTCGCCGGAAAACCCGTTCGGCATGGACCCCGACGATCCGGTCGGCCGGGACGACATTCTCATCGCGAGCCCCATCGTTCACCTGCCGGTGGATCAGCCCATGCGGGCCTGGCTGCGGTCCAAGGACGTGCTCCACAACTTTGCGGTGCCGCAGTTCCGGGTGAAGATGGACCTGGTGCCCGGCCATGTCTCCTACGCCTGGTTTACGCCCACTGTCGTGGGCGAGTACGAGATCCTCTGCGAGGAACTCTGCGGATTCGCTCACCACACCATGCGGGGACGGGTCGTGGTCGAGGAGCGCGCCGACTTCGAGGCCTGGCTGGACAGCCATCCCACGTACGCGGAGACCATGGAACGCGGCCAGGGCGACGCAGAGCTCGGCCGGGCAAGCTACGCATATTGCAGCGCCTGCCACGGCCGGGACGGGCAGGGCATCCTGAGCCTGGACGCGCCTGCCATCGCCGGAATGGATGTGGAATATACGGCCCGGCAACTGCGCTACTACAGGGACGGTGTCCGTGGAACCCACCCCGAGGATGCAGTCGGCGCCAACATGCGGCCGGTCATGGCCGTGATCCCGGACGACGAGTCGATCCTCAACGTTTCCGCCTACATCGCATCCATGCCGGCGCAGACGGTGGAGGAGACCATTTTCGGCGACGTGGCTCGCGGCGAACGGATCTACGGCAGTTGCGCGGCATGTCACGGCGCCAACGGCGAAGGCATCTGGGCCGTCAACGCCCCGGCGCTGGCCGGCCAGAACGACTGGTACCTGGCAGCGCAGTTGCGGAACTTCCGCGACGGTGTCCGCGGCGCCCATCCCGGCGACCTGTACGGCGACCAGATGATGCTGATGGCGGACATCCTGCCCACCGACGATCACATCGATGACGTGGTGGCCTACCTGAATACCTTGAGCGGGGGAACCAACTGATGGCGTACGTTGCGATCGCCGACCGCGATCACCACCTTCACGATCCCGACACTTTCATCACGAAGTACATCTGGAGCCAGGATCACAAGGTGATCGCGATCCAGTATGCGATCACCGCCATTTTCGTCGGCGTGGTGGCGCTGGTGCTGTCGCTGCTGTTCCGGCTGCAACTGGGTTTTCCCGACACGTTCAACCTGGTGGACCCCAACCAGTATTACCAGTACGTGACCATACACGGCATGATCATGGTCATCTACCTGCTGACGGCGCTGTTCCTGGGCGGCTTCGGCAACTACCTGATTCCGCTCATGTGCGGCGCCCGGGACATGGTCTTCCCCTACATGAACATGCTCAGCTTCTGGGTCTACCTGCTGAGCGTCATCGTGCTGCTGGGCAGTTTCTTCGTGCCCGGCGGGCCCACCGGCGCCGGCTGGACGCTTTACCCGCCCCAGGCGATCAGCGAGGGCACCCCGGGCATCGGCGGGGGCATCGTGCTCATGCTCGTCTCGCTGGCCATCTTCATCGTCGCGTTCACCATGGGCGGGCTGAACTACGTCACCACGGTGCTGCAGGCGCGCACCCGCGGCATGACCCTGATGCGCATGCCGCTGGCGGTGTGGGGCATCTTCGTCGCCACCATCCTGGGTCTGCTGGCGTTTCCGGCCCTGCTGGTGGCTGCGGTGATGATGACGCTCGACCGGGTCGTCGGCACCAGCTTCTTCATGCCCGAGATGCTGTCCCTGGGCCGGGAACTGGAATACGGCGGCGGCAGCCCCATCCTGTTCCAGCACCTGTTCTGGTTCTTCGGGCACCCTGAGGTCTACATCGTCGCGCTGCCCGCGTTCGGCATCGTCTCCGACGTGCTGAGCGTGCACGCGCGCAAGAACATCTTCGGCTACCGGATGATGGTCTGGGCGATCGTGCTCATCGGCGCGCTCAGCTTCGTGGTCTGGGCGCACCACATGTACGTCAGCGGCATGAACCCCTACTTCGGGTTCTTCTTCGCCACCACCACGCTGATCATCGCGGTGCCCACGGCCCTGAAGGTCTACAACTGGATCCTGACCCTGTGGCGGGGCGACATCCATCTCAGGGTGCCCATGCTGTTTGCCATCGGGTTCATCTTCACGTTCATCCATGGCGGGCTGACCGGGCTGTTCCTGGGCAACGTGGTCATCGACCTGCCCCTGTCGGACACCTATTTCGTCGTCGCCCACTTTCACATGGTGATGGGCGTGTCGCCGATCCTGGTGCTGTTCGCGGCGCTCTACCACTGGTTCCCCAAGATGTCCGGGCGCATGTATCACGAAGGCATGGCCAAGCTGCATTTCTGGTGCACCTTCCTCGGCACCTACGCCATCTACCTGCCGATGCACTACCTCGGCATCCATGGCGTACCGCGGCGCTATTACGCTCTCGGCACGACCGAGTTCATGGCGCCGGCGACACAGGACGCCAATACCGCCATCACCATCGCGGCGCTGTTCGTCGGCGCTTCCCAGTTGCTGTTCTTCATCAACGTTATCTGGAGCCTGCGCTACGGCGAGAAGTCGGGCCCCAACCCCTGGGGCGCCAATTCGCTCGAATGGCAGACGCCGGATACGCCGCCGATCCACGGCAACTGGGGCGATTCGCTGCCGACGGTGTATCGCTGGGCCTATGATTACAGCGTGCCCGGCGCCCACGAGGACTTCATCCCGCAGAACACGCCGGAAAGCGAAGAGCCGACGGTGGACGAAGAACATTTCGACCCGGATCACGACGTATCCAAGGCGGACCTGTGAAATCGCTAAAGCATCTCGCCCACAAGCCCTGGGAAAAAAAGGGCATCATCGGCGGGCTCAAGCCCGAAGGCGTCTTCGACA
>JAJEIA010000147.1 GCA_022823505.1 Dehalococcoidia bacterium
CATCTACGGCCCCGAGTACACCCTGCCCGACAACCTTGAACGCCTGCGCAGACGTGGCCTGTCCACCAAGCGCTCCCTGGCCCTACGAGAGTTCGCTCTGGGACTGGAAGGCCTGCAACGCTTCGTCGATCGCGAACCTCTCTACCGCGTACACGAGTGCGCCTTCGCCGTGCTCGCTCTGGAAAGCGAGCCGGTTGACCCACGACTGTGATCGGCCCGGCGTGGTCCCGTTTCCGCCACTGTTCCCCGCAATCCACACCATTGCCATCGCCACTTGCGGCTATTCGCGTTTGAGTTGGGTTTGAACCGGCTTGATCCGAGAGTTGGTGAATGGCCACATCATCTATCGGGGAAGATGCGACAATGCTCGGCCGCGGCCGAGAGAAAGTCCTCGCGGTTTACAGAAGTCCGGCGCAAGTCCCACGGGATGGATCGCCCGCTCGGAACGTGCGAGCCGGCACGCCCAACTTCGCGAAATGGTCATTAGTCTACTCGTGAGTGCCAGCGTTCACTTTCCGCCATGGAAATTGCGAGCCCCAATCTTTCCTGTCTCACCATCAACGAACGCATCCCAAACGCAGCGGTGGAACTGTGCGATCGTCTGACCCTCCCCGCAGATGGTTTTGACCAACGTGCATACTCGTCCGTACAATAAGTGCTGTACACGATGATCGGAGGTGTCGCGCATGCCCAGGTTGGATATACGGCTCGATCACGATTGCCGGGCCCGGCTTGACGCCGTGGTCCAGGACTCCGGATTGTCAGCCTCCGAGATCATCAGGAGCCTGATCGACCAGGCGTACGAGGACGTGCTTGAGAAGGAGCGCCAGAATTCCTTCCAGCGGCTGATCTCCCTGAACATCGAGACGCCGCCCGATCCCGCCGAGTTGTCCCGGGAGCTGGAGGAAGCCCATGCCCCCGGTCACGTTTATTGATGCCAATGTCCCGATCTATGCGGCCGGCAGGGAGCATCCCTACCGCGAGCCCTGTATTCAGGTCCTGGCCGCGGTCAACGACGACCCTGAAGCGTTCGTCACGGACGCCGAGGTGTTCCAGGAGATTATGCACCACTATCTCCGGACGGAGCGGTGGGAGGCGGGACAGGTAGTGGTGGAAAGCTTCGCCGCGATGATGTATGGCCGAGTGTCTTCGGTGGCCATCGATGATGTCCTTGCGGCGGGACAACTGGCCAGGACGCACCGTGGCCTGAGTACACGGGACCTCCTGCACCTGGCGGTGATGCACCGCTTAGGCGTGACCTGCATCGTTACGGCCGACGCCGACTTTGACAAAGTACCTGGCATCATCTGGATGGATCCGGCCGAGGGCAGAGAGTGGTAACTAACGGCCAGTCGGGATGTTGATGGATGTGCAAGCGCCGCATCACGTGCGGCGCTTATGCCGTTTATTCACCGCATTTGGCAAAGGGAATCCGCCTGAGGTTCGTTTGACAATCATGAATGATCGGCGTCAGCTTGATTGCCAATCAAGGCAACTCCGCGTAGAACGGGCGCGAACGGCGGCAATTATAATTGCCTTGAAACCGGTGGGTTCACTTCCAGACGGCTGGTCGCGTACCCAGCGCCGATGTTGACGCGATGGCGCGATTTGTCATAATCACCGACTTAAGCATGGTCAGGCTAACGACGGTCCCCGAGACCCGATATTTGCGAACCGGAATCCAAGAGAGAGCGCACCGTTGATGAGAACCGCACCGAGTCTGCGCCCACACATTGTGCAGGTGATGGCGGCGCACCAGGGGCTTATTCTGACCACCGAGGAGATCTACCAACTGGTGGCGGAGTTGGGCGTGGCCGGATTTGACCCGAAGGCGCAACGGGACCGCAATTTGGTCAACAGGGAACTGTCGGACCTCTCCGGCAACAGTACCCAGGGGCACAGCAAGCCGTCTCCGCATCTGATCATCCGGGTCGGCCGCGGTCGCTACCTGTACCGGGAGCCCGACCGTCCCATGGACATGGCGCTGCTGCGGGAATACCTGGAGCCGGTGGAGGTCTACGAGAAACGCCCGGCTCGCCGGCGACGCGACGGGTCGGGTCGCCGCAACGTTCCCGACCGGGTTCGGATGGGGCTATACGCGGTGCAGCGGGGGATCTGCCCGGGCTGCGGGTTTCACCAGCCTCACCACCTGCGGTTTGAAATCGACCACATCCTGGCGTTCAGCGACGACGGCGACCACCAGGCGCGTAATTGGCAGCTGCTGTGCGGTTACTGCAACCGGGTGAAGGCGACCCAAGGCCCCGAG
Organism: Dehalococcoidia bacterium; assembly: GCA_022823505.1. Classification (GTDB taxonomy): domain Bacteria; phylum Chloroflexota; class Dehalococcoidia; order Lucifugimonadales; family UBA3495; genus Bin87. The sequence continues at coordinate 2,267 of JAJEIA010000147.1, forward strand.
GGGTTCCGCATGAAGATGGCGGAGCTGCGAGCTCACAACATCGGGACGGGGGTCATGGTGGACGCTCAGCAGGCGGAGCTCACCGGCCGCCGGCTGGCCCGTTATCACCGGGAGATTGGCGACGATACGTTGTGACAGGCGGAGACGCACACCCGAGGGATGGACGTGTTTTGGTGTCCCGTTTTGGAGAGGATCGGCTGGATGGGCCAGGTTCAAGCGGGGATTGCCAACGACGACGGCCATCGACAGCGGCGGGGGAGTAGGTGGGAGCATGGAGCCGCGGCCGTCACCGCGCGCCGAAAAATGCCATGGAGATGATGTCGGATGATCCAGGTTAGCACCGACCATGACGCGGTGGTCACCCAGGAAGATGCTGCCGATGTCGCCATGGACGACCATCCGGCTGGCGAGGTCGTTGCGGAGATAACGGACATCCACAGCGCGGGGCGAAACGGCGCCGAGGAAGATTGGGATCGGTTCGAGGCCGAGGCCGCCGTCATCGACGCCGAGGTTGGCGACGACCCGGTGAGGCTGTATATGCGGGAGATCGGCCAGGTGGAGTTGCTGACCGCGGCGGAGGAACGGGTGCTGGCGGCCGAGATTGAGCTGGCCAGCCATCTGGAGGAGCTGGAGGGGGAATTGGCGAGGGGACTGGGCGACGACCACGGGGACGATGCCGGCTCCGAGGATGCGCAGGAGGCCGAGCCCTGGGAGAAGGCCATGCTGCTCCTGGCCCGCATCGCCAGCGCCGGACCGGTGGCTCGGGCCGTGGCCCGCCACCTGGAGCTGGACGACGTCCCCACGCTGGAAGAGGTGTGCACGCACGCGGCGTTCAGGGCCGCCGTCGACGGAGTGATCGGCCCCGAGCTGTTGGAACGGGTGGCCTCGGAATTGGACATGACCGAGGAAGATGCCCACGGGCGCATCGTGAGGCTGTCCCGAGACACCCGGGCGCTACCTCGGGCGGCGGTCGGCATAGTTGTCTCCCGCGTGCCGGTGTGGACGGAGCTGCATCCCGAAAGCTCTGATGACCGGGACCGCTGCACCCTGGCCCTGCTGTCGCGGATGCTGGGAGATCCGGAGCTGAGCCAGCGGGTGGAGGCGGTGGATGATGAGATGGCCCGGCACTTCCAGCGGGTCCGTGAGGCTGGGAAGCGGGCCCACGACCACCTGGCGGAGGCCAACCTGCGGCTGGTGGTCAGCGTGGCGGGGCATTACCAGAACCGCGGGGTGGGGTTTCTGGACCTGGTCCAGGAGGGAAACCTGGGGCTGATCAGAGGTGTGGAGAAGTTCGACCACCGGCGGGGGTACAAGTTCAGCACCTACGCCACCTGGTGGATCCGGCAGGCGGTGACCCGGGCCGTGGCCAACGAGGGTCGGACGATACGGGTGCCGGTGCACGTGGTGGAGACCATCAACAAGCTGGCGCGTCAGGAGCGGATCATGGTGCAGGAGCTGGGACGGGACGCCACGGACGGTGAATTGGCCGAGGCCCTGGGGATGAGCGTGGAGAGGATCACGCGGGCGCGCCTGGCGTCCCGGGAGGCGGTATCGCTGGATCTGCCGGTGGGAGATGATGGGGAAGCGTTCCTGGGGGACTTCGTGGAGGACCGGAGTGGTCCGCCCCTGGAGGATGCGGTGTCGGAGAGCCTGCTGCGGGAGCAGTTGCGGGAGGCGCTGGATGCGCTGGGAGACCGGGAGAGCCGGGTGCTGCGGTTGCGCTACGGTCTGGATGATGGGCAGCCGCAGACGCTGGAGGAGGTGGGGAAGGTGTTCGGCGTGACCCGGGAGCGGATCCGGCAGATCGAGGCGAGGGCGATCCGGAGGCTGCGCCAGCCGGCCCGTTCGGGCCACTTGCGGGGCTACCTGGATTGACCGGGTCGAAGCGTCAGCGGCCGTCGTGGTGGCGGGGGATGATCTCGTAGTCGCGCAGGCCCTCGTTCCAGACGCGGCGGATGCCCGGTCGCTCGCGATCAAGCTTTTTGCGATTGCACGGGTGCCGCCATATAATTTGCTGTACTCCTAAAGAGGTCTTTCGGATGCTATTCTTCGTCAACGGTATAGACGTGCCGGTGGAAACCTATCAGAAATTGGAAGCTTGCTGCGATGAGTTGGGTGTCCAACCCGAGGAGTTCGTACGCTATCTGATCTGTACCAATGCCGAGCATCCTCCCGCCAAAGGGCGACGCGAACTCGCCGTGCCGCGCACCATGGAAGACGCGTTCATCGGTGAAGGTTTCGCCGTTGTTCGGCGCACAGACGAGGAAACTGTACTGGTGCCCACTGTCTACATGAGTTTTGGCGACGCCCTGGCAAAGTTTCAAGCAGGGCAATCGCATTTTAGACAAAGATAAAAAAGCGGCTAATATTCAGTCATCTTCGAATGGCTGGAGGCATGGCGGTGTTGGGCAATGAGCCGTTTTCCATCATGGACCATTTTGAGAGACTGGACGACCCGCGGATCGAACGGGCCAAGCGCCACCAGTTGCTGGACATCATCGTGATCACCCTGTGCGCCGTGATCTGCGGGGCCGACAACTGGGTGGAGATTGCGGAGTTCGGCAAGGCCAGGGAGGATTGGTTCCGACGGTTCCTGAGATTGCCTAATGGCATACCTTCCCACGATACCTTCGGTCGAGTGTTCGCCATGCTGGATCCGGAACAGTTTTCGGCGTGTTTCATGGACTGGGCGCGTTCGGTGAGTGAGCTGGCTGAGGGCGAGGTGGTGGCGATAGACGGCAAGACCCTGCGGGGTTGTCATGACCGTGCCAACGGCCGAGGCGCCCTGCATATGGTCAGTGCGTGGGCCACGGAGAACCGGATGGTGCTGGGGCAGACCCGCACCGAGGCTCACTCCAACGAGATCACGGCGATACCGGAACTGCTCAGGATGCTGGAACTGAAAGGATGTCTGGTCACCATAGATGCCATGGGGTGTCAGAAGGAAATCGCCCGGCAGGTGGTGCAGGGGGACGCCGACTACCTCCTTGCCGTAAAGGCCAACCAGGGAGAGTTGCACGAGAACATCAAGGACCTGTTCGCCTGCGGTGAGCGGTCGGGATGGGATGGGATGGCATACAGCCACCATGACCAGGTGAGCAAGGACCACGGCCGGCTGGAACGACGGGAATGCTGGGTGATCACTGACCCGGAAGAACTGGCCTACGTGGACCCCCAACGCCAATGGGCCAACCTGGGTGCGGTGGCACGGGTCAGCTACCGCCGGGACGCCGCCACCGATGCCCCAACGGATACCCGCTACTACATCTGCAGCTATCCGGCCGACGTCGCCACGCTGCTGGCGGCGGCCAGGAGCCACTGGAACATCGAGAACGGCCTGCACTGGGTGTTGGACGTGGCTTTCGACGAGGATCACAGCCGAGTGCGAACCGGCCACGCCGACCAGAACCTGGCGGTCATTCGACATCTGGCACTGAACCTGCTCAAACAGGAACGCAGCGCCAAAGTCGGTATCAAGGCCAAACGCAAAAAGGCCGGCTGGGACTTCGACTACCTCATCAAAGTCCTCTCTCAGTGAAATGCGATTGCCCTGAAGTTTCAAGCCAATGGCTTGACCGAGGACGACATTGTCGAGATGGTCTCCGATTGATGCGCCTGCGCGTCATCTACGACACCAGTGCTATCCTCGCCCAGATGACGCCGGTGCCGTTGTAAAAATGGTTGATTTTAGTTACAAACCTATCGTCAGCCATTCCTGAAGACGCGGTCTGCGCCGCGCCGCCGCCCCAACAGTTCAAGGCGGCTCCGCTTGGGAATCCCACCCAAGAACACCGTACTGATCCCCGCTCAAGCCACCCCGCGAACCACAGCCCGCAAGGCAGCCTGAACCGGATTGGGTAAGCGTCTTTGCTTCCCCAGCCGGTGTTGCGCTGCAAGCGCCGGTCTCAACTGCCCAGAGATCGCACCCCAGTACGTCCACACGTGCTTCACCCGCTTCCTTGCAGGTACGGTGAAGGCGACGTGCACGCCATTGCCGATGGGGGCCACCCACCGACGTGGGATGCGCTCGGAACAGCCGAGCAAACGTCGGGCCAGCACCAGTGCCGCTGCCTGATGGACGCTGAGCCCGTAGCGTTCCATGAACTTCACCCGGCCGATCACGGAACTGAAGGCCGGGTTGACCTGATGTACTTCCACTCCCTGGCGGTAGCCGCGGGAGACGAAGCACGCCTTGATCTTGCCGTAGCTGAAGCTGGACAGCATCCGACTGCACTTGCGGGACTCGCCCTCCAGCGCAGCCTTCTTCTGACGGAAGTCCAGCTTCTCAATGACGATGGGCTTGCCTGCGTCGCGGGCGTAGTCCACCACGCTGGCCACCGCGTCGCCGATGATGGCCTCAGCCTGATGCTGGGACTTCCCGTAGGTGACCAACGGCACGCTGAAGGCGTGGACGTAGTTGCCGCTGGCGTCAGTCTCGCACACCGCCAAGTGGTCGGCGTTCAGGTCTACGCCGATGGCGCCGCACCTCTGGTCCGTCACCACCGGAACGTCCATCATCGCGGTGGTGGCGAACACCCGCCAGCCTTTCCCGTCCCGCTTGGACCGGTAGCTGATGGCTTGACCCAGTTCGCTGGCCCGAGCCGCCTTCTCACCATGCTCACGCCGATACCGAGAGTAATCGGCGTTGCTGTCCAGCGCCGCCAGCACCTGCTCGTGGCCGTAGGCGAACCGCACGCCCTTGATGATCAGGTACTTGCCATGCTGGACCGCCAGGCAATCCGGCATCCGCAGGCGCAAAGTCAGCGTGCCGTCTTCGGCAACGCTCGCCACGCAAAGCTGGCAGCCACTGGTCTCATCTCGGCTCCCCAGCACGAAGAACTCATCACTGCGGGCGTCCTGCCAATCGGCCAGCCATTCCTGATGGCTGGCGTACATGAGTCATCCCGAATCTGGAGTGGTGTAGGAGAGGGAAGGGGGATGGGATAGCCAGAGGGAACTCAGAGCGGCACGCAGTCTGGAGAGCGGTATCGCCACTTGGCGGTGCCGCTTTCCCGTTCGGTGGCACCAATGGCGGAGGATTTCCTGTACCAAGGGCGCCAAGGAGGGTGCCAGCAGAGAGAGGAGGAAAGCATAGACCAGGCTGGCCATGAGCAGGAGCTTGAGCCGGTTTTGCCAGAACCAGAGCCGGGGGCTTTCCATGGCGAGGTCGGTCTTGCAGGATCGGTAGCACATTTCCACCTGCCAGCGGCGGACGTAGGCCAGGACCACCCGCCAGGCGTCGTCGGTGGTGTCCAGGGGTTCGTTGGTGAGCAGGTACCAGGGCTTGCGACCCTTGCCCGGACGGGAGACCACCAGCCATAGTTGGTCCGTCAGGTGAGGATGGTGCACTGGCACGGCCACGATGCCGGTTTTGCGATACTGGCGGCGGTGCAGGTCCCAGATCAGCCGATGGTCCTGGGAGGGTTTGCCCCGGGTGATCTGCCAGGCGGGACGCCGGCCCTTGGCGTCGACCAGGTGGTAGCGGGTGGGCCAGCGGACGATGAACCGCAGTTGGTGCTCGCTCAGTGCTTTGAGCCAGGGGGTTCCGGCGTAGCCTCGGTCGAAGACGTGGATCACCCGCCGTTGCCACCTTTGGGCGCATTGGGCAAGCAAATGGGCCGTCTGCTCCCTGCGGTGACTGGTCAGGGGGCCGCGACTGGTCCACCAACGCATGGCCGCCAGGGTGGGAGGTCCCCGCATCCCCGCCACCATCACGGTGAGCCATTGCATGCCGGGCACGAATACGGGCCGTCCTCCCGGGGGATTGTAGTAGCCTGGCTTGATGCGCTTCAGGCGGGCCGCCTTGCTGGAACGGACGGGACCCAATCCCTCCAGGGCGATGCTCTCCGGTTTCTCCAGCACGCTCTCATCCCAGATGGCCAGCGTCGTCTCGTCTCGATCCTGTAACTGGGTCAGGCTGAGTTCGGCGCGATGCCAGAGCAACCTTTGCAGCAGGTCATGGCTCCACTTGGGAGACCGCAGCAGATTGCTGAGGCGCTTGGTGCCCGCCGGCGCACGGTCGGGAGAGATGATGTGGGCGCCCAACTCGCTGAGCAGCAATCCCGAACGATTGTGGCGCAGACGTACCATGGACACCAATGCCAGGAAAAACGTGCGTACCAGGCGCCGGTCCAACCGCTCATCCAGCCACCCGCCCAACGGCCCGATGAACAATTCCAACAGATCCGCCACCTGCTGCCCTTGCCGCAGACCCGTTTCTTGCTGCAACATACGAAAGCCCCCCTCTGTGGTTTGGAGTTTGGACACTCCCACTCCACCAGAAGGGGGCTTCGTATTTCAGCCGTTTCCCCAACCGATTTCCCCGTTTCCTAAAATCCGGGATGACTCATGTCGGCCAGCCATTCCTGATGGCTGGCGTAGCCATTCTGCTCAAGGTGGTGCTGTTTCCGCCACAGGCGTTTCGACCCGAAGCACAATCGCACTCGCCCCTGCGCAATAGCGGCTTCCAACGCTGCCAGCCTGGATTGCAAAGTCGCCAACCGACGCCGTTTCTGATGGGCCTGGTCCCACCGTCCATGCTCAGCAGCACCGGCAATATGCTGCTGGGCACGAGCAATCCGCCGCCCCAGGCTATCGAGCTGCAGCTTCTGCTGCTCCCGCACCGACGCCACCTTCCCCTCCAGCGACACGCGCACCCCGTTGAACATCCTGGCCGGTATCCCGTACCGCTTCAGGTAGCCGCTCTTCAGCGACGCCGCACTCTTCCCCGCCGCCACCTCGGCAAACAGCTTCCGCTCCACCCGTCCATGCAGTTCGGCATAGGCTGACAGCGCCACGTCGCCCAGAGCACAGTCAATGCCCCCGTACTCCGAAACTCGGGTCTGGTAAGTGCCAGGGTGCTGCATCAGCCTTCCTGCGCCGCCGCCAGCGCCCGCTCCGCACGTCGTCGGGCCGAACGTCGCCCGTATAGCCGCGCGCACAGCGAGGTCATCACCTCGGTCACGTCCCTCACCAGATCATCCTCAAGCTCACCTTCTTCCATGACCAGAATGCGGGCTCCACGTCCCGTCAGCGCAGCCTCCACGTACTCAAACCCGAAGCGGCTCAACCGCTCCCGATGCTCCACCACTATCGTCCCCACCGTGTCATCGGCCACCAGACGCCGTAAACGGCGACGGTTACCATTCAGGCCGGAGCCGATTTCCTTCACCACCTCATCGTGCCGGCACCCCTGCTGCGCCGCCCATTCCACGACCCGACCCACCTGACGGTCCAGATCATCTTTCTGGTCAGCGGACGAAACTCGAGCGTACACCACGCACCGGCCATCGTTTTCCCGAGGAACCACCACGTAGTAACGGCCGTTGGGCAGTTGCTCTACCTGAAGTTCCGGCGGCAACTTTCCGGCATGGTGCATTCGAGTCGTGGTGGCTTTGTCGAAGCCATACAGGCGCCCCCAAGCGGTCAAGCTGATGCGACGACTGACAACATCCATAATCAACTAGAATAGACTAAACTAGTATTGGTTCAAATCAGCAATTGAATTACTTGGAGGTTCGCACGGGAAGTTCCTATGCTGGCTGCAAATTGAGGTTGCGGGGAGGTGCGGCCGCCATGCCTGGGAAGCGATACACCATACA
>JAJEIA010000045.1 GCA_022823505.1 Dehalococcoidia bacterium
AGCCGACCAAGATTGCCTTTGTCGGCATCCTCGGCGAGGGTGACCATCCCGAAGAAGGCCACGACGATAATGGCCACGACCACCGGGAAGGCGACCCGCACTTCTGGCAGAACCCCCGCATGGTGGTCCATTACGTGAACCGGATCACCAACGGGTTGGTCGAGGCTGACCCGGCCAACGCGGCAACCTACATGGACAACGCAGCGGCATACATCGAAGAACTGGAGGCTTTGGACGCCTACATCGCCGATGCCTTGGCGTCGATACCCGCAGACCACCGCGTGATGGTGACCTTCCATGATGCCTTCGGGTACTTTGGAGAGCGCTACGACGTGGAGGTTCAGGCCTTCGTGGGGGCGCACGCGGAGGACGTGTCGCCGGACGACATTGCCAACGTCCTGGAACTGGTGGAGCACCGCGGTCTCCCTGCCGTGTTCGCCGAACCGCAATTCTCTGGTGACGCACTGGCGCAGGTGGCTCGTGACACGGGCATCCAGGTCGGTATCATCCGCTCGCTGCCGGACGACGAATATCCGGATTATGTCAGCATGATGCGGGCCAACGCGGACCAGCTGGCCCAATTCCTGCGGTAACCCGAACCGGCACCACGCCGCAAATCCCAATTTCGAAATCAGGGGACTCCGGAGAGTCCCCTGATTGCTGTATTTTGGCTCAAACCGCTACAATCATCGTGCGCAGGAGTATTTTTGAGGTTTTATGTTGTCGCGGCAATAGTTGCCGCCGATGGAGGCCGTCAATGGGTCGCAGTGTCACCACCGGGATTATTGTGGCATTCATTGCTGCGGGAATAGTCGTCATCCTGGTGTTAATATTCCTGCTCACCAATCGAGCTGGGGCGACACACGCCGAACTCTCGGCTACGGCACCCATGGTTTCCCAATCTGGCGACGCAATCGGTGCGGTCACGTTCCGGCAACAGGGCAACAGCGTGGTGGTGGCCCTGGACATCAACGGACTGGGCCCGGGTGGTCACGCGGTCTCCGTCCACGCGGTGGGTAGCTGTTCTCCCGATTTTGCGGCGGCAGGCGACCACTTCGATGCAACGCCTTCGCGAGTTGGTTTCGTCCACCCCAACTGGAAGCGGAGCGGGGTTCACGGAGACCACGGCGGTGACCTGCCCAACGTTTACGCCCACGACGACGGGTCGGCCCGGGCGGATTTCATCACTGACGGGTTCACGCTCCGGACCGGCCACGACCACTCGATTTTGGACGATGACGGAGCCGCCATCGTGATCCACGAACTTCCCCAGGCATACGGTGTCGCCGAAGGCAGCACCGGGGTGCGGCTGGCCTGCGGCGTAATCCGGCGCAACTGACAACTCTCAGGGCAGGGCGGCTCCACGAGCCACTCCGAGGCGAACGTTCCCGCGTACACCCACTTGCGCCAGCCGACACAAAGCAACCGCGACGGTCGCTGAACTGGCGGTTGAGCCGGCTGACGGCGTCGACGCGTGCAGTCCGGGGACGCGGCTGGCCTCGCATTCACGGCGACCTTGTTTCCAGGTTTCCAGCCACCTGGGATCGCTGCCGGTCCGGTCGAACGGAGAACCGGTCAACGGGGGACGGGATACCCCATCGCACCGCGTGACCGGACTACCTATTGGGCCGTATAACCTCCGTCGATGACCAGCTCGCTGCCGGTCATGAATGACGATTCCTCCGAGGCCAGGAACAGCACACCATATGCGATGTCGTCCACGGTGCCGATCCGGCCGATGGGAGTCGCATCCACGCGCATCTGCCTCTGCTCCGGGTCCGACATGGTCCGCGCCGTCATGGCCGTGTCGATGAATCCCGGGTGGACCGAGTTGCAGCTGATGTTCTCTCCGGCGTACTGCACGGCCGTGGACTTGGTCAGGAGCCGCACGGCGCCCTTGGAACTGGCGTAGGCTGAACCGGCCCCGGACCCTGGCCTGGTGGCGATGATGCCCGCGATGGACGATATGTTGATGATGGACCCACCGCCGGCCGTGCGCATGGCCGGTATCGCGGCCCGGGTGCCCAGAAAAACACCCTTGCCGTTGACGTCCATGATCTGGTCCCAGACTTCCGTCGGCGCTTCGTGGATGCGCGGTGCATTGACACCGCCGATGCTGGTACCGCCCACGCCGGCGTTGTTCACCAGGATGTCCAGCTTGCCGTAGCGATTTACCGCTTCGGTTACGGCGTCGGCCCACTGGTCCGCATCCGTCACATCCAGGTGGACGTAGGTGGCCTGTCCGCCCAACTCGCGGATCTCGGCCTCCAGTTTCATCCCGTCGTCGTCGAGAATGTCCCCGATGACCACCGCCGCTCCCTCCTGGGCAAACAGCCTGGCTTCGGCCGCGCCCTGCCCTCGGGCGCCGCCGCTGATCAGGGCAACTCTTCCTTCCAGTCGCATGTCGAACCTCCCTTGGATGGTGATTACGGTGATCAGTCGCCCAGCGTTGTGGTAAGCACCCACATGGGCCGCTCGCCCACGGCATAGGTGCCCAGGGCCGTCATTGCGCCCGTGTCCCCGTTGACGCTGTACGAGGCCAACTGCCCGGTCGCCGAACCGGCGGCGAACACGTAACGGCCGGATGGGTCGAGGGAGAACGCGCTGGGGACCGGCTCGGTTGCGGCATGGTCCGCCGGCGTCAGGCGGCCCTCCGCATCGACCGTAAAACTGGCGATGCTGTTGTGGCCGCGATTGGGCACGAATAGCAGGCCACCGTCGGGCGAGAACTGAATCTGCGAGCAGGTGTTGCGTTCGGTAACGCCGGCCGGCAGGGTCGAGACGGTTTCGAAGTGGGTCAGTGCGCCTTCACTGCCGATCTGGTACGAGGACACGCTGCAGCCCTGCTCGTTGGAGAAGTAGACCAGGTCCAGATTGGGATGGTAGGTGAGGTGCCGAGGCCCGATCATATCCCCCTGTGCCAGGGTGGCGGGGTCGTTGGCCGTCAATGAGCCCGTGGCGGGGTCGAACCGGAACTGGTAGATGATGTTCGGTCCGGGAATATTCTTGGGCGGTTCAAGGACATTGTCCTGCACGCGAGCGATGTGCGGGACATACGCGAACCGGTTGGACCGGTCGGTCATCATGGCATGGGCGCCGGTGTCGGTGTCCACCACCGAGGTTGCCGCCCCGCCCAGGCTTCCATCCTCGCCCAACGGATGCACGGCGGCCTTGCCGTCGGCGTAGTAGGAAGACAGCAGGAAGCGGCCGGTGCGGTCGGTAGCGAGATATGACGGTTGGCCCGGAGGGGTCACCGAACCGGTCTGGGTCAGTTCCCCGGTCTGTTGATCGATGCGATGACTGGTGATCTCAGGGACCTCGCGGTGGCCGGCGTAAAGGGTCTGCCGGTCGGGGCTGATCGCCAAGAGCGACGGGCCACCCGATACCTGCTCCTCGCCGGCGATGGTCAACGCGCCGGTCGCATCGTCCATGGTGAAGATGGACACCTTGTTGTCGTCCTGAGCTGCGACATACACGTAGGTTGCCATTGGTGTTGCCTCCTATGCGCGGGTGCGACGGTTGTGGCTGGATAACGACGAGTTTCAGCGCAGCAGGGTTTCGGCCATGCTTTCCAACTGCTGTCCCATCTCCTCCTCGGAATCGGAGTGGTTGGGCCAGACGCAGACCCGCAGCGCGCCGGCGTTGAGGAAATCATCGACGGTCTGCCGCGTGGTATCCGGCTGCTGGCCGAATACGGAGATGGTGATTGCCTCCGGGTCCCGTCCCCGCTCGGCGGCGAGGGTGTCGAGTTGCTTGCGGCTGTCCTCGATCTGACCCGGGTTGGCGCGGTTCGGCAGCCAGCCATCGCCGTAGCGCACCACACGGCGCAGGACGTTGCGGGCGTTGCCGCCCAGCAGGATGGGCGGGTGCGGATCCTGGGCCGGCTTGGGATACATGTAGACCGGCGGGAAGTTGTAGTAACGCCCGTGGAACTCCGCCTGGTCCTCGGTCCAGAGGGCTTTCAGAGCCCCGACCGCTTCCTCGGTCTGGGTCCAGCGGTGGTCGAAGTCACCACCCATCATCTCGGTCTCCTCGCGGTTCCAGCCCGCCCCGATGCCGAAAACGAAACGGCCGTTGCTGTGCCGATCCAGCACCGAGATCTGCTTGGCCAAGATCAGCGGGTTGCGCTCGGGAACCAGAGTTATGCCGGTGCAGAGTTTGATCCGGTCGGTCACGGCCGCGGCCATGGCCAAGGCCATGTACGGGTCGGAAAAGTGGCGGTAGGTCCAGGGGATCTCCCCGCCGGTGGCCGGGAAGGGACTCTCGCTGTGCACCGGGAGGATGGGGTGTTCGTGGTACCAGATCGATTCGAAGCCCAGCTCCTCCGCCTTCTTGGCGATGAACGCCGGGTCGAGGGTGTAGGCGGGCAGGGGGACGATTATTCCTACTGACATTACCTTGCTCCTTGCTCCTTTGCGGCAGCGTTGCGCACGATCTCCGAATCCTTCGCGATGGTGGTTCGGAGTTTATCAGACCCGATCGGATGTGACAGCGCGGTCGTGCAGATTGGGGACGCCGTCAGGCCCTCGCCGCGAGCAGCTTCTGCGCCAGTTCCCGTGCCGAGCCCAAATCGCTTACGAACCGCTCGGCCGGAACGCGCCGGAACACATTCAACGACCGCAGGGTCTGCTCCACCGAGCCGGAAAGATTGAGGACGATGCACTCCGTTCTCGCGGCCGCGGCTGCGTCGACAAGTCTTTCGATTATCAGGGCCGCACTGTCGTCCATGTGCACGGTGTTGGAAAAGTCGAATATGGTGACCTCGTGCTCCCGAATGTCCGCGCCTATCATCCAGGCCAATTCGTTGGCCGAGGCAAAGGAAAACTCGCCGCGCAAATCGACCAATCCCACCCGCGCCTGGAACTCATCGGCATCGTCCGCGTCGGCGTTTTCACGCAAAAACTCCCGATCCAGCAGGGGTACCGATATCACCTGTCCCAGCTCACGCTGCTCCCTTGCCCGCGCGCGGGCGAATCCGGCCACGATCAGCCCGATGGCAATTGCCGTGATCAGGTCCACGAACACTGTAATGACCAGCGTGAGCAGCATGACCAGCAGGTATTCCCGCTGGACGTGCCGTATGCGGGTGATGAGTCGCCAGTCGATGATGTCCCAGCCAACCTTGATCAGGATACCGGACAGTGCGGCCACCGGTATCGGCTCCGCGACCCACCCCAGACCCAGCACCAGAGCCAGCAGAACCGCCGCGCACGTGATGCCGGAGACCGGAGTGGTTCCGCCGGCCCGTACGTTCACGGTGGTTCCGGAAGGCCCGCCGGCCCCGGGCAGGGCGCCCAACAATCCCGCGGACACGTTCGCAATACCCTGCCCGAACAGCTCCCGGTTGGGTTTATGGCGAGTACGGGTGAGACTGTCCGCCACCAGGGAAGCGACCAGACTATTGACGGAACTGATCAGGGCCAGGGTCAGCGCCGGCTGCAAGGCGGAGAGCAGCAGATCGGGCGCAAAATTCGGCAGATACAGCGGAGGCAGACCCTCCGGAGGCTTTCCAATCGTTGGGGCGTCGTGCAGCAACAGCGCCGCCATCGCTGTTCCGACGATCAGGGCTACCAACGGCCCCGGCACGTACCGGCCCAGCCGGCGCGGCCAGAACACGCAGATCGCCAGACACGCCGCCCCCACAATTACGGCGTGCCAATTCAGACCGACCACCGCTTCCGGCCAGGCGCGAACGACCCCAAGCAGGCCTCCCCGGGCGGGGTCCGCACCCAGGAAGGGCAATGTCTGGATGATAATGATCAGGAGGCCGATGCCGGAGGTAAATCCGGCAATCATGGAATACGGAGTGTAGTTGATCAACCGACCAACCCGGAGGAGCCCCAACGCAATCTGGATCACGCCGGCCAGCATGACTATGGTGAACGCCTCAGACAGATTCTCCGCGTGCTGCGTCAGCACGATCATCATCGCCACCGTCATCGCTGCGGTGGAGTATGCAATCCGCGCCGGCGTTCCTCCGAAAATGGAGGCGCAGAAACCAACGGCGATCGCGCCGTACATGCCGGCCGCCGGACCCAATCCCGCGGCTACGCCGTAAGCCAACGCCATCGGGAGAACCGTCGCGGCGGTGGTCACGCCGCCGAACAGGTCTCCCGAAAGGGCACGTGGGCTGTAAGCCAGTCGAACCGGAAATCGTCTAGTGAGCAACAACGGACGGCGACGGCTGAATTAGACCGAAGTTGCTACCGACCGGACCTGATCCACTCGGCAACGCGTTCGCCGATCATGATGGTGGTACAGTTGGTGTTGGCCCGGATGACGTCGGGCATAACTGAGGCGTCGGCGACGCGCAGCGACTCGATGCCGTGGACTTGGCAGTGCTGGTCGACCACGGCCATGGGATCACTGTCGGGGCCCATCTTGCAGGTACCGGAGAGGTGCTGGCCGATGCAGACCTCGCGAAGCATCCAGTTGTCCAGTGTTTCATCCGATTCCAGATCGGCCTCGGTTGGCGAAATCAGTCCGTCGTAAATCCCGCTGAACTGCTCGTGATCCATGAGCCGCAGGACGATGCGGACGGCTTCTCGCATGCGCTCGCGGTCCCAGTCGGCCTCCAGGTAGCGGCAATCGATGTGAGGCTGAACGTCTGGATCCGTGGATTGCAGGGTCAGCTCGCCGGCGCTTTCCGCCAGTTCCATCATGCAGGTGAGGCGGATGCCCTCGTTGTCAAAGGGATCACCGCCCAGCGGTGTTGAGAAGGACGACGGGAAGATCTGCATGTCGTTGCGGGCGTCGGAGCCGCTGGCGGTGTAGCGCAGCACCGTCTGGATGCGAGGCGCATCGGGATCCAGCGGGAAATCGTCCTTGACTTTGACCCGAACGGGCACCAGGGGATGGTCGCGGAGGTTCTTACCGACGCCCGGAAGGTCTTTGACCACCGGTATGCCCAGGTTGCGCAGTTCCGCAGCGGGCCCTACGCCGGATAGCATCAGCAGTTGCGGAGAGGCGATGGCGCCAGCACACAGGACGATCTGTTCGGCCTCGATCTGGAACGTCTCGCCGCCGCTCTCAACCTGGACACCGACGGCCCGTTGCCCCTCGAAGAGGATCCGGTGCACGCGGACCTTGGCGCGGATAGTCAGGTTGAGGCGATGGCGGTTGGGGTTCACGTAGGTCAGCGCGGTGCTCATGCGCACCCCGTTGGGGTTGTTCATCGGGAACGGACCGACGCCCGTGGAGTCGGGATGGTTGTGGTCGTAGACCTCGGCGTACCCGACGTCGGTGCAGGCCTGCACGAAGGCTTCCTGGAGGGGCAGCCAGTTCTCCCGGCGGTGGCGGCGCACCGGAATGGGGCCGTCGAAGCCGTGGAAGTCGTCGGTGATGTCGGTATCGGTTTCCTGTTTGCGGAAGTAGGGGAGCACGTTGATGTAGCTCCACTCGTCGTTGCCCCAGGAAGCCCAGCGGTCGTAATCCTCGGGCACGCCGCGCAGGAAAACCTGGCCGTTGATGGCGCTGGTGCCACCGACCACGCGGCCGCGCGGTACGTTCACCGGCTCGGTCTGCAGGGGCGTGCCGGTACCCACGAAGGACCAATTGTGAGGAGCTCCCATTTCGGAGGCGCGCGGTGCGTATCCGAATTTCAGGTCGTCGGGGGTCTGCTCCAGGTCGGGATAGTCGGGGCCCGCCTCCAACAGAAGCACGGAGCGGGAGGGGTCCTCGGACAGGCGGGTAGCCATGGTGCCGCCGGCAGAACCGGCGCCGATCACAATGACGTCGTATCTCATTCTGACACTCCTTCCCCGATTATCGTCATTCCGGCGACCGCCGGGATCCAGGGCCGCACTTGGTCAAGCAAGCTAAACGGCAGCCAGAAACTCATCGGTAGTCATCACGGTTCCCTGACGAGGATAGACCTTCTCGGTCAGAACACGGTGAACCTCGGGGTCTCCGTCGGAACAGGCATCCGAAAGCACGATAAAGCTGTAGTTTATGTCCACCGCCCAGCGCACCGAGGACAGGACGCATCCGCTGGTCGCCACACCCATGATGACCAGGTTGTCGCGACCCATCTCGCGCAGGGTAACGTCCAGGGCAGTGGTGGAGAACGGACCAGGACGGACCTTGGTGATCACCAGCTCCCCCTCCGCCGGCGTAACGCCCTCGTGTAGTTCCACGTCTGGAGCGTATTCGGCGAATGGCCCGCCACGGTGCACGACGTAGATGACGGGGATGCCGGCCGCGCGGGCTCCGGCCAGAGCCTTCGCCGCGTTTTCCACCACAGCCACGGGCTCGGTTGCCACGTTGGCGATGATGCGCTGCTGGAAATCCATGATCAAAACGGCCGTGCGGTCGGCGTCGATCCTGGTTGCTTGCTGGGTCATGGGGAACCTCCGCCTGTGGCGTCGCCGGTGGGACCTTGTCGGCGGCATTATATCGCAGAGCGCTCAGCGAGGCGCCGGTTGGGAAATGTTCAACTGCTGACACCGTTGTACGGCTGCGGACGTGCCGCTCCCCTTATACTCATTCCATCGCCCAAAAGAAGCGACGGGCCAGTTCGGATAATCCGAAGATGCCGGTATGAGCAGTCTTTTCTTTCTCGCCGCCACCATCTACGTCACCACGAGTCTAACCGTGGGTGTCGGAGCGCTGACCGTCACGGTTTGGGCATATAATGTGGATGAGCGGATGCTTTCCGACCTGGTCACTGCGGCGATCATCAACACTGCCGCGGGCGTGGCGGCGATGGGATTTTTCGGAGGGTTCGATATGATTTTCACGATCTGGCAATTCCTCCGCAATCGGGAGGCGGAAAAGGCCCGCGACCAGGAACGCGAGGAAGAGCGCAAAGCACGCGAGGAAGAGCGTAAAGCGCGCGAGCAGGAGCGCAATGCGCGCGAGCGGGAGCGAGACGAATTGATGTCGATGCTGCGTGCGGAGCACCAGCGCAGCGAGGAGTTAACCGCTCGCGTCATGGAACTGAGCGAAATCGCGATCAACCGCGCCAACGGGAACGAAGAAAACAACAGGGGCGAATGAACATTCGCCCCTGCGTAGAAACTGGCCAGTCCGGAGCCATTACAGGTTGAGCGGGTGTTCCTCGTAGTCCTTGACCTTGTCGTACACCTGTACCCGGTGCCGGTTGGCTTCCAGAACGAAGATGCGGTCGTTTTCGTCCACGCGCACTGACACGGGCCGGCGGAACCGCCACTCCGGTTCCAGATCCACGCGACGCCGCGCCTTGACGATGTCGGGGTTGGCGTCGATGTAGGTCTGGGTCCACGGCGACGGTTGCTGCGCATCACCAACCAGCGAAGTGATGAAGCGACCATCCGGAGCGTACACCTGGAGGCGGTGGTTGCCCCAGTCGGTGACGTACACGTCACCCTCGGAGTCAACCGCGACGCCGGTGGGACCGCGCAGGTCTCCGACACCGGAAGTCGGGGACGCCTCGAAAGACAGCAGGAAGTTTCCGTCGGCATCAAACTTCTGGACGCGGTCGTTCTTCCAATCGGCAACGTAGATGCTGCCAGCGGCGTCGACGCACACGCCCCAGGGCAGGTTGAACTTGCCGTCACCATCGCCGTGCTTACCAAAGGACCCCAGGAACTTGCCCTCCCTGGTGAACTTCTGCACGCGGTGGTTCTGGCTGTCGACCACCAGCATGTTGCCATCGGAGTCGAATGCCATTCCGCAAGGGCCGTTCAACTGGCCCTCGCCTGCTCCGCCCTCACCCCAGCAGGACACGAACGTGCCCTCGGAGTCGAAGACCGACACCCGGTTCAGGAAATCATCCGAAGCATAAACGTTGCACTCGTCGTCCAGTGTGATGGAGCGGGGCCAAACGAACTGGCCGTCTCCACGACCGAAGGCGCCGAACTGACCGAGGAACTGGTGATCCAGGGTGACGCGGCTGACCCGCTGACCGAGCTCCTCGGCCCCCCGGCTGAGGACGTACATCGTGTCGCCCGCCAGCGCAAAATCCTGCGGCGACCAGAATCCCTGCCCCGACATGCCGTACATGCCGATGCAATAGCTGTAGTCGAAGACCCGGCCGGCGGCCACTGTGGTTAGCATGGTTAGACCTCCCTCGCTTTGAGTTGAAGCTCCTACACGAAGTCCAACTGCTCGAAGTTCCCGCCCACGATCGGCACGGAGTCCAGTCCCAGCCATTTTTCGATGACGGTGGCGTAGAGTCCGCGGAAGTCGTAGTTGGGCTCAAGGTCGCCCTGGGTCAGGTCCTCGGGGCGCAGCGACGGATAGGCGCTGTAGTGGCCGCCCTTGACCTGGTTTCCGATCACGAAGGCTGCGCCGCCGGCGCCGTGGTCCGTTCCCGTGCCGTTGTCCTTCACGCGGCGGCCGAACTCGGTGAACAGCACCATGATGAGGTTGTCGCCGGCGTCGTGCTCCGCCAGGTCGTCGAAGAAGTCTCCGATTGCGCTGGACATGTCGGTCCAAAGCTTGGTGTGCATCGGCGGCTGGTTGAAGTGAGAGTCGAAGCTGCCGTGCTGGGTGTAGAACAACTGGGTGCCCAGATCGGCCAGATACACCTGGGCAATGTCGCGCAGGTACTTGGCGATGGGAGTGTCCGCATACTCGATGGTGGACGAGTACTGTTCCGGCGCAGACCGGATGATGTCCGCACCCTTGAGGGCGTCACGGCCGGTCTGGCCTAGGTAGTCCATCACGGGGCCGGTCCCGACGGTGGGAGAGTACATTCGGGCGAACCGGTCCAGAAGCTGGTCTCGCTCGACCTCCACCGGGACGCTCGACAGCACGCCGTAGGACTCCAGGCTTGAAACGGACGTCACCGGCGTGCCGCGCAGAGCCAGCGCCCGGGGCAGCCCCTGTCCGAAGTTCACGCCCTTGAGGACGTTCTCGCTGCGGGGGTCGAGGTCGCGGATGACGCGGCCCGCCCAACCCTCGGTGCCGACGATATCCGGCTCGCGGGTGTGCCAGATGTCCATGGAGCGGAAGT